>CANPOY010000027.1 GCA_947575805.1 uncultured Lachnospiraceae bacterium
TGTAAACTGTTCTTTTTTTGTTGCCGCTCTGAATCTGATACTTTCCTTAAGAATTGTACCATATCCGGGCATAAAAGAAAATTCCGGAAATGTGCCTAAATGGAAGTATATAAACACAAAATTTATGAATAGGATGCTGGGTATTTCCGCCGGCGCGCTGATCAACGGTGTCCGGCAGAAGAATCTCCATATTCGTCATCACGTGATACGGCTTGCCGCAGAGACGGTTATCACGCTAATTTGCTGGCTGGGAAAGTAAAAATATATCTTTTACAAAGCGTATTTTTGTGCTATATTTATGTAAAGATAAAGGAGGTATGGCCCATGGAAAAGGAAAAGTATGTGGCATATGTCTCTACCTATACGCGGGGAGATAACCACGGGATCAAAATATATGACGTGGATATGAAAAACGGGCGCTTCTTAGAAAAAGATCAGGTGGAGATCACAAATTCTTCTTATGTGACGATTTCCCACAATGAGAAGTATCTGTATTCTATTACGGATTTTGGGGTGGAATCCTATAAGATCAAGAAGGACGGCGGACTGGATCTTTTGAATTTTGCGCCGATTAACGGCATGAGGGGCTGCTATGTGTCCACGGATTATACGGATCAGTACCTGTTTGTGGCAGGCTACCATGACGGTAAGCTGACGGTACTGAAGCTGAAGGAGGACGGCTCTATCGGTGAGATTACCGATGAAATCTTTCATAAAGGGCTGGGCAGTCTGGCGGAGAGAAATTTCAGGCCTCACATTAACTGTGCCAGAATGACGCATGATAATAAATACCTGCTGGTGGCGGATCAGGGGATGGACCACGTAAATGTCTATCGGCTGGACGTTGTAACCGGTAAAGTGATGTTGGCGGACGTGATCAGGAGCGAGATTGAATCGGCGCCCAGACATATCAAAATATCCAGGGACGGGCGGTTTATTTATATCGTACACGAATGGAAATGTTTTATAGACGTGTATTCCTATGAGGATGAGGAAGGGCAGCCTGTCTTTGAGAAAATTCAGACTGTGGAAATCGCCCAGCGTGAGCAGGGGAGCTCCAATGCAGCCAGCGCGCTGACCTTTTCCGAGGATCACAAGTATCTGGTGAGTACGGTGGCGGGAGATAATTCGGCGGTGCTCTTTACCGTGGATGAGGAGACGGGGATGCTGACAAAGGTATTTTGCCTGCCGGTAAGTGGTGAGTATCCCAAGGATGCCATTTTGTTCCCCAATGATAAGTTCCTGGTGGCTCTGAATCATGAGTCAAATGATATGACCTTTTTCCATGTGAACGTGCAGGAGGGTACCCTGATCATGAACGGTCCGCCGCTTCATGTGGATGTGCCCAACTGCATCACTTTTCATAAGCTGTAAGTGATTGTTAAAAAGCTCTCAACTTCATAAGAGGTTGGGAGCTTTTTAATTCAGTTCAGTTCATGTAACATGCCTTTCCGCCTTCCGCAAGAATTATCATCAGCAGCTTGCATAAGGTAGAATGACATTATTTTCATGCCGCATATATCGACTTCTTATTTTCGGTATCTGTTTCCCGATAACAGTGTAAAACGGACGCAGAACGCATATCACACGACAGCCTGCTGACAAGGCTGTCTATGAAAATATTTTTCAGGAACAGGCAATGGCTCCCCATGCTGTCACAAACAGACCCCAAAGCAGTACGTTTCCAAAGGTTACTGACCCGTTTCCAATTCCTAATCTTCGTAATTTATAGGACATAGTCCTTCCTCCCCGATTTATGGCAGCATCCCCAGAAAATTATACGACTTTCTGGCAGCATGGGCGACATCCGGCTTAAAGGTGTTTCCTTCTTCGGCGCTGTTGTCTATCAGCTCGCTTACACGGTCTCTGCCGCAGCGTAAAAAGCCTTTATAGGATCCAGCCTTGCGGACATGTTCAGCAGCATGGCGTCCAGGACGGTGAGGGCAGTCATACACTCCATAACCACTACGGCCCTGGGGACGATAACGGGGTCATGTCGGCCTTTGATATTGACGTCTGTCTCTTCGCCGTTTTTATTTACCGTCTGTTGGGTGAGAAAGATGGAAGGGGTGGGCTTTACATGGGCCCGGATCCGCAGGATGCCGCCATCGCTGATGCCTCCCAGGATGCCGCCGGCATGGTTGGTGGCTTTGGTGATCTGTCCGTCTGCCATGCGGAAGGCGTCGTTATTTTGACTGCCTTTTCTTAAGGAAACGGTGCAGCCTTCCCCGATCTCCACGGCCTTGACCGCGCCGATGGACATAATGGCTTTCGCCAGATTGGCATCCAGCTTTTCAAAGACAGGGTCGCCAATTCCGGCAGGGAGTCCTTCCACGATACATTCCATGCAGCCGCCCAAGGAATCTAGATTCTTTTTCGCCTCTTCCAGACAGGAGACGGCGGCTTTGTCCGCAGTGTAATCAGGCATGGCTGTAGGGGTAGCGAGAATGGCCTCACGGTCAAAATGCGCCATATCGATCTCGACGGGACCGATGGAGCGGGTATAGGCGCAGACGGAAATGCCCAGCTGTTTCAATATTTTGGCTGCCACGGCGCCTGCCGCCACGCGGCCGATGGTCTCACGGCCGGAGGAGCGTCCTCCGCCCCGGTAATCCCGGAAACCATATTTGGCGTCAAAGGTATAGTCGGCATGTCCCGGCCGGTAATAGCCGGCGATCTCACTGTAGTCGGCGGACCGCTGGGAGGTGTTGCGTACCATCAGAGAAATGGGAGCGCCGGTGGTGAGACCCTCGAACACGCCGGAGAGAATTTCCACGGTATCATCTTCCCTGCGGGGTGTGGAAATGCTGCTGGTGCCCGGCTTCCTGCGGTCAAGATACTGCTGTATATCCGCCTCGCTTAAGGTGAGCCCGGCAGGACAGCCGTCGATGACGACCCCCAGCGCCTTGCCGTGGGATTCCCCCCAGGTGGTTACTTGAAAGATTGTGCCAAATGTTGAACCTGCCATAAATTATTAACCTCGTTTCTGTACTGTACTTTCGCATCCTATTCTACAGGACAATTCGGGAAATAGCAACGGATTCCAAATGGGAAGATTTTTTATGCAGGTTATATATTACTACGGAGGGGATATTGCTTAACGGAAGTTGTCAAAGGCAGAATTCTGCAAGAACCTTTTATTTCATATTGCATTTCCAATGAAGATATTATACAATCCTATTGAAGAAAAATGTGGAATTCTGCATTGAAATGAAAGAAAACAGGTGCATTTTCTAAAAATGTATGGTAGAATAGTACCAGGTTACATAAACAGCAGTAAAGGAGTCAAGGGAAAAGGATAATCAACTGATGAAGGCGACACTTGAAGAGCGGTTTCGTAAGAAACTGCTGAAGATCGGAAAAAAGAATAAGTTTCTGCGTCTTTGTATCATTCCCGCAGTAGTCGTTGGAGTGTCTTTTTTTCATGCGGTCAGATATTGCAGAGGCAACGGGAAGCGTTTCGCCATGATGGCCATGACTTTTTTGCTTTTTGTAGTGTACAGCAGCTTTTCCTTTCCGATGTTTACTGCAGAAGAAGGCACGGAGGAATGGAATTCCATATCCGAGGAGGCTCAGGGCATTGACCTGGCTGAGGAAGAGGAGATTAACATAGAGGATTTTGAGCTGCTGGATGATGACGACGTGCTGCCGGAGGGGGAGAAAATTCCCGAGACGGTGCATGGCATGGATATTGGAGAGCGGTTCAACACCTCAGACATTCTGGAGTATAATCAGCACAGGCTTCCGGCGGAGAGTCCGGCAGCGGCAGCGGCAGAGGACTATGAAGATTATGAGTTTTCCCCGGATGACTGGCGTCTGATCTTAATCAATAAGCAGAACTCCATTCCCGAGGGTTATGAGGAGAAGGTCCCTCTTGGGAATATCAATACCATGAAGGGCGTCATGCACTGTGACGAGAGGATTATCGATGATCTGCTTGCCATGATCCAGACGGCTAAGGATGACGGGGTGACGCTTCAGATTTGTTCGCCCTATCGGGATCTGGAATATCAGGAGTATCTTTTTAACAGAAAAATTACCTATTACATGAACAAGGGATTGTCCTATATGGAGGCGTACCGGCTGGGCAGCCAGGCGGTAACGGTGCCCAATGCCAGCGAGCATCAGCTGGGGCTGGCTCTGGATATTGTGTCGGATACCTTTATCAAACTGGTGGAGGGCTTCGGGGATACGGAGGCCGGCAAATGGCTTGCGGCCAACAGCTATCGCTTTGGCTTTATCCTGCGATATCCAAAGGGCAAGGAGGACATTACGGGTATTGAGTACGAGCCATGGCATTTCCGCTACGTGGGAGTGGAGGCCGCTACCCTGATCACGGAGAAGGGAATCACATTGGAAGAATTCTGGGAGGAGTATCTGTAAATTATGTATCGGGTTTTAAAGCAGGAGGGAAGGGCGAAAAGGGCTGAACTTACCACGGTTCATGGCTGCATTCAGACGCCGGTTTTCATGAATGTGGGGACGGTGGCGGCCATCAAGGGAGCCGTCGCCACCTCCGATCTGGAAGAAATAAGAACACAGGTGGAGCTTTCCAATACCTATCATCTTCATGTCCGCCCCGGCGACAAGGTGGTGAAGCAGTTGGGGGGACTCCACAAATTTATGTCCTGGAACAGGCCGATTCTCACGGATTCCGGCGGTTTTCAGGTCTTCTCTCTGGCGGGTTTAAGAAAGATCCGGGAAGAGGGAGTTTACTTCAATTCTCACATTGACGGAAGAAAGATATTCATGGGACCGGAGGAAAGCATGCAGATTCAATCCAACCTGGCATCTACCATTGCCATGGCCTTTGACGAGTGTGCCCCCAGCAAGGCCCAGCGGTCTTATGTGGAGGCGTCGGTGGAGAGGACTACCCGCTGGCTGGAGCGCTGCAAAAAGGAGATGACGCGGCTGAATTCCCTGGAGGATACTATAAACCCGAATCAGCTTCTGTTTGGGATTAATCAGGGTGCGGTCTACGCGGATATACGGGTGGAACATGCGAAGCGCATTGCAGAGATGGATCTGGACGGCTATGCGGTGGGCGGCCTGGCAGTGGGAGAGACCCATGAGGAGATGTATTATATTCTGGAGGAGACAGTGCCCTTTCTGCCGCAGGACAAGCCGGTTTATCTGATGGGGGTGGGAACCCCGGCAAATATCCTGGAAGGGGTGGAGCGGGGCGTGGATTTCTTTGACTGTGTCTATCCCAGCAGAAACGGCAGACACGGACATCTGTACACGAACCATGGAAAAATTAATCTATTTAACGCAAAATATGAGCTGGACGACAGGCCCATAGAGGAGGGCTGCGGCTGTCCGGCCTGCAGACGGTATTCCCGGGCGTATATCCGGCACTTGCTGAAAGCAAAGGAGATGCTGGGCATGCGGCTGTGCGTGCTGCACAACCTGTATTTCTATAATACCATGATGGAGGAGATCCGGGAGGCCTTGGATGAGGGGCGGTTCGGGGAGTATAAGAGAAGAAAACTGGAAAGCATGACCAATGCTTCATAGCAAAAATTGTATAAAGTGCTTGCAGGGCAGCAATTTATTGTGTATCATAGTATTTTAGAATATGAAGGATGTCGGCGGAAGAGAAATGCGGATGTCAGAATGGAGGAAACATGGGAATTCTTTTAACAGAGGGAGCTGCCGGTGCGCAGGGCGCAGCAGGTGATGCGACAATGGCGGGCGGCGGCCTGATCATGACGATAGCGGTCTATGGCGTTCTTATTTTAGCAATGTGGTTTTTTTTGTTCAGGCCGCAGAGCAAGGAAAAGAAGAAAATGGCGGCAATGCTTTCTCAGCTGGCCATAGGGGATGTGGTCATGACTACTTCCGGCTTTTACGGAGTCGTGATCGACATTTCTGATGAGGACAATACGGTGATCGTGGAATTCGGCAGCAACAAAAACTGCCGTATCCCCATGGAAAAACAGGCGATCAGCCGTGTGGAAAAGCCGACCGAGGGTTGATGGTAACAGACCTGGCAAGACGGGGCAGTGCCCAAAGAATGCTTCCAGTGGAGTCCGGAAGCATTCTTTGACATTGCCTTTTTATGGTATCAGTATGGCTCAGCTGAGGCTGGATTGCCGTTATTTATGAACAGAAAGGGGTAGAGATTATGGAATTGCACATTACCTGCATTCCCGGCGACGGAATCGGACCGGAAATTGTGACGGAGGCAAAAAAGGTACTGGAAAAGGTTGCTTCCGTATATCAGCACAAAATGGTATTTGAGGATATTCTGATGGGGGGAGCGTCCATTGATGCGTACGGCGTGCCGCTGACCGATGAGGCTGTGGCGAAAGCAAAAGCCGCGGATGCGGTGCTCATGGGTTCCATCGGCGGAGATACCACAACATCTCCCTGGTATAAGCTGCCCCCGAATCTGCGTCCGGAGGCAGGGCTTCTCGGTATCCGCAAGGCCCTGAACCTTTTTGCGAATCTGCGTCCGGCCGTCCTGTATGACGAGCTGGCTGGGGCCTGCCCGCTAAAGGAGGAGATCAGCGGGAAGGGCTTTGATATGCTGATTATGCGGGAGCTCACCGGAGGGCTGTACTTTGGCGAGCGTAAAACCATAGAAGAGAACGGGGTGCTGAAAGCCATTGATACCCTTACTTATGACGAGAATGAGATCCGCCGCATTGCAGTCAAGGGGTTTGACATTGCCGGAAAGCGCCGCGGGAAGGTGACAAGTGTAGATAAAGCGAACGTGCTGGATTCCTCGAGGCTGTGGAGAAAGGTAGTGGAAGAAGTGGCAAAGGATTACCCGGAGATCACTCTTGAGCATATGCTGGTGGATAATTGTGCCATGCAGCTGGTGAAGGATCCGGCCCAGTTTGACGTGATTCTGACGGAGAATATGTTCGGGGATATTCTGTCCGATGAGGCGAGCATGGTTACCGGTTCTATCGGCATGCTGGCCAGCGCCAGCTTAAACGACAGCAAATTCGGCCTGTATGAGCCCAGCCACGGCTCTGCACCGGACATTGCGGGTAAAGATATAGCAAATCCTATTGCCACGGTACTCAGTGCCGCCATGATGCTGCGTTACAGTTTTGATCTCGACAGGGAGGCGGACGCAGTGGAGGCAGCGGTGAAGCAGGTTTTGAAAGAAGGCTATCGTACGGGAGACATTATGTCGGAGGGCTGTAAAAGGGTGGGCTGCTCCGAGATGGGCGACCTGCTTGTTTCCAGGATTGCAGGCAATGATGGAAAATATGCAGAATTATAACAAAATTGACTTAAAATAATATAATCTGCAGGAAAACCTGCAGGATTACGGAATGAGTAAAGCAGGAATACCGGTTTCGGTTACAGGGAAGGCTGCCGATGACGGTTATAGTATCAGGCGGTATGCTATCAGGAAGGAAAACGAGAGGTAGGATAAAGATATGGTAAGTGATAATGCAAGATCCGGTATGCAGCAGGCGCCGGCGAGAAGTCTTTTTAATGCTCTGGGATTTACACCGGAGGAGATGAAGAAGCCCATGGTGGGCATTGTCAGTTCTTATAATGAAATCGTACCGGGACATATGAACATTGACAAGATTGTGGAGGCTGTGAAGCTGGGAGTTGCAGAAGCCGGAGGAGTTCCGGTGGTATTTCCCGCCATCGCCGTGTGCGATGGTATTGCCATGGGACATATCGGTATGAAGTATTCCCTGGTAACAAGGGATCTGATCGCGGACTCTACGGAGTGCATGGCCATCGCCCACCAGTTTGACGCGCTTGTAATGGTGCCCAACTGTGACAAGAATGTACCCGGCCTGCTGATGGCGGCAGCCCGCCTGAATCTGCCCACGGTGTTTGTTTCCGGCGGTCCCATGCTGGCCGGTCATGTAAGGGGACAGAAGAGAAGTCTTTCCTCCATGTTTGAGGCGGTAGGCTCTTATGCGGCCGGCACCATGACGGAGGAGGATGTATGTGAATTTGAAAATAAGGTTTGTCCTACCTGCGGGTCCTGTTCCGGTATGTACACGGCCAATTCCATGAACTGCCTCACGGAAGCGCTGGGAATGGGGCTTGGAGGCAACGGAACGATTCCGGCGGTTTATTCCGAGCGGATTAAACTGGCGAAGCACGCAGGTATGGCGGTAATGGAGCTGTTCAGAAGGAATATATGCGCCAGGGATATTATGACAAAGGACGCTGTCCTGAACGCGCTGACCGTGGATATGGCGCTGGGCTGCTCTACCAATTCCATGCTGCATCTGCCGGCCATTGCCCATGAGATAGGTTTTGACTTTGACATCAGTTTTGCCAACCCGATCAGCGAGAAGACGCCGAACCTTTGTCATCTTGCACCGGCGGGACCGACCTATATGGAGGACTTGAACGAGGCCGGCGGTGTATATGCGGTCATGAAGGAGCTGGCGGACATAGGGCTGTTAAATACCGGCTGTATGACGGTAACCGGCAGGACCATAGGGGAAAATATTGCAGGTGCGGTGAATCGGAATCCGGAGGTTATCCGCCCGGTAGACAATCCTTACAGCACAACCGGCGGACTTGCCGTATTAAAGGGAAATCTAGCGCCGGACGGTTCCGTGGTGAAGCGCTCTGCAGTGGTGGAGGAAATGATGGTGCACGAAGGTCCGGCCAGGGTCTTTGACTGTGAGGAAGACGCTATTGAAGCGATCAAGGGCGGAAAGATTGTGGCGGGAGACGTGGTGGTCATCCGTTACGAAGGACCCAAGGGAGGGCCCGGCATGAGGGAGATGCTAAATCCTACCTCCGCCATCGCGGGCATGGGTCTTGGCTCTTGTGTGGCACTGATTACGGACGGAAGGTTTTCGGGAGCATCCAGAGGAGCCTCTATCGGCCATGTATCTCCTGAGGCGGCAGTATGCGGGCCTATCGCCCTGGTGGAAGAGGGTGACATCATCAGCATTAATATTCCCGAGCTCTCTCTGAACGTGAAGGTATCTGACGAAGAGCTGGCAGCCCGCCGGGCGAAGTGGCAGCCCAGGGAGCCGGAGGTGACAACCGGATACCTCTCCAGGTACAGGGAGCTTGTAACAAGCGGTAACCGGGGAGCAATCCTGGAGTTCCCGAAGCAGTAACTACCGCTTATGACAACAGGATCGGGAAGGATGATACCGGAAAACCTTGAAATATCACGGAAACAGTGGGAGAACAGAACGGAGGAACGGATATGCAGTTGAATGGTTCGGAGATCGTTGTGGAATGCTTAAAGGAGCAGGGAGTAGACACCGTATTCGGTTATCCCGGCGGTGCAATTCTGAATATTTATGACGCTCTTTACAAGCACAGCAGTGAGATTCATCATATATTGACTTCTCACGAACAGGGAGCGGCTCATGCGGCGGACGGCTATGCGAGAGCTACCGGGAAAGTGGGAGTGTGCATGGCTACCAGCGGCCCCGGTGCCACCAACCTGGTGACGGGTATTGCCACGGCTTACATGGATTCCGTGCCAATGGTAGCCATCACGGCCAACGTGACGCTGCCGCTGTTAGGGAAAGACAGCTTTCAGGAGGTGGACATTGCCGGTGTTACCATGCCCATCACCAAGCACGGCTATATTGTAAAGAATGTGGAGGATCTGGCTCCCACTCTGCGCAGAGCCTTTGAGATTGCGAAGAGCGGGCGGCCCGGCCCGGTACTGGTGGATATTACCAAGGATGTGACGGCAGCCGTCTGCGAGTATATACCGGAGAAGCCAAAGACGAGAAAGGCAGCCGCCGGGGAAGCTAAGGTCTCCTGGACGGAAGAGCAGATGGATATAGTGGCGGAATACATTAAGGAATCCCAAAAACCCTTTATTTATTTAGGTGGGGGCGCCATTATTTCGGAGGCTTATGAAGAAGCGGCACAGCTGGCCGAGCTGATAGACGCTCCTGTCTGTGACACGCTGATGGGGAAGGGCGGATTTGACGGGCGCAGCCCCCGCTACACCGGTATGATTGGCATGCACGGTACGAAGGCTTCCAATCTGGGAGTCAGCCGGTGCGACCTTTTGATCGCACTGGGGGCCAGATTCTCGGACCGGGTTACGGGAAACCCTAAGAAATTCGCGGAAAATGCCCGGATCGTACAGATTGACATTGACGCTGCGGAAATTAACAAGAATATCCGCGTGGATGTGGGAATCGTGGGAGATCTGAAGGCAGTCTTAAGCCGGTTGAACAAAAAGCTCAAAAAGCAGGATCATGGCGAATGGATGCAGGAAATCGCGCAGCTGAAGGAGAGATTCCCCTTAAAGTATGACGACAGCAGGCTTTCCTGCCCTTATGTGATTGAGACGATTGACAGGGTGACAAAAGGGGAAGCGCTGGTTACCACAGATGTGGGACAGCACCAGATGTGGGCGGCTCAGTATTATCATTACACACGACCCCGCACATTCCTGTCCTCCGGCGGCCTGGGAACCATGGGATATGGCCTGGGAGCCTGCATCGGCGCCCAGGTGGGACAGCCGGACAAAATCTGTATCAACATTGCGGGAGACGGATGCTTCCGGATGAATATGAACGAGCTTGCCACGGCCAGCCGTTACAATATTCCCATTATCAATGTGGTTATCAATAACCGGGTTCTGGGCATGGTGCGTCAGTGGCAGACTTTGTTTTACGGGAAGCGCTATTCCCAGACGGTGCTGGATGATAAGGTGGATTTCTGCAAGGTGGCCGAAGCCTTGGGATGTGTGGCGATCCGCGTGACTACCAGGGAAGAAGTGCAGCCTGCCATTGAGAAGGCCATTTCCCTGAAATGCCCGGTGCTGATCGAGTGCATGATTCCCGAAGACGATAAGGTATTTCCCATGGTGCCTGCAGGAGCGCCCATTGAGGAAGTGTTTGACGGAGATGATGTGCGGTAGCAGTTCAGTCATAGAGTATTTTGTGAATGAGATGCCGTGAGTTGAATTGCCATGGCGGCAGTTGATAGTTAATGTGAGGCAGGATGAAAAAGCTGAGTCGCTTCCTGGTGCTGGTCCTCCTGTGCGGCCTGCTTGTGCTGCTGGGCGGCTTTCTGGCGCTGGGCATGTATTATCGGAATAACTTTCCGGTAAACACCTGGATTAACGGTGTTTACTGTACGGGAAAGACAATAGAGCAGGTCAACAGGGAGCTAGTGGCCCGGGCGGTGGTTCCGGACGTGGTGATCCTGGACGGGGCGGGAACGGAATGGCGGATTGCGGCAGAGGACCTGGAGCTGCGTCCGGACTATATGTCGGCATTGAAGTCATATATGAGGGAAAACTCCACTATAATGTGGATAAATAATATGCGTGAGCCGGCCAGGGCAAGTCTGGAGCCTTCGCAGTATAAGTGGAGCGCCGAGAAGCTGGAGGAGCAGTTTCGCTCCCTGGGCTTTGTGCAGGAGGCGGACAGACGGAAGCAAGGCTGTTTCATAACGTACGACCGGGAACAGGGTTATTATCTGCATGACGGCAACACACGGCGGCTGAATACCGCGGAAGCCCTGGACTGCATTAAAACCTCTCTGTCTAAAGGCAGGCTTTCCGTGGACCTGGCAGGGCAGCGCTGCTATGAAACCATTACGGATGATGCGGAGGCTGCGGGACAGCGGGCTCTTTGGGACAGACTGCAGGATTATTATAACTGTGGGCTTATTTACGATATGGGTGCGGAGCAGATCGCGTTTACCCCGGCTGTTTTAAGCACCTTTCTACAGGCGGATGAAGGGGGAAATCTTCTCACCGATCCCTCCGGCGGACTGCTGATTGCTGAGGAGCAAGTGGAGCGGTGGGTGGAGGAGCTGGCGGCACGGTACAATACCTGCGGCACTGAGAAAGAATTTCTTGCCAGCAGGGGGGATACGGTGTTGGTGGAATATTCCACTTACGGCACGGAGCTGGACGAAGAAGCGGAGAAAAAATACCTTCGGGAGACACTTGAAAAAATTCTGTCTTATCAGTGGAAGAAAGAGGAAAGTCATATTCCAGCTTATGAGCAGGAGGGCTTTGTCAGAGGGCTGGACGACATAGGCGACACTTATATTGAAGTGGATATGACCGAGCAGCATATGTACTATTATGTGGACGGCGAATTAAAGCTGGATACGGACGTGGTTACCGGAAAAACAGCGGGCAGACGGCGGGGGACGCCGGAGGGTATTAACTTTGTGTACAACAAACAGCGTAACCGTGTTTTAAGGGGAGCAGATTATGCCACGCCTGTGAAGTACTGGATGCCGGTCAAGGGCGCGGTGGGAATACACGATGCGGACTGGCGCAGGGAGTTCGGCGGGGAAATCTATAAAAAGAACGGTTCCCACGGCTGTGTCAATACACCCCCGAAAATCATGGCAGAGCTTTATGAGATGGTTGAGGTGGGGACACCGGTGATCATGTTTTATTAATAATTCTTTAATTATTTACTTGACTAAAGTGCAAAGAAAGATTATTCTTATTTTATCGCGTTTCGATGCCTAAGGGGAAATACCAGGACGGCATCGTCATTTAAAAAACAGGAGGAACGTAAAATGTCCAGAGTCTATAATTTTTCCGCGGGACCTGCAGTGCTGCCGGAAGAGGTGCTGCGGGAAGCGGCAGAGGAAATGCTTGATTATAGGGGGACGGGAATGTCCGTCATGGAGATGAGCCATCGCTCCAAGGCCTATGAGACCATTATCAAAGAAGCCGAGGCAGACTTAAGGGAGCTGATGAATATTCCCGACAATTATAAGGTACTTTTTTTACAGGGCGGCGCAAGCCAGCAGTTTGCCATGATTCCCATGAACCTCATGAAAAATAAGGTGGCAGACTATATTGTCACCGGCCAGTGGGCAAAGAAGGCATATCAGGAGGCCTGTATCTACGGCAAAGCGAATAAGATTGCTTCTTCGGAGGATAAGACCTTTTCTTACATACCGGACTGCTCCGATCTGCCTGTCAGTGAGGATGCGGATTACGTCTATATCTGTGAAAACAATACCATTTACGGAACCAAATATAAGACTCTGCCCAACACCAAAGGCAAGCCTCTGGTGGCCGACGTGTCCAGCTGTTTCCTGTCCGAGCCGGTGGACGTGAGCAAATACGGCGTGATCTACGGCGGTGTGCAGAAGAATATCGGGCCTGCAGGTGTGGTTATTGTTATCATCAGAGAGGATCTTATCACGGAGGATGTGCTGCCCGGCACTCCTACCATGCTGAAATATAAGATTCACGCGGACAACGCTTCTCTTTACAATACGCCTCCCGCTTACGGCATCTATGTCTGCGGCAAGGTCTTTAAATGGCTGAAGGCAAAGGGCGGCCTGGCGGCGATGAAGGAGTACAACGAGAAGAAGGCGAAAGTCCTCTATGATTACCTGGATGAAAGCATGCTGTTCAAGGAGGACCGTTCCCTGATGAACGTTCCCTTTGTCACCGGGAATGAGGAGCTGGATGCAAAGTTTGTTAAGGAGGCTGCTGCGGCCGGATTTGTGAATTTAAAGGGGCACAGGACCGTGGGCGGCATGCGCGCCAGCATTTACAATGCCATGCCCATAGAAGGGGTGGAGAAGCTGGTGGCATTTATGAAGGAATTTGAAAAGCAGAACGTATAACGGAGGAAAGCGATTCATGTATAAGATTAACTGTCTTAATCCCATTGCGGATGTAGGATTAAAGAATTTCAGCGATCAGTACCAGATCACCGCCGATATTAACGAAGCGGAGGGCGTTCTGGTGAGAAGTGCATCCATGCACGAGATGGAGCTGCCGGATGGCCTGCTGGCTGTAGCCAGGGCAGGAGCAGGGGTAAATAATATTCCCCTGGACAAATGTGCGGAGAAGGGCGTGGTGGTATTCAATACCCCCGGCGCCAACGCCAACGGCGTTAAAGAGCTTGTGCTGGCGGGAATGCTGCTGGCAGCCCGGGATGTGGTAGGCGGGATCGAATGGGTGAAGGCTTCCGCAGATAACGCGGACATTGCCAAGGCAGCTGAGAAGGAGAAAAAGAACTTTGCCGGCACGGAAATCATGGGCAAGAAGCTGGGTGTTATCGGCCTGGGCGCCATCGGCGTCAAGGTGGCAAACGCGGCAGTTTCTCTGGGCATGGAGGTTTATGGTAATGATCCATATTTGTCCGTGAATGCGGCCTGGAGTTTGAGCCGTTCCGTAAAGCATGTGCTGAATGTAGACGATATTTATGCTGAATGTGACTATATTACTATCCATGTACCGCTTCTGGATTCCACAAAGGGCATGATCAACGCCGTGTCCATCGCCAAAATGAAGGAGGGCGTTGTGCTGTTGAATTTTGCCAGAGATCTGCTGGTTAATGAAAAGGACGTGCTGGAGGCTCTGGCCACCGGCAAGATCGCCCGCTATGTTTCCGACTTTCCCAATGCCATTACGGCAGGGCAGAAGGGGTGCATCGTTATTCCCCACCTGGGGGCCAGCACCGAGGAGTCCGAGGATAATTGCGCAGTGATGGCGGTAGAAGAGATCATGGATTACCTGGAAAACGGCAATATCCGCAACAGCGTGAATTATCCCGCCTGCGATATGGGCGTCTGCACAAAGGCAGGGAGGGTGGCGGTATTCCACAGGAATATTGCCAATATGATTACCCAGTTTACCGCTGAGTTCGGCCGGGCCGGCATCAACATAAGCGACATGACGAACAAGTCCAGAGGCGACGTGGCGTACACAATGCTGGACGTGGAGAGCAAGCCCACGGCGGAGATCATTCAGGCTTTGGAAAAGATAGACGGCGTGTTCCGGGTGCGAATCGTAGTGTGAGAAGAATTTCTAATGCTCACGGCATAGGCTGCTTCAAAATGAAATATGTGTCTCACGCTGAAGAATGCCGGAAGTACAGGCGTTCTTCTCACTGCCATTATTAAAAAGGCTTCGTATTCTACGGAGCTTTTTTGTATGCACAGAGAGCTTGTGAAGAAGACAGCTGATTTCCTGCCGATGGTAGCTGTTATTATATTTTTAGTAGTTTCAATGTTTTACGCGGTTCAACCGGTTTTTAATCTTCAATATTGAACTCTGCTGTGAATGTATAATCTGTATGGTCCCCGGTTCCCCTGAAATCACTGATATTTTTTTCAATTCGGTATCTTCCCGGTTCCAGCTTTCCGTAGAGCCATTCAAGGGAAATATCCATTTCGAGGGGAGAATTCTTCGGAATCATATAGGCAAGTGCTTTAAAAGCAGCATTGTCAATTACTGTATCCGGTTCCCGCCAGTTTCCGGTTTCTTCATCCAGTACCTTCAGGCAGAAATCCTCTCCGCACTGTATGTCTTTATCCGTTTCATTCGTAATTCTGACGGTTACACTGGTATCAGAAGATTTTGTTACCATCATGGTCACTCCGGACAAGGGAGAGGAAGTATTACTATCTTTCCCCATCTGGCTGTTTATAAAAGCATCTATGTTTTCAGTTCGTATGTCAATAAATTCACTGTTATCTGCCTTGAGAACCAACCTTATATACTCAGGAGCAGTCCGGGTATTTCCGCCGCCGATTAGCAGGATATAGTGTTCATCAATGTCATATCTGTAAATATACAATCCGGAGCCAATATCTTCATGGTCGTACTGTCCAAAATCACTCCATGACAGAGCCTCCCCGATTTTTGCAAGTTCTTTTATCTTTTCGAGTGTTAATTTTTCTCCTTTAGGCTCTGTTAAGGGAGGATTGGATGGATTGGAAACAGAGTACCAGCTCTTCAAACGCAAGAAGCTCGCACTCCAGTTCTGAAGCCCAGTTCCTTAAAAGGTCAGCCTGTTCATTTTCCACCGTCCATTCGACTGTGCTGCCCCCAGTGTAATGTACAATTTTTATTTTAGGTATATCCTTTTCGAACCAGGCGGCAATGGGGCTGTGTGAGCCATCCTGAGAGCCGTTACAGCCAGCCAGGCTGAACATCATGATGATAACTGTAAGGAAAGCAGTTTCTTTTTTCATATCATCCCTCCTCTGAACTCCGGCTTTATCTAATTGTATAGACGAAAATAATTCGAAAATGTTCTTCATTTCCGAAAAAATATTTTAAAACATCATTACGGAATCCTGAGCTTCTCGGACTTCTATACACGGTGGTGCAGGCGGGGGCAGAGGAATTGTGCCTGAGGAGAGCCTATCGGAACAGCAGCGGCATTCCTCCGTCTGTGCCGTCATTCAAGTCCTGCAGGCTTTCTTCCAGCTTCTTTTGGGAGGCCAGGGAGCCTTCCGTCTGCAGGTCCATGTAAAGGATGAACATATCCTCCAGCGTAATTCCCTTTTCCTGCGCGATTTCCGTCAGGACGGGCTTCAATTTCTCCAGCTGTGCGGAGACGGGAACCTTCTGCGGGTCGATCTCCCCCAGTACATTTTCCGCGTAGGCGTTGATTCTTTCCAGGAGCCTTTTGTTTTCCTCAGTCATTTTTCTGATTCCTTTCTGTTTATAAATGTGGTATAATGTAACAGTGAAGAAGAAAAACAAGCGACTGCGAAGCAGGCATTTGTTTTTCTTGCACTGTAAACGAGCAAGCGGTCTGCGAAGCAGACAAAGGAAGCGCGTAAGCGCGAGCTTGCGAGTGTAAAGCCATGAAATACAAGCACAACTAAGCGTGCTGCGACTGCCAAGCAGGCATTTGTTTTTCTTTGAGTATAGCACCTTAAAATAAGGATGTACAGTCCGCACATAAAATAACCGGAGGGAAATCTATGGCTGAAATCAGACCTTTTATGGCATACCGCCCGGCACCGGGCTTAGAGAGCAGGACAGCGGCGCTGCCTTATGATGTTTACAACCGGAAGGAGGCCTGCGCGGCAGTGCGCGCCAACCAGGACTCCTTTCTTGCCATTGACAGGGCGGAGACAGGCTTTGACGACAGTGTGGATACGTATGCGCCGGAGGTATATGAGCGGGCGGCGGCGCTTTTGCGGGAGCGGATTGATAACGGCAGTTTCCGGCAGGACGAAACGCCCTGTTATTATCTGTACGAGCAGGTAATGAATGGCAGAAGCCAGACCGGGATCGTGGCCTGCGCGGCCATAGACGACTACCTGGACAATACCATTAAAAAGCACGAGAATACCAGAGAGGACAAGGAACAGGACCGTATCCGCCATGTGGACGTATGCAATATGCAGACAGGTCCTATCTTTCTTGCCTATCGGGGGAACGGTGTGCTGAAGGGAATTATAGAGGAGGTCAGGGAACGGCCGACATCCTGTGACTTTGTGTCGGAGGACGGCATCACCCACAGGGTCTGGGTCATAGACGATGAGGAGACCATCGCCGTCATTTATGAGGAGTTTGCGGAGATTCCGGCGGTCTATATTGCGGACGGGCATCATCGCTGTGCTTCCGCAGTAAAGGTGGGGTTAAAACGTAGGGAGGAGCATCCGGGGTATACCGGGGAGGAGGAGTTTAATTACTTCCTGGCGGTACTGTTTCAGACGGAAGAGCTGCACATCATGGATTATAACCGGGTGGTCAGGGATTTGAACGGCATGAGTGCGGAGGAATTTCTGGATCGGATTCAAAAGGTTTTCCGAGTGACGAAGTCGGGGAAGGAGCCATGCCGTCCCGATAAAAAGGGGGTCTTTGGCATGTATCTGGAGGAGGACTGGTATCGGCTGGAGGCAAGAGAGGAGATCCGCTCCGATGATGCGGTGCAGGGATTGGACGTATCCCTGCTGCAGGAGCATCTTCTGGGGCCGGTGCTGGGCATACAGGATCCGAAAACGGATCAGCGCATTGACTTTGTGGGAGGAATCCGGGGACTGGAGGAGCTGGAACGGAGAGTACATACCGATATGAAGGTGGCCTTTTCCCTGTATCCCACTTCCATTGATGAGCTGGCGGATGTGGCGGACGCGGGGAAGCTGATGCCTCCCAAGTCCACCTGGTTTGAGCCAAAGCTGCGCAGCGGATTGTTTCTGCACTCTATCTGAGAAAGAAGTGGATTGTTGCGCAGAATTAATTGCCGGATCAATCAGGAGATGGCTTTCAGCGTGGGTGCCTGACTCCTGAGGGGAATGATTCCCCAGACATTTGGCGAATGCCGCGTGGGTCACATATCCGGCTGCCTGCAGCGGGATTAGCAACTGTCTGCGGTAATAAGGAACCGGCCTGGGAAGAAACAGTCCTAAATTAGATTAATGTGCCCGGGGAAGGGTAGTATATACCTGTGTTTTCACACCTTCCATCGCGGCGGAATGAGAGGGAAAATGAACAAAAAACTATACGGCCTGATGAATTGGCCTAAAATTGAAGAAATTATATATTCCGAATGCGACAATCCTCATGAAGTGCTGGGGCTTCATAGTGCGGGGAATCAAACGGTGGTGCAGGCGTACTTTCCGGGAACGGTGGAAGCAGTCATAGCCTTTGATGAAAGCGGGGAGACCTTTCAGATGGAGCTGGCAGACAACGACGGTTATTTCGCGGCGCTGCTGCCCATGCAGAAGAAAGATGTGCCCTCGTATCATTACCGGGTCAAGCGCAGGGACGGCGCTGCTCTTTTCTGCGGAGAGGCGTATCGTTATGCCCCGCAGATCACCGCCGAGGATACGGAGCGTTTTAAAAACGGAATTCACTATACAATTTATGAGAAGCTGGGGGCGCATCCCATGATTCTGGACGGCGTGAAAGGGACATACTTTGCTGTATGGGCACCGTCGGCCATGCGCGTCAGCGTCGTGGGGGACTTTAACGAATGGGACGGAAGGGTGCACCAGATGAGAAGGCTCTGGGATTCCGGGATTTTTGAAATTTTTATACCTGATGCGGCGGAGGGGGATAATTACAAGTTTGAGCTGAAGCTGAGGAACGGGCTCACCTATTTAAAGGCCGATCCTTATTGCAATGCGGCCCAGATGAGGCCGGAGTCGGCTTCGGTGGTAGTGGATCTGAGCGGTTTTATGTGGGAGGATGCAGAGTTTATCCGAAACCGGGAGGCCTTTCAGACGGGAAACGTCCCGGTCAGCGTATATGAGGTCTATCTTGGCTCCCTGGTGGAGCCGAAGGAGGACGAGTTCTATGCGAACTATCGGGACATTGGGGACAGGCTGATTCCTTATCTGAAGGAGATGGGCTATACTCATGTGGAACTGATGCCTGTGATGGAACATCCTCTGGACGGCTCCTGGGGGTATCAGGTGATCGGATATTATGCCCCGACCTCCAGATACGGCTCTCCGGAGGATTTCATGTATTTCGTAAACGAGCTGCATAAGGCGGGAATCGGCGTTATCCTGGACTGGGTGCCCGCCCATTTTCCCAGAGATATTTACGGATTGTCTAATTTTGACGGCACCTGCCTCTATGAACATTTTGATCCAAGGCAGAGCTTTCACCCTCACTGGGGCACTTTGATCTATAATTACGGCAGACCGGAGGTATCCAATTACCTGATCGCCAACGCGTTGTTCTGGGTGGAGAAATATCATGTGGACGGTATACGCATGGATGCGGTGGCCAGTATGCTTTACCTGGACTACGGTAAACAGGACGGAGAGTGGGTAGCCAATATGTACGGCGGCAATGAGAATCTGGAAGCCATTGAAATGATCAAACATTTGAATTCCATGATGAAAAAGCGCAATCCCGGCGTGCTCACCATAGCGGAGGAGAGCACTGCCTTTCCCATGATTACGAAGGCGCCGGAGGAAGGGGGGCTGGGATTTGACCTGAAGTGGAATATGGGCTTTATGAATGATTATCTGGGTTATATCCAGTACGATCCCTATTTCAGAAGCTATCACCATGGGGAGCTGACCTTCAGTATGATCTATGCCTACAGTGAAAGATTTATGTTGGTGTTCTCACACGACGAGGTCGTGCACGGCAAGGGGACGCTGCTCTCGAAGATGCCAGGCACGATGCAGCAGAAGCTGGCTAATTTGAGGATGACCTATGCTTATATGATGACCCATCCCGGCAAGAAGCTGCTCTTTATGGGGCAGGAGCTGGGAGAGCCGGATGAGTGGAACGAGGGCAGACTGGTAGAGTGGGAGCTGGCCTCGGATCCTGACCATGAGGGGATCTCCAGGCTTGTCAGCGACTTAAACGGCATTTACCGCAGCAATCCGGAGCTGTACGTGCTGGATGATTCCCCGGAAGGTTTCGAGTGGATCAATCATATTTCCGCAGACCAGTGCACTCTGAGTTTTGCCAGAAGGGGGAAGGGCAAAGAGGATATACTGCTGGTGGCGGCCAACTTCTCCGGTATGCCCAGGGAGCTTACCACCGGTGTTCCGGCAGCGGGGAAATATAAGGAAATCTTTAATTCCGATGATGAAAGGTACGGCGGAAGCGGCAGGGTGAACAGCCGCATAAAGCATTCCAGGGCAGTGGAATGGGACGACAGATCCGATTCCATCACGGTGAAGCTGGGGGCATTGTCCTTAAGCATTCTGAAATATATGCCTTTTACCGTGGAGGAGCCGAAGGAAAGCAGCCACAAGGAAACCCGAAATAAGAGGAAAGGGAGAACAAAATAGAGCATGTTGCAGTTAAGCCTGCTGACGGGAACTTCCGCAGAAAATATGGGAAATATCATAGAAGAAATTCAGGATGAGATCCGGGAACCGGGGGCCGTTAAAAAGTTTTTAACCAGCCTGCCGGAGAAGGCGCTGCACTTAGGGGGCAGGGTCCTGCTGGCGCTGCTGGTCTTTCTCGTCGGCGTGCAGATGATCCGGCTGGTTCGTAAAATTGTTCGAAAGTCCATGAATCGTGCGGGAGCGGAGACCGGGGCGGTCCAGTTTGTGGATTCCTTTTTAAAAGCGGCGCTGTATGTGCTGCTGGTATTAATGATTGCGTCTTCCTTCGGCGTGGATGCGGCAGGCATTGTAGCGGTCCTGGGCTCTGCCGGTGTGGCTATCGGCCTGGCTGTCCAGGGCAGTCTGTCCAATCTGGCGGGAGGCGTCCTGATTCTGCTCCTGAAGCCCTTCCGGGTGGGAGATTATATACAGGAGAGCTCTACCGGACATGAGGGGACGGTCACCGAAATCCAGATTTTTTACACGAAGCTTTTAACCGCCGACAATAAAGCCGTGGTGCTGCCCAACGGCAGCCTGGCTAACAATACCATCGTAAACATTACCGCCCAGAAGGAGCGGCGGATGGATATTGTGGTGGGAATTTCCTATCGGGGGGATCTGAAGCGGGCAAAGGAGGTCCTGGAGGCAGTGCTGAGGGAGGATGAGGCGGTGCTGAAGGACAGGGATATGCTGGTGTTCGTGAATGAGCTGGCAAGTTCCAGCGTAAATCTTGGCGTGCGCTGCTGGTTCCGGCAGGAGGATTTCTGGACGGGAAAGTGGCGTATAACGGAGAACTGCAAGCTGGCTCTGGATGCGGCCGGCATAGAGATCCCATACAACCAGCTGGATGTGCATGTCAACTGACGCCGGGGTTGGGCCGGGTATAAATAACCGTGTGGTTTCGGAACGTCATCGGGAATGGACAGAAACTTTTTGCTATAATTTTCAGAAAAAAACAAAAATAACTGTTGAAAAATTTAGAGAGAACGGATATAATACATGTAGTCGCGTTTTACAGGCGACAGTTGCTTCCGTGGCTCAGTCGGTAGAGCGACGCACTCGTAATGCGTAGGTCACCGGTTCAAATCCGGTCGGGAGCTCTGGGTGAGAATCCCTATGTAAGGTCCGAGAGCATATGCTTTCGGATCTTTTTGATTAAAGTCTGAACTTCTTTTTGATTCTGTGCTCCATGACCTGGAGAACTTTATAAAATACCAGGGCAATGATACAGAGTACAATGATGCTGGTAATGACCATATCCAGCTGAAAGACCTGGGAGCCGTAGATAATCAGGTATCCGAGTCCCCTTCTTGCCGCCAGGAATTCCCCGATGATAACCCCCACCAGTGCCAGCCCGATATTGACCTTGGACGTGCTGAGCAGAATGGGGAGGGAGCCTGGCAGAACCACCTTAAAGAACGCGTCCTGTTTTTTCCCTCCCAGGGTGTAGATCAGAGTGATTTTCTCGGGATCCACCTGTTGGAATCCGGTGTAGAAGCTGATGATGGATCCGAAGAGTGCCACGGAGATCCCGGCTACAATGATGGTGGTGCTGCCGGTGCCGAGCCAGACGATAAAAAGCGGCGCCAGAGCGGATTTTGGCAGGCTGTTTAAGACCACCAGATACGGTTCCAGGATTTCCGAGAGCTTCCTGGAGTGCCAGAGCATGGTGGCTGCCAGCAGACTTAAGATAATGACCAGAAGGAAGCTGGCAAGGGTCTCAAAGAGGGTCACACCGATATGGGACAGCATGTGGTTGGAGCTTATCTGTTGGATAAAGCATTGTACCACGCGGCTGGGACTGGAAAAGAAGAACGAGTCTATCCAGTTCAGCCTTGCGCTTGTCTCCCAAAGTCCGAGAAAGAAGACAAAAAGCAGGAGACGCCAGGAGGATACCTGGTGGTGATGCCGCCGGTGCGCCCGGACGAATTCCTCCTGTTTGGTCAGTTCACGGTTATGCTTTGTTTTCATGTGTCAGGTCCTCCCATAGCCTGTTGAATAAATGTTGAAATTCCGGCGCGTTTCTGGCGGCCAGAGGGGAATCATCCTTCAGGGTGAGCTTTATGGGCATCTCCGTCTTGACCACAGCCGGGCGGCCGGAGAGAATAATGATCTTATCAGCAAGACTGATTGCTTCCGACAGGTCGTGGGTAATGATAATCATGGTCTTGCCGGCGGCCCGGATCAGACGGCATATATCGGCCGAGACCATGAGTCTGGTCTGATAATCCAGGGCACTGAAGGGCTCGTCGAGGAGCAGGAGCTGGGGTTCCAGGGCCAGGGTGCGGATCAGGGCGGCACGCTGCTTCATGCCGCCGGACAGCTCGTCGGGCCGCTTATCCCGAAAGCCCTCCAGACCGTATTCCGTCAGGAGGCGGTCAACGGCTGCCAGACGCTCTGGAGACATCATGTGATGGAGCTCCAGCCCCAGTGTAACATTCCGGTAGACGCTGCGCCATTCAAAGAGATGATCTCTCTGCAGCATATACCCGATTTTCGGATAGTTCAGGCTGCCGTCGGGATTATTGAAAAGTATGGTTCCCTGTTCCGGTGAAATCAGTCCTGCTATAATGGACAGGAGAGTGGATTTCCCGCAGCCGCTGGGTCCGACAATGGCCACAAATTCTCCCTCACATACCTCGAAGGAAATATTCTCCAGCGCCTTTGTCTCGCCGTGGAGGCTGTGATAGGAATAGCCGATATTTTTCAACTCCAGAATGTTTTGCATAAAATGCCATTCCTTTTTTCTTTTATCTTAAGATATGTTTCATGAATGCCCTGTGTTCATGGAACAAGGAAGGGCATTTAGACAGTTATAAATTTCGTTACTGCTTGCACATTTAACCACATTATGGTATTATTAAATTTAACTTTAAAATCTTACTGGAGGGGTATCTGATGGCACAATTGTGGGGCGGGCGTTTTACAAAGGAAACGGATAAGCAGGTCTATGATTTCAATGCGTCCATTCGGTATGATAAGCGCCTGTTTCGTCAGGACATAGAGGGCAGTGTAGCCCATGTTATTATGCTGGAAAGACAGGGGATTCTTACCGCAAAGGAAATGCAGGACATTGTTGCGGGGCTTGACACCATCCGAAAGGATGTGGAGAACGGAAAGCTTTCCATTGATGAGAAATACGAAGACATTCACAGCTTTGTAGAGGCCGTTCTGACCGAACGCATCGGGGATACGGGAAAGAAACTGCACACCGGCAGAAGCCGCAACGACCAGGTAGCCCTTGACATGCGTCTTTACACCAGGCTGCAGGTACTCCTGGTGGATGGATTGCTAAAGGAACTGTTACAGGTTATTTTGAATACCATGGAAGGAAATACGGATACCTTCATGCCGGGATTCACGCATCTGCAGAAGGCGCAGCCTATTACGCTGGCTCATCATTACGGGGCCTATTTTGAGATGTTTAAGAGAGATCGTCTGCGCATGAAAGATATTTTCAAGCGTATGAATTACTGTCCTCTGGGAGCGGGTGCTCTGGCGGGGACAACCTATCCGCTGGACAGGGAACTGACGGCGGAGCTTATGGGTTTTTACGGGCCGACTTTAAACAGTATGGATTCCGTTTCGGACAGGGATTACCTGATAGAGTTCCTGGCAGCCCTCTCTACTGTAATGATGCACCTTAGCCGTTTCTCGGAGGAGATCATTATCTGGAACTCCGACGAATATCGGTTTGTGGAGGTTGACGACGCATATTCCACGGGAAGCAGTATTATGCCCCAGAAGAAGAACCCGGATATAGCGGAATTGGTGCGGGGCAAAACCGGGCGTGTTTATGGGGATCTGATGAGCCTGCTTACGACGATGAAGGGTCTTCCCCTTGCATACAATAAGGATATGCAGGAGGACAAGGAGGTTGCATTTGACGCTTTTGATACGGTGAAGGACTGTATCGTCCTTTTTACCGGGATGCTGGACAGCATGAAGTTTAACAGGGAGCGGATGGCAGTAAGCGCCATGAGGGGCTTCACCAATGCCACGGACGCCGCGGATTATCTGGTAAACAAGGGAGTTCCCTTCCGGGATGCCCATGGCATTATCGGCAGGCTGGTACTTTACTGCATTGAGAAAAATACCTCCATTGATGCGCTTCCGCTGGAAGAGATGAAAGCAATCAGTGACAAATTTGAACAGGATATTTACGACGCGGTGTCTTTGAAGACCTGTGTGGAGAAGCGTCTTACCGTCGGCGCACCGGGACCAGAGGCAATGAAGAGGGTGATAGCCTTAAACAGGGAGTACCTGGAGCAGGAAGAAGAGGATTGGTTCCCGGATTCATCGGAATATGAGGTCCAATGTGAGGTGACAGAGGGATCGTCCGGGTGGTATAAATAATTGAGAACAGAAAGTCGGTAAAATTGGGAGGAAAGTAAGATGAGTGAAAAGTTAAAGGTTGGTATTTTGGGCGGCACGGGTATGGTGGGGCAGAGATTCATCTCTCTGCTGGAGAACCATCCCTGGTTTGAAGTGACTACCATAGCGGCAAGCCCCCGTTCTGCGGGAAAGAGCTATGAGGAGGCTGTGGGAGACAGATGGAAGATGGATACGCCCATGCCTGAGGCTGTGAAAAAGCTTGTTGTGATGAACGTGAACGAGGTGGAAAAGGTGGCTTCTCAGGTGGACTTCGTCTTCAGCGCCGTTGACATGTCCAAGGAAGAGATTAAAAAGATAGAAGAGGATTACGCGAAAACCGAGACTCCCGTGGTCTCCAACAACAGTGCCCACCGCTGGACGCCGGATGTGCCCATGGTGGTGCCGGAGATCAACCCGGATCATATGAAGGTTATAGAGTTCCAGAAAAAACGTCTCGGTACGCAAAGGGGCTTTGTGGCGGTGAAACCAAACTGCTCCATTCAGAGCTATGCGCCGGTACTCACCGCGTGGAAGGAATTTGAGCCTACAGAGGTGGTGGCTACTACCTATCAGGCAATTTCCGGGGCAGGAAAGACATTTAAGGACTGGCCGGAAATGGTGGGAAATATTATCCCTTTTATCGGCGGGGAGGAAGAGAAGAGTGAGAAAGAGCCGTTAAGGATCTGGGGAACCATTGAGGACGGTGTTATCGTTCCGGCGGCGGAACCGAAGATTACCTGCCAGTGTATCCGTGTGCCGGTGCTGAACGGGCATACTGCGGCAGTGTTTGTAAATTTTGCTAAGAAGCCCACAAAGGAGCAGTTGATTGAGAAGCTTCGCGGTTTTTCAGGAGAGCCCCAGAGGCTGGGGCTGCCCAGCGCCCCGAAGCAGTTCATTCAGTATCTCGAGGAAGATAACAGGCCGCAGGTGGCTCTTGACGTAGATTACGAGAAGGGCATGGGTGTCAGCGTTGGAAGATTACGTGAGGATACCATCTATGATTACAAGTTTGTAGGCTTATCCCACAATACCGTGAGAGGTGCAGCAGGGGGCGCGGTGCTCTGTGCGGAGCTTTTGAAGGCACAGGGGTATATTACATCGAAAAACTGACGGGTTGATACCAGGGGAGTATACTACATGAACGAGCTGCATTATCAGTTGGATCTGCTGAAGGCAATGAATGATAAGCTGATGGAGAAGGAAAAGATGTATACCAGGATCTTTGAGGTTACGGAGAGTGCATTCCTCTATCAGTCTTTTGTAAGCGATCAGATTGCCACATTGGGGCAATGGAACAAGTTTTTTGATTTTAAGGTGCGGGAGTCCAGGAATTTCACCAAAATTCTGGATCTTGTGGAGGATGCCCATGTTCCTGAGCTGAAAAGGGTTCTTTTTCTGGAAAAGCAGGGGGAGACAAGTGCGCAGACAGATTGTCAGCTGAAAACCACAAGGGGCTGGCTGCAGTTTCGGACTTTTGTGATCTATGACAATGACGGGCAGCCGGTGAACAAGGTCATTTATATCCTTAATGTCACCAAGGCCAGGATACAGAACGAAGAATTGAACTACATGGCATATTATGACAGTCTGACCGGACTGTATAACCGCAATTACTTCGTGCGTCTGCTGACAGAGTATACAAAAACCGCCAAAGACAAGAATGCCGTAGTCAGTGTCTTGGTTCTTGATATAGACGAGTTCCGGAAGGTAAACGACGGGCTTGGGATAATGGTGGGAGACGAGCTGGTACAGCAGTTCGGATTTTTCCTTAAGGAGCTTTGCGGAGATAATATGATTGCCTGTCATTTACACAGTGACGTATTCTGTATGGCGATCTATGACCCTTCCGGCGCAAGAAGCGTGGATGCTGTTTACAAAGAGATCCAGCGCCGGGTCGGGGAGCCTTTCCATATCAGCAGCGGCCAGGATATAACCGTGACGGTCAGCGCCGGCGTGGCAGAGTATCCGGAGGCGGCACAGTCTGCTCTGGAGCTGATGAACTGTGCGGAGCTGGTAGTGTTTAAATGCAAGAAGCAGGGAAGAAACATGCTTCAGTATTTTGAAGCACCCATTCTTGAAAATTTTCTGAATTCCATTGAACTGGAAAACAAGCTGAAGAGGGCGGTTTTCAACAACGATTTCCATATGTATTACCAGCCTCAGTACTATGCGGGGAACCGCAGGCTTCGGGGGGTGGAGGCACTGATCCGCTGGAAGGACGAGGAGAAGATGATCAGTCCGGCTACCTTTATTCCGGTGGCGGAAAAGAACGGATCCATCATCACCATAGGCAAGTGGGTGGTAGAGGAGAGTATCCGGCAGTATGCCGCCTGGCGCAGGCAGTTCGGCTTTCCCTTTATCATGTCGATAAACATATCGGCCCTGCAGTATAAGCGGGAGGATTTTGTAGACTCCATCGTGGGGATATTAAACCGTTATGACGTAAAGCCGGCAGAGGTGGAGCTGGAGATTACGGAGAGTGTGCTGATTGACGATTTCAGCTCCGTTTATGAGAAGCTGAAAGTACTGCGGAGTTACGGGATCAGAATTTCCCTAGATGATTTCGGAACGGGATTTTCTTCCCTGTCCTATTTGAAAAGGCTGCCAATTGACACCTTGAAGATAGATAAGTCATTTATAGATACGGTGATGACCGATTCTGCCACCAGGGTCATAACGGAATCCATCATCAATATGGTGAAATCTCTGGGATTTGAATCCATTGCGGAGGGAGTGGAGGAGGAACAGCAGTATAAGTATCTGCATGCCATCGGCTGTGATGTGATTCAGGGGTTCCTGTTTAATAAGCCTTTGTCCCCTCAGGAGTTTGAACTGGTGCTGGCGAAGAGTCCGCCGGCGGTCTAGTGTGAAGTGAAGTTCAAGACCCGCAGCCAAGCGGCGGCTTGGGAGTTAGCGTGAGACAGATTATAGGGGGTAGTGTGAGAGAGTTTGTCGGCCGTGACGCGGAGATGAGTTTTCTGAAACAGTATTACGGTATGCCGGAAAGTCAGATCGTGGTGGTTTACGGCTGCAAAGGAGTGGGCAAAACCAGGCTTCTGCGGGAGTTCTGCAGGGGAAAGAAGGCCCGTTATTATCGGGCAAGAGCCTGCTCTGACAGGGAACAGTGCTGCCAATGGGGAAGCGAGCTGAGAGAACAGGGGACATCTGTGGGGAACTATCCGGATTATGGGGAACTGCTTACGGCTTCCGTCGTGGAAAAGGAGACGGAAAAGCAGGTCTTTATAATTGATGAGTTTCATCATATGGTGAAGGGCAATTCCGATTTCTTTCAGAAGCTGGTCGAATTTGCGGACAACAGACTTTTGAGCAGGCCTGTGATGACGGTGCTTTGTACTTCGGCTTCCGGCTGGGTGGAAAATCATCTGGTGGGAAAAATCGGGAGCCTTGCTTCGGCGATTGGCGGCTTCCTGAAGGTACGGGAGTTAATTTTCTCTGATTTGCGCAGACTTTTCCCGGAGTACGGGCTGGAAGACAGTATGCGGATCTATGCGATACTGGGCGGATTTCCGGGATACTGGATGAGTTTTTGTCCGGAACTGGACGCGGAGCAGAATATTATCCGCAATCTCCTTTCCAGGGAAAGCCGTCTGTACGGGGAGATGGAAGTTTATCTGGAACAGGAGCTGCGTGAGCCGGGGGTATATAATACCATTCTGACGGCCATGGCCAGGGATTGTAATAAACTGAACGATATATACAGACATACCGGATTTTCCAGAGCCAAGATCAGCGTATATCTGAAGAATCTGATGGAGCTTGATCTGGCGGAAAAGGTATATTCCTATGACACGGAGGGAAGATCCGACACCCAGAAGGGAATCTACAGGATCTCAAATCCTTATGTGAAATTCTATTTTCGTTATCTCTTTCCCAATGGAAGTCTTCTTGAACTGCTTTCGCCGGAAGATTTTTATCATGTAAAGGTGGCTGACTCCTTTGAACTGTATGTGGAGGAGGCATATCGGAGAATCTGCCGGGAACATATGGGCAGGGAATACCGGACTGTAGGAGAATGGCTGGGAAAGACGGGAGCGATTGATATTGTGGCCTCGGACGGGGAGGGCCGGATAGGCGTTGGCGCCTGTGTCTGGGCCAGGGCAATGGAAAGCCGAGATCTGGAGTGGCTGCTGTTTTCCATGAAGAAGGCCAGGATTGAAAGCGACGACATCCGGCTTTACTGTGAGAAGGGTTTTGACAAGGCGCTGCAGCAGAAGGCCGACGAGGCAAAGGTGCGTCTGTTCAGGCTCAGGAAAGGTGAAGGACGGTAGTATTTGGTGGGAAAAAGTTTGTTTATTGCGGAGAAGCCCAGCGTGGCTAGGGAATTCGCAAATGCTTTAAAAGTAAGCGCCTCCTCCCGGGACGGTTATCTGGAATCCGAGAAGGCCATTGTGACTTGGTGTGTGGGGCATCTTGTCACCATGAGCTATCCGGAGGCATATGATGAAAAATACAGAAGATGGAGCTTTGATACGATTCCTTTTATGCCGGAGGTGTTTCGATACGAGGTAATCGAAAGCTCAAGAAAGCAGTTTACTATTGTCAGTTCCCTGATGAAAAGACGGGATGTGACCACGATTTATGTATGTACCGACTCGGGACGGGAAGGAGAATACATATACAGGCTTGTGGAGCAGATGTCCGGTGTCACCGGAAAGGAACGGAAGCGGGTGTGGATCGATTCCCAGACCGAGGAGGAGATCTTAAGAGGAATCCGCGAGGCCAGGGATCTGAGCGTCTATGACCATTTGAGTGATGCCGCTTACCTGAGGGCCAAGGAGGATTATCTCATGGGCATTAATTTCTCCCGGGCACTGACCTTAAAATACGGCCGGGCAGTGAAAGATTACCTGAAGCGGGATCGGGCAGTGATTTCCGTAGGCAGGGTTATGACCTGTGTGTTGGGGATCGTGGTGAACAGAGAGAGGGAAATCCGTTCCTTTGTAAAGACCCCGTTCTATCGGGTGCTGGGGAATTTCGGTCTAAAGGGCAGGAGCTTCTCGGCGGAGTGGAAGGCTGTGGAGGGCTCCCGTTTTTATATGTCGCCGAAGCTGTACAAGGAAAACGGCTTTAAAGAGCGGGCGAATGCTGAGGGATTGGTCGCATTTCTGCAGGGGGTGCCCGGGGATCAGAAAGCATCTGACGTGCCGGACAGTGCCGGGGACACGCAGACACCCGGGGATGCGCAGGAGGCCCGGGTGGAGAGCATCGAGCGGAAAAAGGAAAATAAGAACCCGCCCTTATTATATAATCTGGCGGAGCTGCAGAATGACTGTTCCAAATTCTTTAAGATCAGCCCGGATCAGACCCTGGGAATTGTGCAGGAGCTGTACGAGAAGAAAATGGTGACTTATCCCAGGACGGACGCCAGGGTTCTATCCACCGCCGTGGCTAAGGAAATCCATAAGAATATCGGCGGCTTGAAAAATTACGGGCCGGTTTCCCCGTTTGCGGGAGAGATTTTGGAAAAGGGAAGCTATAAGGGAATCGCAAAGACAAGGTATGTGAACGACAAGCAGATCACAGACCACTATGCCATTATTCCCACAGGCCAGGGACTGAATAATCTGCGGGGGCTTTCTGCCCTGTCTGCGAAGGTGTATGAGCTGATCACACGGAGGTTCTTAAGTATTTTTTATCCGGCGGCGGTGTATCAGAAATTTTCCCTATGCGTCAGCGTCAAGGGGGAGAAATTCTTTGCAAACTTCAAGGTGCTGTTGGAAGAGGGATATTTGAAGGCCGCTTATGTCTTCCGCAAGGAGGAGAAAGGGGATTCAGGAGCTCCCACAAAGGATGCGGAGAAGAAAAATAAGCCGGAGATTCCGGGAGAAGCCGGAGACAAAACCGACGGGGAAAACGAGCCGGAAATCAAGTGTGATGCAGAGCTCACCGGTCTTTTGGCAGCTTTGAAAAAAGGTGACAGCGTAGTACCGGAAACTTATGAAATCAAGGAGGGAGAGACCTCTCCGCCAAAGCGTTATACCTCGGGCAGCATTATTCTGACCATGGAGAACGCCGGACAGTTTATCGAGGACGAGGAGCTGCGGGCCCAGATCAAGGGCAGCGGGATCGGCACCAGCGCCACTCGGGCTGAGATCCTGAAAAAGCTGGTGAATATCGAATACCTGGCCTTAAATAAAAAGACCCAGGTACTGACACCCACTTTAATGGGAGAAATGATCTATGACGTGGTAAGAGGCTCTATTAAGGCGCTTTTGGACCCTTCTCTGACAGCCAGCTGGGAAAAGGGTCTTACCCTTGTGGCGGAAGGGGAGATCACTTCAAAGGAATACATGGATAAGCTGACAGGCTTTGTGGGCAGAAGGACCGAATATGTAAAGCAGCTGAATAATCAGCGCCAGCTTTTCGGCATGTTTGACGCGGCCGCGGCAAATTATAAAAAGTAATAAAAATTCAAATATAAAGGAGATACAGGAATTATGAGTGGAATTACAGTTGAGGATCTGTATGATTTAGAGGAGACGATAGCGGCGGAGCTGTTTCGGGATGTAACTTATCCCTGGGAGGTACTGCCGAAGATACATGACTTTATTCTGGAGCTTGGCAGCCGTCTGCCGGAAGACAGATATGAAAAGAGGGGCGAGGACATTTGGATTGCAAGGAACGCGAAGGTGGCCCCCACGGCCTGCTTAAACGGCCCCCTTATTGTGGATGAAGAGGCGGAGATCCGCCATTGTGCCTTTGTGCGGGGAAATGCCGTTGTGGGAAAGCACGCAGTGGTGGGCAATTCCACGGAGTTAAAGAATGTTGTGCTGTTTAACAATGTGCAGGTACCTCATTACAATTATGTGGGGGACAGTGTGCTGGGTTTCAAGGCACATATGGGAGCAGGCTCTATCACCTCCAACGTGAAGAGCGACAAAACCCTGGTGGTGGTGAAGGGAGAAAATATCCGCATTGAGACAGGCTTGAAAAAGTTTGGAGCCATGCTGGGTGACAATGTGGAGGTAGGCTGCAACAGTGTGCTGAATCCGGGCACGGTGATCGGCAGGAAATCCAATGTTTATCCCACTTCCTCGGTGCGTGGGGTTGTACCCGCCAACAGCATTTATAAATGCAGGACAGAGATCGCGGAAAAGGTGTGACAGAATGGATAAAACAGCTTGATTTGGAATATAGTCCACTGCAGTTGCTATTGATGGGTATGGAAGGTTAGCTGACGCATTTAAAAATCCATGGATTTCCTTAAATTATGTGGGGAAGAACCATGGATTTTTATGTTTTCCAATGTAATTAAAAGGATTTAATTTTAGTTAAATTTTATAGATTAGCCATATTGATTTGTGGATTTTATCCATATCAAAAGAAGTTGATTTCCCCTATGATTAGTGAGGGAAGAGTTTCAAACTGCTCACAGCAAAGGCTGTTTCGCAGAGAAACTCCGGCTCTGCTTTGCAGTGCCGCTATATGACAGGAAAGGAGCAGAAAACAGGATGAATATTATTTATAACGAGAAAACAGGAATTTTTAAACTGGACACGGTTCATACCAGCTATCTGATCGGTCTGGCAGATGAGGAGGGTTTCATCGGGCATGTTTATTACGGAAAGACAATCAGTGACAGCGACGCCGGATATTTGATGCGCACGGGGGAGCCCCCCTATGTGCCTTCCCGGAATAACCGGGACAGAAGCTCCTTTTTTGATGCCTTTCCCATGGAGTATCCTGGCTGTAATACAGGAGATTTCAGAGAGAGCGCCATAGAGGTGCTGGATGCAGGGGGACATAATGCGGTGGAGCTTACTTACAGGGACCATCGGATCTTTCAGGGGAAGCCGGGCCTCGCCGGGCTTCCGGCCACTTTCGGGAAGGAAGAGGAGTGCATGACTCTGGAGATTGACGGGGTGGACAAGGTACTGGAGCTGGAAGTCACGCTGCGCTACAGTGTTTTTGCGGATGTAGACGTGATTGCCAGAAGCGTATCCGTGAAGAATTTGTCCAAAGAGAGCATTTTTCTGACAAAGCTTATGTCTGTCAGTATGGATATGGACGCGGACATAGCCCAGGAGGATTACCGTCTGCTGACGCTTCACGGCTCCTGGGCCAGGGAGCGGCATATGGATTTCCGGGAAATCGGCTATGGAAAGACCAGTGTGGGCTCCGCCAGGGGAGAATCCTCCCACCAGGAGCATCCCTTCATGGCGCTGGTATCCGGGACTGCCACCCAGGAGAGGGGCGATGTCTATGGATTTCATTTTGTATATTCCGGCAATTTCCTTGCCCAGGTGGAAAAGACACAGTTTGACAGTCTCCGGTTACAGATGGGGATCCATCCCAAAAATTTTTGCTGGCAGTTAAAACCAGGAGAAGTCTTTGCGGCGCCGGAGGTAATTCTGACTTATTCCGCAGAGGGGCTGGGTGGCATGAGCAGAGCTTACCATGACCTGTACCGAAATCATCTGATCAGGAGTCCTTACAAAGATAAGAAGAGGCCCATTCTGATTAATAACTGGGAGGCCACATACTTTGATTTCAACACGGAAAAGCTGCTGGACATTGCCAGGGAGGCGAAGCGGGCGGGCATTGAGATGCTTGTCATGGACGACGGATGGTTCGGACACCGAAACGACGACAATAGCAGCCTGGGAGACTGGCAGGTGAACGAGGAGAAGCTGCAGGGCGGCTTGAAATATCTGGTGGATGAGGTAAACAGAATCGGACTGAAATTTGGCATCTGGTTTGAGCCGGAGATGGTTTCGCCGGACTCCGACCTGTATCGCGCCCACCCGGACTGGGCGATCGCCGTTCCGGGCCGGGTTCCCTGCCGTTCCAGAAATCAGTATGTCCTCGACCTGACCAGGCGGGAGGTGCTGGAGCATGTATACCGCTCGGTGTCAGAGGTGCTTCACAGCGCAAATATTGAGTATGTGAAATGGGATATGAACCGCCAGCTTTGCGATCTTGGCAGTCTGTATCTGGGCAGGGACAATCAGGGGGAGCTCAGCCACCGTTATGTGCTTGCGGTTTATGAGCTGCAGGAGCGGATCACCCGGGAATTTCCCGATCTGCTTCTGGAGAATTGCTCCGGCGGCGGAGCAAGGTTTGATCCCGGTATGCTTTATTTCAGTCCGCAGATCTGGTGCTCCGACGATACGGATGCCATTGAGCGGCTTACCATTCAGGAAGGCACGGCGCTGATTTATCCTCTTTCCACTATGGGAGCCCATGTGTCGGACTGCCCCAACCATACGGTGGGCAGGAACACTCCTTTTTCCACCAGGGGCAATGTGGCCCTGGCCGGCACTTTTGGCTACGAGCTGGATATTACGAAAATTTCTGAGACGGACAGGAACCAGATTCCGGAGCAGGTGGCGCTTTATCATAAATATAACGACCTGGTGAGGCGGGGGGATTACTATCGAATCGCCTCTTATCGCAGCAACCATTTCTTTGATTGCTACGGCGTGGTAGCAAAGGATAAGAAGGAAGCGTTGTTCACCTTTGTACAGGTGCTGAGACGTCCCAACTATCACAGCCGAATCATCAAACTGGCGGGGCTGGACGCCGCAATGAGGTACAGACACGAGGAAACCGGCAAGCGATACAGTGGAGATACTTTGATGAACGCGGGGATTCCTGTGCAGGAAATGTGGGGGGATTTTCAGTCGAAGCTGATTCATCTCACGGCAGAGGGGGAATAGCCTATGGCGAAAGCGGTAAAACCTGCGGACTATTTGGCAAATTGAGAGGCTGTATCATTGGGGGAGCAAATCCGGGAATCCTGAAAAAGAATGGACCATGGAGGTTAGTATGAAATTAAATTACGAAGCGGCGGTGGCAAACCGCGGTAATCAGGCCAGAGTTAAAAATGTATTTCAGCGGGCAGCGAAGGGAGAGAAGCTGACTATCGGATTCATAGGCGGTTCCATCACCCAGGGGTTTGATGCAACGGATCCGAAACTCTGCTATGCTTACCATGTATATGAGTGGTGGTGTAAGACCTTTCCGAAGTCGGAATTTGCGTATATAAACGCCGGCATCGGTGCCACTGATTCCCAGTTTGGCTGTGCCAGGGTGGACAGTGACCTTCTGTCCTACAGGCCGGATTTCGTGATCGTGGAATTCTCGGTAAACGAAGGTTCCACCCCGCATTATCTGGAGACCTATGAAGGACTGGTACGCAGGATCTGCAGCGCAGAGTGGAGGCCGGCAGTGCTGTTGGTACATAATGTGTGCTATGACAGCGGGGCAAACGCCCAGCTGATTCACGGCAAGGTGGGCCGGTATTATGAACTGCCTGCAGTCAGTATGCAGAGCTGTATCTACCCGGAACTTTTGGCAGGACGGCTGGAGAATCGCGTGATCACGCCGGATGATCTGCACCCCAACGATTACGGGCATGAGATTGTGGCGTCCGTTATCACTTACTTTCTGGAAAAGATATTGGCTGACGCGGGGGACGGGGAAGAGCCGGCGGAGGTAAAGCCGGAACCGCTTACAGCCAACGCTTACCAGCATTCCGTCCGCTACCGGAACGACAACGCGTCTCCCGTTTTGGCAGGATTTGTTCTCGACAATGAGCCGCAGCAGGGGATCACGGACATTTTCAAAAAGGGCTGGACGGCTTCCGAAAAGGGAGCATCCATTGTGTTTGAGGTGGAGGGCAGCTGTATCGGTGTGCAGTACCGCAAGACGATTCAGCTTCCCGCACCGGTGGCAGAGCTGATTCTGGACGGAGATGAAGCACACCCTCATATTCTGGACGCTAATTTTGATCTGACCTGGGGGGATAAACTGGAACTGGATACGGTGCTGGAGCACGGAGAGGATCGAAAGCATCGGGTGGAGATTCGTATAAAGGAGTCGCATGAGGCAGATAAGCTGCCTTTTTACCTTGTGTCGGTGATCGTGTCAGGGAAAGGCGTGGGGGCGCGTTGACAGGAACCACTGCCTCCGCCGACGAATAAGAAAGTGAAATGGGGTATCAAAAATGAAAAAAGGAAGAATTGTTTTTTTGAACGGAGTGACAAGCGCAGGGAAAACATCCATCGTCGAAGCCCTTCAGGAGCGCGATGACGTATTCTTCTATGTGGTTGCAAATGATTTGTTCGAGGAGATGGTGGGCGACAAGTATCTGCGTGAAAACTATTGGAAATACTTAAGCGAAGTCATTATCATGATGTATCACACTGCGAAGCTCTATTCAGATATGGGTAAAAATATTCTGATCGACGGAATTCTGGTGGAAAGAGAGGAAATAAAGCCTCATTATCAGCAGTTGACAGAAATCCTCAAGGATAATCCACTGGATGTAGTGGAGGTATATTGCCCGCTGGATATATGCAGGGAAAGAAATAACAAACGGGGCGACAGATACGAAACGCAGTCGGAGGAACAGCAAAAGCTGATGGCAAAGGATATAGTGTACAGCCTGAGAGTGGATACAAGTCTGCACAGCGCAGCGGAATGCGCGGAGACGATTGTGAGGGAACTGTTTTAAGGGACACAGGGAAAATTTATCTGAAATTCCGGTTCCAAAACAAAAAGCAGGGAGAAACGAAAAAGATGGAAGCTATGTTTGACAAAGACTTTGTCTGGGGCGTTGCCAGCAGCGCTTACCAGGTAGAGGGAACTGATCCGGGGGACGGAAGGGGAAAATGCGTGTGGGATACCTTCGCGGAAGCAGGCAGAGTGTTTGAGGGCCAGACAGCCGACGTTTCCTGCGACCATATGCACCGTTACAGAGAAGATTATGCCCTGATGCGTAATCTGGGGATAAAGGCGTATCGCTTTTCCCTAAACTGGGCAAGGCTTATTCCTACAGGAGACGGGGCGGTGAACCCTAAGGCAGTGGAGCTGTACAGGAATATGCTTCTCTCCATGAGGGAGAACGGGATCACCCCCTATATCACGCTGTTTCACTGGGAATTTCCCCAGGCGCTTCAGGACAGGGGCGGCTGGCTGAATCCGGATGTGGCGGAATGGTTCGGGAAATATGCAAGGGTGGCAGCGGAGAACTTTTCCGATTTGTGCGATAATTTTATTACCATTAACGAACCCCAGTGTGCAGTGGGGCTGGGACATTTGAGCGGTGTTCACGCGCCGGGACTTAAGCTTTCTTATCAGGAGACCTTTCTGATCGCCCATAACCTCTTAAAGGCTCATGGGAAGGCAGTTATGATGCTGCGGAAATATGCAGGAAGGCCGATACGGATAGGGTATGCGCCTACAGGAGGCGTGGCGTATCCTTACACGGATTCACCGGAGGATATTGCGGCGGCAAAGAAGGTTTATTTTGGATTTTACAATCCTATGAACAACTGGACCTGGAATGTGGCATGGTTTTCCGATCCTGTATTTCTGGGGCATTATCCGGAAGAGGGACTGGAGAAGTTTCGGGAGTACCTGCCGGAAATTACCGATGAGGACATGGAGCTGATTCATCAGCCGTTGGATTTCATGGGACAGAATATTTATAATGGCTATTACGTCAGGGCCGGACAGGACGGAGAGCCGGAATTTGTCACCAGGGAGCCGGGGTTTCCTAAAACCGGAACGGATTGGCCGGTGACGCCGAGGGCCTTCTACTACGGGATTCGCTTCCTGTGGGAACGATATTCCCTGCCGCTTTATATTACGGAAAACGGCATGGGATGTCATGACAATGTGGCATCCGACGGCAGAGTGCATGACAACGACAGGATCACTTTCCTGGACAGCTATATAGGAGCAATGCAGAAAGCCGTGAAGGAGGGGGTGGATGTCAGGGGATATTTCCTGTGGACATTCCTGGATAATTTCGAGTGGAGTGACGGCTATAAGCAGCGCTTCGGTATTGTATATGTCAATTATCAGACTCAGAAGAGGATCGTAAAGGACTCCGCATTCTGGTATCAGGAGGTCATAAAAAGCAGGGGCGCAAATCTTTCCTGTAATCATCCCTGCCGGGATATTTTGTTCCTGAATCCCGTGTTTACCCATAATATCTGGGGTGGAAGCAGACTGCGGGAGGACTTCGGATATGCGGTGGAAGGAACGGACATCGGAGAATGCTGGGGCATTTCCGCCCATCCCAATGGGGAGGGAACGATTCGGGACGGGGCCTATGCCGGTGTAAGGCTGTCGGAGCTTTGGCGGACCCATCCTGAGATGTTCGGAAATGTGAAACAGGATCGTTTCCCCCTTCTGGTGAAGATTATTGATGCCAGAGAGAATCTGAGCATTCAGGTGCATCCGGACGATGCCTATGCCGGGGCTCATGAGAACGGTTCCCTGGGGAAGACCGAGTGCTGGTATGTGCTGGACTGCCCTGAAGGGGCGTCTCTTGTGATCGGCCATAATGCCGGGACAAGGGAAGAGCTGGCGGACATGATTCATCAGGGCCGCTGGGAAGAATTTATCCGGGAGATTCCCGTGAAGAAGGGAGACTTTATCCAGATCGATCCCGGCACCGTCCATGCCATTAAGGGCGGGCTGCTGATCCTGGAGACGCAGCAGAACAGTGATATAACCTATCGGGTTTACGATTATGACCGGCTTTCGGACGGCAAGCCCAGACAGCTTCATGTTGAACAGAGCATAGACGTGATCACCGTTCCTGCAAAGTCCATGGAGGACAGTGTCATGTATGCAGCCGATCTGCCCGTAAACAGTCTTAATGAACTTTATTACTGCAATAATTACCGTATTTACAAGGTAAATGTGGACGACAGGTTTGTCTTTGCACCTGACGCCCCCTTCCTGCTGGCGACAGTTTTGTCAGGTGACGGCATTGTCAATAGCCAGCCCTTGAAAAAAGGAGACCATTTCCTGGTGCCAAACGGGGTAAAACAATTGGAGTTTACAGGGAAGATGGAACTGATCCTGTCAAGGGTGTAAAAGGAAAACGGCCGGACTGAGAAAAGAATAATTGTTAAGAAAGCAGAGGTTCAAGAAAGTCTCTGCTTTTTGCATGTGTACCCGAAGGCACGCATTACTCTTTCAATCAGAGAATGGATGACCACAGGCAATTGGTTTGTTTTCCCGTTAAGATATAGTCGGATATTGCCAATAACGGACGCTTATATTGCCAATGATAAAAATAAGGATGACGTATAATAAGTTTCGCAAATTAATTTCATAAAAATAGACATGGTCTAT
>CANPOY010000028.1 GCA_947575805.1 uncultured Lachnospiraceae bacterium
GGTATAATGGACAGAAAACGGCCGTTTACATAGCGAGGTTTGAAGAGATGAAATTCATATACGGTACTACAAAAGGGTACAAAGGGCAGTTTTTCTTTCTGCTTTTGTCTGTGCAGTTTGGGACGTTGACGGGGGCGATGTTTCCTTTTATCACAGGAAAGATTGTGGATGAGATATTTTATAAACAGCAGATGAAGGGTTTTCTGCTGTATTTCTTTTTCTATGCAGGTCTTTATTTCTTAAATCAGTGCGGTCATGGGGCGCTGAATTATCTGTGGGCTCATCTGGAGGCTTCTTATGTTGTGGACATTCGAAAACGCTGTTTCCGGCATCTTCTGCGGATGAAAGCCGCTGTCTGGACGAATATCAGGAGCGGCGACGCGATGAAGCGCATTATGGATGACACGGAGTGCTTTCTGGAGTTTATTCATCGGAGTCTTTTTTATGTGCTGGCTAATATCCTGCAGCTGGCAATTTCTATTGGCTATCTGTTGTATACAAACTGGCTGCTGGGCCTGGTTTCCATTATTCTGACGCCTGTGATAGCATGGTCCATCCGACATTTTGCCGCAAAGCTGAAGACGCGGCAGGAGAGAATCCGTAAGGAGAAGGGACTGGCGGAGGCCTGGATTCTGGAGATGATGACGGGAATTTCACAGTGGAAGCTGCTGAATGCGCAGAATAAGGTAAAGGGCGACTATGAGGCCAAAACCAGGAAAGTCATTCAGGAAGAGGTGGGGGCGGGCTATCAGGAGCTGGTTTCCGCAAATGTAAACGAAGCTCTGACTCTCCTGGGACAGCTCTGTGTCTATTGCATTGCGGCTTTCTGTATTGTCAGGGATACCATAACTGTAGGCCAGTTTGTAGCCTGTGCGGCTTATTTTGCCACCTGTGCAGCCTACTATAATGCCCTGGGAAGGAAGATAATGGATATAGCAGGCAATCTGGCGGGAATCGGACGGGTTCGGGAATTGCTGGAATGGGAGACGGAGGAAGATCTGCCGGGAGCGAAGGAGATTGAGATTAAAAAAGGAACGATTTGCTTTCAGGATATAACCTTCGGATATGCAGAACAGGGAAGCGGGGAAGGGGATGTCAGTGAAACGGACGTCAGCAAAACCGATGCCGGAGAAAACAGTGTCCTCAGGAAATTCAGTCTGCAGATAGAAGCGGGTGAGAAGGTTGCTTTTGTGGGAAGAAGCGGCGAAGGAAAGAGTACGCTGCTGCAGCTTCTCTGCCGCTTGTATGAACCACGGGAGGGAAAAATATATGTGGACGGGGTGAGCCTGACTGATTTTACATTAAGCAGCCTGCGGCAGCAGATTGCGGTGGTGCAGCAGGAGAACGGCCTGTTCCACGGAAGCCTTCGGGAGAATATCAGTCTGTCTGATGATCCTGGGCAGGATGCCTTGATCTGGGAGATTCTGGAGGGGCTGAAATTAAAGGAGCTGGTGGAGCAGTGGCCGGAGGGGCTGGATACCGTGATCGGCAGCGGCAGCCGGGAAATGTCCGGCGGGCAGAAGCAGAGAATTGCCATTGGCCGATGTATTTACAGGAAGCCCAGGATACTGCTTCTGGATGAGGCTACTTCTGCGTTGGACGAAGCTACGGAGCGGGAAGTGAACGCCTTTGTATATGACAGGCTTCCGGAGACCACGATTCTTTCTGTAGCCCACCGTTTTTCCACGGTGCTGGCGGCGGGTAAGGCAGTGGTCATGGAGCGGGGAAAGGTTGCGGCGGCAGGAGACCATGATTTTCTGATGAAGGAGAATGAATTGTACAGGACTCTTTATGAGGAATATCGGCAGGCGGACGGGACTGCACCGGCAGAGGCCTGAGTAAGAAAGGAATTCTTTTATGAAAAGCTGCATTTCGATAAAATCGTACAGCAGGAAAATGGTGTTATACATAATTCTTCAGTTTCTCAAAGCCGGGCTGCTTTTATTACCGCCTTATTGCTATCTGCTTTTTTTGAACCAGGTGATCACTGATAAAAGGATAGGGTGGCTCTGGGCAGTGGTGGGACTCTATGCGGCAGTATTTGCGGGAAAAGCGCTGGTATCTGTGCTCCTGAAGACGGTTTATAACCAGATATTCCCGATGATGGCGCTGGAGGCAAAGAGGAACGTGCTGGAAAAGTACAGTGAACTGGATATGGAAGCGTTGTCCGGGTATACAGCCGGTGAATTAATGGAACGCCTGCACAGGGACACGGAGAAGGCGGCAGCGTTCTGGGAAAAGAAGCTGGAGCTGTGGGTGGCTGCGGTCAATGTGCCCGTCATGACGGGAATCCTGCTTTCTCTGAACTGGATGCTGGCAGTGGTGAGCTTCCTGCTGCTTCCTCTGTCATTTTATGTCACGCGCAGAATCAAGGCCAAAAGTAATGTGCAGTACCAGCGCCGCAGGGAGATTCTGGGAAAGTACAATGATTTTATGATCCACAATATGTTTTTCTGGAAAGAGGTAAAGACCAATTGCCAGGAGGAAAGGCAGCGGCAGCAGTTTGGGGGATTATGGAAGGAGCTGGGGGATTCGTTCCTGAAATCTCATATGTTTTGGTTTTTAAACAGGACCTTTCTGGCATTTAAGGATGTGTTTCTGACGAAGATGGGGCTGTATCTGCTGGGAGGCATCCTGGTCATTTATCAGATGGCTACTGTGCCTGCATTGCTGGCGTTTATGGAGTATTACGGGGATTTCGTGAATCGTCTGCTGCAAATTTCGGATATTTTGATACAGAGGGGAGAGCAGGAGGCGTCCGTAAAGCGGTTGGATGAGATCATGGAGCTGCGTTCTCCGGAGCGGCCCTGCGGGTTGGAGCATTTTGAAAGCGTGGAATTCTGTGATGTTTCGTTTTCCTACGGGGAAGGTCAGGGAAAGGTTCTGCAGGACTGCAGGCTGAAGATACGGCAGGGAGAGACCGTTGCGATCCGAGGGGAAAGCGGCTGCGGCAAGAGTACGCTGATCAGGCTGATGGCAGGCTGCATTGTGCCGGAAAGCGGACAAATCCGGTGGAACGGCATACCCATGGAGCAGATCCCCAGACAGGAGCTATACGCCAAAGCGGGCTTCCTGATGCAGGAATCTATGTTGTTTAATCTCACAATTCGGGAAAACCTGTTGTTTGGCAGGGCAGACGCCGGGGAAGAAGAGCTGAGGGCGGCTTGTGCCAGGGCCAATATCATGGAGTTTATTCAGGGCCTTGAAAGGGGCTTTGAAACCGTGATCGGAGAAAACGGCATTAAACTGTCCGGTGGGCAGAAGCAGCGGCTGCTGATCGCCAGGCTGTTTTTACAGGATACGGAGTTGATTGTCTTTGACGAAGCTACTTCCGCCCTGGATTATCAGAATGAGAGCGAGATCCTGAATCTGCTGCTACAGGAGGAAATTGCGGGAAAGACTCTGATTATGGTAACCCACAGAGGAACGTCAGTGGCCCGCTGCAGCAGGGTCATAGCCTGGCAGGAGCTGTCCTCAAATTAAAATAACTGTCGTTATGTGTGAAAACTTTCCCCGGGAAACTTTTCCCGTAATCAGCATATAATAGAGCAAAACAACATAGGATGATAGGTTATATATTATGTATGCTGCTCTGTTTATTTTACTGTTGCTTGCCTTGTTGGGCATGATTTTCGGGCATTTTCGCAGGAAGAAAATTATCCGCAGGATCGAATGTATGGAGAAAAGCGAAAAGTGCTGCCTGCTGGAGGAGCTGGCACAGCCTTTCGGCTACGCCTACCACTGCTGCTGCGGTTATTTCTCGTCCACTCTGGATGCCTGGCAGAAAGCCGCCGGTTACACCCGGCTCTATGACTATCTGGCGCCTCGCTTCTGCATGGTGTTTGATACCATTCCGGTCTATTTCAACTATCGGGGAAAGACCTGGCTGATTCAGTTTTGGAAGGGTCAGTACGGCATTAATACCGGCGCGGAAATCGGGATCTATCATGCTGACAGGCTGCTGTCGGAGTCCGAATATGCCACCGCGCTTTTTGAGGCTGCGGGGGAGTCGGAGATGCTGCCCTGTTCCCTGGAGCTGTATGAGGAAAACGGTGACTTTGTCAAGCTTTCCGAAAGACACTGGTGGCTGACTGCGTTTATACCGGGAGTGTTTTCCCATCCTTCCAGACTGTGCATGAAGGTGTCGCTCTGCTTCCCGAGCGGGGAAATGCTGGAGGCCTTCCGTCAGGGATTATGCCGGGCAGGCTATCCCGGGGAGCAGGTCACAGTGCAGAATTGCTGCCTGTCCTTTGCTTTTCACCAGCCCCTGCCGGAGCATTACGGGCTGCTGACACGTTTTCACCGCCGGCTGTCCCAGTGCGTGAACCGGATAAACTGCCGTCTTTTTGTATGGATTACCAGGCCTTTTGTCTGTACGGAGGACCGCATTCTGTTCCTTTATTATTATATCCCGTTCTGCTTCCGGAAGCTGATGCGTCTGCGCCGCTGTAACAGGCGGTGTCACAGGAGAAACGGCTGTCGTTGTCCGAAGTGCTGCAGACATTGCAGGCCTCGCCGAAGAAAGAAGTCATGAGTACCGCAAGGCGGTTGGAACGCGCCTTTGCCCGGGCGCCGGTGCTGCCTCTTAACAGATGTTCCAGATATGTGCTCATAAGCGATTGTCACAGGGGGGTGGGCACTTCCTCGGACAATTTTTTGAAAAATCAGCATTTGTACTATGCGGCGCTGGAGCATTATTACAGGAACGGGTTCACCTATATCGAGCTGGGGGACGGGGAAGAGCTGTGGGAGAATCGCAAGCTGCGCAATATTACCGAGATCCACGAGGATGTTTACTGTATGTTCGCCCGGTTTGAAGAAAGAGGCCGGCTTCACCTTATCTACGGTAATCATAACATTGTCCGTAAAAAGAACCCCGCCTTTTTCGAGGCTGTGATCCTGTACTCCGATGCCTGGCCGGAGAAATCTCTGTATCTGACCCATGGCCACCAGGCCAGCCTGCTGAACTCTACGCTGTGGCCCATAGCCCGGTTCCTGGTGAGGTATTTCTGGAGTCCTCTGGAGAATCTTGGTTTCCTGGATCCTACCAGTGCCGCCAAGAATTACCAGGTAAAGGAAAAATGTGAGGGAAGGCTGCGCAGCTGGGCGGAAGCACATCGTCATATTCTGGTCACAGGGCATACACACCGCCCTGTGCTGCCGGAAGAGCCGTCCTATTATTACAATACCGGCAGCTGTGTGCATCCCCGCTGCATTACCTGTATTGAGATCGAGCGGGGCGATATGACCCTTGTAAAATGGACCATGAGCGCCCGGTCCGACAGCATCCTGTATGTGGCGAGAGAGGTGATCTCCGGACCAGTAAGGATCCTGTAGGTGCAGTAAGTCCGGGAAGCAGCCATGTCACATCAGATAATTCAGTGTGCCCTGGGTTACGGCGTACTATGGCATTGTAAGCAGCGGCAGCGTGGCAGTGCCTCTGGACGGAAATCTTCCCCCGGAGGATCTGTGTGAGCTGATAGACAGAGCGGATGTGACCACGCTGGTGTACGACGGAACGAAGGATGAGACAGCGCTGAAAGCGACGGGGCAGTGCGGAAAGCTGAAACATTTCATTGCCATGGATGCGGAGAGTGCGGTTCCCGGTGCGCTTTTCATGTGGGAGCTGACTGCCGGGGCGGTACCGGAGGCGGCTTTTGCACCGAAGCCGGAGGATTTGGCTACAATCATGTTTACCCCGGGAACATCCGGAAAGAGCAAAGGGGTCATGCTGACCCACAGGAATCTTGCTGAGAATGCAACCGTCCTGGATATGGGCTATGAGCCCGGGCTGGTGGAGACTCTTGCCAGGAAGCTGGAGGATTGGCTGAAGACAGGGGATCTGGGGTATTTGGATGAGGAAGGATATCTCTTTCTCACAGGGCGTAAAAAGAATCTGATTATTACGCCAAACGGTGAGAACGTTTCTCCGGAGGAGATTGAAAACAGGCTGGGCGGGGAACCGCTGATTCAGGAAATTCTGGTGCGGGACAGCGAAGGAACCATAGAGGCGGAAATCTTCCCGGATCTGGAGTATGCTGCCAAGAAAAAGATCCGGGATGTTCCGTCTGAACTGCAGAAAATAATCGATGGGTATAACAGCAAAGCACCGCTCTACAAGCGCATCTTCAGTCTGAAGGTGCAGGACAGTGAGTTTGAGAAGAATACAACCAGAAAGATAAAGCGATTCTGACTATTTCCTCTTCAGTTCAAACTGTCCTACCAGTTCATCCAGCATGGTTGCCTGAGCGGACAGCTCCTGACTTGTTGCCGATGCCTCCTCGGCGGTAGCAGCGTTGCTCTCCACAACGCCGGAAATCTGATTGACGTCGTTCTCCGCCTTGAGCATTGCCTCCGCCTGTTCTTCCATCATGACTTTTAAGTCTTTGGAGAATTCGGCAATCTGCTTGATGCCGTCCATGACGGACTCGATGGATCGGGAAGCATGGTCTGCCACCTCGTTCCCCGCGGAAACCTCGTGTACGGAAGCCTCGATCAGTTCTCGGGTATCCACTGCTGCTTTTGCACTTTGGTCGGCAAGCTCTCTGATCTGCGAGGCTACGACGGCAAAGCCGCGTCCGGCTTCCCCTGCCCGGGCAGCTTCGATGGAAGCGTTGAGGGACAGCAGGTTGGTCTGTGCCGCAATGGATTCGATTTCGGAAATGATGTTTCCGATCTTGGCGGAGGTATCGTTTATCCGTGCCATGGCCTCCATCATGGTTTCCATTTCATGACGGCTTTCGTCGGCCTTATCTGCGTATTCCTGGGCCCGGGTGCAGGTATCTTCAGCGCTTTGTGCGCTCTGCTTCATTGTCTCGGTAATATCGGAGATGGAAGCAAGCAGCTGGGATACGGCGTGCGCCTGATCGGTAGCGCCCTCTGCAAGGCTCTGGGAAGCGTTTGCAAGATCGTCGGATCCGGCGGATACCTGTTTGGAGGCTTCACCGATAGACAGGAGGGTATCCGTCATCTGATCCCTCAGACTGCGCATGGCGCCATACAGCTTCTGGAAATCTCCGGTATAGCGTTCGGGAGCCTTGGACCTGACGGTATAGTTTCCGTTTGCCATTTCGCCCAACAGCTCTTCGATGTCAAAGATGATCTGTTCCATATTTGACGCCATGTCTTTGGCGTCTTTTCCCATTGCCTCCACCTCGTCTCCTGTTTCGATCTGAGGGAACGGGGAAGAAAGGTCGCCGGTGGAAAAGGTCTTGAGACGCTCGCCAAGCTTTCCGAGAGGAACGGAAATCTTCTGTGCGATCCTTTTGCTGATTTTGGTAGATAAATACATGGCGGATGCGGTGACGGCCAGGATTGCAGCTACCAGTATCCAGTCAACGACATTCAGCGCCCTGGCAAGGCTGTTACCCTGTTCCACCTTTACCTCCAGCAACTCCTCCAGCTTACTGTAAATACTGTTATAGGGGCCTGCAAGCTTGTTGAGGGCAAGCTCCTGCGCCTGTACGCATTTTGAGCGGTCCGTTGTGGCACCCAGCTCCATGATTTCCGCATCCAGTGCCCAGTAGGCAGTCAGCTCGGATTTGATGGCTTCATAAGTCTCCCTGCCGTCTGCGGACACGACGGTATTTTCAATCTCCGCAAAATAGCGGGCAAAATTTTCCTTGTTTTTGGCGTGCTGTGCCGTCACGGTGTCAATGGCTGTCTGATTATCGTAGCCGATGGCGGCACGAAGTGACGACCGGGCATCCGCAAATTCAAACATTGCCTTTCCGATGTCGCCCTGGGCAAAGCCGAAATTTTCAAGTGCATAGGAATAGCGATTGCATATGACAATCAGGGCGATGATGCCCAGAAGCGCGGCTGCCGCAATAATTGACGACACCTTGAAAATAGATGTTGTGAGTTTCTTTTCGATGTTTTCTTTTTGATTCATTTAAAACGTGCTCCCCTCCGTTGTCAACTGCCCGTTGAGATATGATTGCCATGACAGTAGAACGGTAAATACTCTTTTGCATAATGACGAGGGAAGTATGAAGAAATCAGGATACGACCGGCCGAACAAAATGCCCGTTTGTGACAGCAGTCAGTAAATTGCGATGCAAACAGTTGCAACTATGCTTTTTCGAATAGATGTAATTTTATTATAGCACTGTGGGTTGGCATGTCAAGGTGCAGAGCGGGATAATATATAGATGATTTTTTTATCTTAATTTTGTGAAAAGTGCCTCTTGAAGATTCTGATGAAATAGCCTATACTTAAAAAATGTGTGGCAAGAGGCATTAATTTGGTCTTCCGTCACACTTTTTTGTTCTATGCAGTCAATAGACAACATTTGGTGATTATGCCGCTGACGCGGCGGAATGAGAGGGAAAATGGCGGAGGAATTAAAAAGCAGGAAAGACATACCGGAGGAGCTGACCTGGGATTTGTCCCAGATTTATGCCACGGAAGCGGACATGTTCCGGGATGCGGAGGAGATGAAACGGCTGGCAGGGCATATTGCGGAGACCTATCAGGGAAAGCTGGACACGCCGGAGCGGATCGAGGCCTGCCTCACCGAGTACCGCAGGCTGAGAGAGCTTAAGGATCTGGTGGGATCTTACTGCAGCCTGGCGGTGGAGGTGGACTATTATGACGAGCACAACCAGCAGCGCATGGGAAAAATCAACCGCATGGGGGATGAAATCAACAGCAGATTAAGCTTTGTGCAAAGCGAGATCATGGAGCAGCCGGATGAAGTCATCCGGGGCGCGATCGAAATCAGCAGCGGGAATAAGTGCTATCTGCAGGCTATTTTGCGGGCGAAGCCCCACAGGCTGCATCCGGAGGCGGAGCGGGTGGTATCCGCACTGGGGCAGAGCATCTACATGGCGCCTTACGAAATCTATAATATTGCGAAGCTGGCGGATATAAAATTTGATGCCTTTACGGTAGACGGCAAAGAATACCCGCTGGGCTACTCCTTATTCGAGGACGACTACGAGTACGAGCCGGACACGGCGGTGCGCCGTGCCGCCTTTGACGCTTTTTCCCGTAAGATCAGAGAGTATGAAAATGTGACGGCTGCGGCCTACAATACCAATGTCCAGACGGAAAAGGTGATGGCAAGGCTCAAGGGCTTTGACTCCGTGTTCGATTATCTGCTTTTCGATCAGGAAGTAAGCAGGGAGCTGTATGATCGCCAGATCGATCTGATTACGGAAAAGCTGGCGCCTCATATGAGAAAATATGCGAAGCTGATTCAGAGGATCCACCATCTGGACAAGATGACCTACGCGGACTTAAAGCTTCCCGTGGATCCCGGGTATGCGCCGGAGGTTACCATTGAGGGCTCACGGAATTATATAGAGAAGGGCCTGGCCGTTCTGGGCGAAGAGTACGGAGAAATGGTCCGCACGGCTTACCGGGAGCGCTGGGTGGACTTTGCCCAGAATAAAGGGAAATGTACGGGGGGTTTTTGCGCCAGCCCGTACGGAAGCCATTCTTATATACTGATGAGCTGGAACAACAAGATGTCGGATGTGTTCACCCTGGCCCATGAGCTGGGGCATGCCGGGCATTTCAGGATCTGCAACAGTACGCAGTCGGTTTTTGACACGGAGGTGTCAACGTATTTTGTAGAGGCGCCGTCCACCATGAACGAGCTGTTAATGGCGCATTATCTGATGAAGACCAGTGAAGATAAGCGTTTTCGGCGCTGGGTGCTGTCCTGCATGGTCGGCAATACCTATTACCATAATTTCGTAACGCATCTGCTGGAGGCGGCCTATCAGCGGGAGGTATACAGGCTGGTGGACGCGGGAGAGAGTGTTCAGGCACAGCGGCTGAGCGGTATTATGCGGGATACTCTGGAGAAATTCTGGGGAGATGCGGTGGAGATCAGTGAGGGTGCAGAGCTGACATGGATGCGCCAGCCTCATTATTATATGGGACTGTATTCCTATACCTACAGCGCAGGGCTTACCGTTGCTACCCAGGTGTGCAAACGACTGGAGAGCGAGGGGGAGGCAGTAGCGGAAGACTGGAAAAAGGTGCTTGCAGCAGGCAGTACCCTGGATCCTGTGGGTCTTGCGGCACTGGCGGGAATTGATATTACCACGGATGCACCGCTGTTGGATACGATAGAAACCATCGGTTCCATGATCGATGAAATCTGTGCGCTGACGGAGGAGTTGGGGGAATGAGGGAAACGGGAGACCATCAACCCTGTCACCTGCCCCGACGATCCTGACGTAAATGTATTCCGGGTGGAAGATACTATTCAGGGAAGAGGACGAAGAGTGCATTACTCTTCGTCCTCTTCCCTGTGCGCATCGGGGGCGCACGCTTCGCCCCCGGGGCGTACGGTGATGCCGTTGACAACGACGCCGCCGTCCAGTCGGATCACCAGGCACTGCTGTCCGCCGATATTACGGGTCTCGATCAGGTCGGTGCGGTCGGGGCTGATCTTGATGACCACATCCGGTGTCTTGACTTCGAAGGTGCGGGTGTTCATAACATTGCTGGCCAGCAGAGAGGCAGTCTCCCCTGCGGTTTCGTCGTAGCGGGAGTCGAAGGTTTCCAGCTTCTCGTTGGAGACGCCGCTGCCCGCCAGAATACTCTTGACTTCCCTTCTGTCCAGAACCAGGGGCTCCGGTTCTTCCTTGTGCTCTTCCGCCATTTCGGCGAGCTTGTCATGAATGTTTTTTACGGTTTCAATGTCACAGTCCTCTCCGAGGGTTTCTTCGATCAGGGTCTGGAAGGTTTCCATCTGGCTGCCTGCGGACAGGGGCAGAGGACAGCCCAGAAGCTCGGCCACAAAACCGTCCTTTAATTCCTCGGGATCTTTGGAATAGTAGAGAGTGCTGTGGATGTTGCTGCTGCGGTCCGTAAATGCGGGGAAGAGGAAGCCTGTGTCGGGAAGCCCCACCACCCAGTCGCGGACGCGGTTCTGGAAAGTGTTTTCCGCGGCGTTGTAGGACAGGCCGGGTTTCGACAGCTCTACAGGGCAGATGCAGGTGAGTATGTATTCGTAGATCTCATCGGAGGCATCCTCCATCTCTATCCCGTCTGTGGCGCGCCCGGGTACGTCGTAGACATCGTGGATTACCAGAATCAGATAGTTGCCGACAAATTCATAGTTGGCGATAATTTTATCGTAAAATTCCTCCAGCAGGGCATCATCCTTAAGCTTGCTGTCCCGGAGGCGAAGCAGAAATTCCTGTGTCCCCCCCTCTTCCTCGCTGTTTAAAGGAAAGTCCAGGGTCAGCAGGTTTTTGCCGGGAGTACCGGACAAGGCCTTGCGCAGGATTTCAAAGTATTTGAACATCTCTTCCTCGGGCAGTGCCAGGAAGGCCTGCTTTAATTCGGTCTTTTTATTCTTTTCGCCGTCCACATAGCAGCCGCAGATGCGGGTGATGGAGCAGTTTTTTGGAGTGAGCAGTTTTTTCAGTTCGGAAATTTCCTGTTTCGTCATGGGATATACCTCTTTCTGTATTTTGCCGGGACGCTGCCGCCAGGCCGGCACCTGTCGTTTTGGATTCCGGCAGCAGAATTATTGTACCACACATGGAAGAAAAATGACAAGCCGCCGGCTTTGTTCGGAGGGAAACTTTTTCGGCAGCCTGCAACGGCCTGCAGCATTCGGCTCAGCCGTGACAACATGGACGGAATCAGAACCAAAATCAGTCATTGTATTGAAGTATGGCTGAATTTAGGGTACAATATTGGCATAAGGCAGATTGGTACGTTAAGTATCATACATAAAAATGAAAGAAAGGACAGGCTGCAGATGAGTAAGGGAAAAGATAAGGGCTTTATTGCGGAATTCAGAAAATTTATCACCAGAGGAAATGTAATGGATATGGCAGTGGGTGTGATCGTGGGAGGGGCGTTTACCGCTATCGTAACGTCTCTGAACCAGGATATACTGACTCCCATTCTTGCTGTTTTCGGCGGGACGGATTTCAGCTATCTGACGGTGGCTCTGGGGAAGGGTGAAGATGCACCTGTGCTGAATTACGGTAATTTCATTACGGCGATCATCAATTTCCTGATTACGGCGCTGGTAATTTTCCTGTTGGTCAAGCTGATCAACAAGGTCAGTGACAGGCTGAGCCATAAGGAAGAGGAAAAGCCTGCGGCAGCCAGTACGAAAAAATGTCCTTTCTGCAAGAGTGAGATTGCCATAGATGCGACAAGATGTCCCCACTGTACCTCGAAGCTGGACGAGGAGCAGCAGTAGCGCGGAACCGGATCATCCGTCCGGGGGGCTGTGCGCGAACTGATGAAGACGGAAAAGGGCGGTCTGTGCCGCCCACGGAAACACGTATAGAAAAAGCGGGGACAAATGAAATGACCCAGAGTAAATCATGGAAAAAGTATATATATACGGGAATGTGTCTTGTGCTGCTCGGCCTGTTCACGGGCTGCGGCGGCGCCGGAGGAAGGACTGCAAACGCCACGAAGCTGATTGAGTCCCTTGATTATGAAGGGGCGCTGGTGGAGCTGGCCGCGGCGGAGGAAGCCGGAGAGAATCAGAGACTGATTGAACGCGCCAGGGGCATCGCTTATATGGGGCTTACCGATTACGGTCAGGCGGCGGATGCTTTTCTGAGATCTCTGGCCCAGAGCAACGGTTTTGTACAAAGTATAGATTTTGATACCAATTATTATCTTGCCGCTGCCTATACCAAGGACGGACGTTACAGTGATGCGGAGGTAACATACAATGCCATCATTGCCCTGCATCCGGAGGCGGAAGCTTATTTTCTGCGGGGAAACGCGAGGATGAATCTGGGAGATTTCCAGGGGGCAAAGGAAGATTTTAACAGAGTGTTGTCCATGGATTCCGGGAATTATGACCGGCTGATAGAAATATATGAGATCCTGGCGTATTTCGGTTACCGGGAGGACGGGCAGGAGTACCTGCAGACTGCGCTTTCGGCGGGTGACAAAAAGATGGATAATTATTCCCGGGGCCGCATTTACTACTATCAGGGAGAATATCAAAAGGCGTGTCTTGCCCTGGAAGAAGCCAGAGGAGAGGGCAGAGCCGAAAGCTATCTCTATCTTGGGCGGGCTTATGAGGCCACCGGAGATTATAACTATGCCGCCAGCGTGTACAGCAGTTATCTTGCGCAATATGAGGAAAATGCGGAAGTGTATAATCAACTGGGGCTCTGCGAAATGGCGAAGGGAGAGTTTAACGAGGCTCTGGCAGCGTTCCAGGCGGGGATGCAGATGGGTAACAGCAGGATGATGCAGACTCTGTCTTTTAACGAGATAGCGGCTTATGAATATCTGGGCGAGTTTGAACGCGCTTATGTGCTGATAAATAATTACTTAAAAAATTATCCCGATGACCAGCAGGCCAGAAGAGAATATGACTTCCTGTCAACGAGATAGTTTATCCTTCAGATATTTGGCATAATCCATGAGGTGGTTTACGGTGCTGCTGTCGAAGGTGAGCACCGTATTCAGCATATCTGTCACTGTATATTCATCGGAGATCTGCCGATTCAGCACCTTGGAGTCACCGCGGTAAGCAGTGCGTCCCAGCAGATAATCCGTGGTCACGTCAAAATAGTCGGCCAATTTACAGAGCGTCGCCAGATCGGGGGAATGAACGTTGTTCTCGTAATTGGAAACAGTACCCACGGATACTCTGAGGTAAGTGGCAATTTCCTTTTGGCCCACATCCCGCTCCTTTCTAAGCTGAGCAAGAATCGCTCCTGTCGTCATGTATTTCTATCTCCTTTTCTGCCGTACTTTTCAAGACTTATTTTATATCTTTTTACAGTTCGAGAAATATGATTTCAGATAGTCAATAAATTATGCGCACATAGAACAAATAATTTATGAATCGTGGAACGGACCTGGGTCTGCAGAACCGCGTGCTTTGACTGGAACTATTGAGGTTTTTGTACAGGAATACACTATATATAAGACCTTGCGGAAAAACAGACTACCATATCTTGTATTTTTCGTTGACTTGCAATCTGCGTAATGATATAATGTAACAGCACGGTTTATTTCAGTGAAAATACTCAGGGGGTTCTTTCATGCAGGTAATCAGGAGAAACGGAGAGAGGGCGGATTTCACGCTGACGAAAATCAATGATGCCATTATGAAGGCGTTTCATGCCACACAGATGAGCTACACAAACGATATTATTGATTTGCTTGCGCTGCGTGTGACGGCTGATTTTCAGGATAAGGTTAAGAATGACGAAATCCATGTGGAGGATATTCAGGACAGCGTGGAGCGGGTCCTGGGACAGGCCGGTTACGAGGAAGTGGCCAAGGCCTATATCCTGTACCGCAAACAGCGGGAAAAGATGCGCGCCATGACGTCCACGATCCTGGATTATAAAGAGGTGGTAAACGGTTATGTAAAGGTGGAGGACTGGCGGGTTAAGGAAAATTCCACCGTTACCTACTCGGTGGGGGGCCTGATCTTAAGCAATTCCGGTGCGGTCACCGCCAATTACTGGCTGTCCGAGATTTATGACGGAGAGATTGCCGAAGCGCACAGAAATGCAGACATTCATATTCACGACCTTTCCATGCTTACCGGGTACTGTGCGGGGTGGTCGTTAAAGCAGCTGATCCGGGAAGGGCTGGGAGGCATTACGGGAAAGATTACCTCCGCTCCGGCAAGGCATCTTTCGGTACTCTGTAACCAGATGGTGAATTTCCTGGGTATCATGCAGAATGAGTGGGCAGGTGCCCAGGCATTTTCCTCTTTTGACACATATCTTGCCCCTTTTGTCAAAGCGGATCAATTACGGTATGACGAGGTGAAAAAGTGCATTGAGGCTTTCGTATACGGCGTGAATACCCCCAGCCGCTGGGGCACCCAGGCTCCTTTTTCCAATATTACGCTGGACTGGACAGTGCCGGATGACCTCGCTGAGCTGCCGGCAATCGTCGGTGGCAGGGAGATGAATTTTAAATATAAGGACTGCAAGCCGGAGATGGATATGGTTAACAAGGCTTTTATTGAAACCATGATCGAGGGGGATGCCAACGGCAGAGGGTTCCAGTATCCGATTCCCACTTATTCCATTACAAAGGACTTTGACTGGTCCGACACGGAAAATAACAGGCTTTTGTTTGAAATGACGTCCAAGTACGGGACACCTTACTTTTCCAATTATATCAATTCCGATATGGAGCCCAGCGACGTGCGGAGTATGTGCTGCCGCCTGCGTCTTGATTTAAGGGAGCTGCGAAAGAAAACAGGGGGATTCTTCGGCTCCGGCGAGAGCACAGGCAGTGTAGGCGTTGTTACGATCAACCTGCCGCGGATTGCTTATCTGTCTTCGGACGAAAATGATTTCTTTGTAAGGCTGAATCATATGATGGATATAGCGGCGCGTTCGTTAAAGATCAAGAGAGACGTTATTTCCCGGCTGCTGGAAGAGGGGCTGTATCCTTATACAAAGCGTTACCTGGGATCCTTTGAGAATCATTTTTCCACCATCGGGCTGATCGGCATGAACGAGGCGGGTTTAAATGCAAACTGGCTCAGGGCCGGTATGGGCAGCGGGAAGACGCAGGAATTTGCCAAAAAGGTTCTCAACCATATGAGGAACCGCCTTTCGGATTACCAGGAGCAGTATGGAGATCTGTATAATCTGGAGGCGACCCCTGCGGAGAGCACTACGTATCGTCTGGCAAAGCATGACAAGAAGCGATGGCCTGCGATCAAGACAGCGGGGAACCAGGGGGATACCCCGTATTATACCAATTCCTCCCATCTGCCGGTAGATTACACTGTGGATATTTTCGATGCCCTGGATATTCAGGACGAGCTGCAGACCCTGTATACCTCAGGAACCGTGTTCCACGCATTTCTGGGGGAGAAGCTTCCGGATTGGAAGGCGGCGGCATCCCTTGTGCGCAAGATTGCGGAGAATTACAGACTGCCTTATTATACCCTGTCACCTACCTATTCCATCTGCAGGACGCACGGATATATTGCGGGAGAGGTAAAGACCTGTCCTCACTGCGGGGCGGGGACGGAGGTTTACAGCAGGATCACGGGGTATTACCGACCGGTGCAGAACTGGAATGACGGCAAGCTGCAGGAGTATGCAAACCGCGCGGAATACAATATAGAGCAGTCCGTCTTAAAGCGTCCGTCCAGAAAGGCGGCGGCTTTATCTGACTTTGCAGAGGGTTCCCGGGCGGAGGCAGAACAGCCCCGGGACGTCAAGTATTTGTTTACCACCAGCACCTGCCCTAACTGCAGGCTGGCGAAGGAATATTTAAAGGACGTGCGTTATGTGGTTGTAGACGCCGAGGAGAATACGGATCTGGCCGTACGCTACGGTGTGATGCAGGCGCCGACCCTGGTAGTGGTAAACGGGGACAGCCAGAAGCGGTATGTCAATGCGTCCAATATCAAAAAATATGCGGAACAGCTGAGCGGGATGTCAGTGTGAAAGGACAAATCAGTATGATAAACAGATTGATTTCCAGAATACGGGAGACAAATGCTCCCATCGTGGTGGGATTGGATCCCATGTTGAATTATGTGCCGGAGCATATTAAGCAGAAGGCTTATAAAGAGTACGGCGAGAACCTGGAGGGGGCGGCCGAGGCTTTATGGCAGTACAATAAGGGGATTGTGGATGCGGTTTATGACCTGGTTCCCGCAGTGAAGCCTCAGATAGCCATGTACGAGCAGTTTGGCCTTCCGGGAATGGCTGCCTTTGTGAAGACAGTAGATTATTGTAAGGAAAAGGGACTGATAGTCATCGGCGACGTGAAGCGGGGCGACATCGGTTCCACTTCGGAGGCCTACGCTGTGGGCCATCTGGGCAGAGTACAGGTGGGGAGCAGTACCTGTGCGGGATTTGACGAGGATTTTATCACCGTGAATCCTTACTTGGGTTCGGACGGAGTGAAGCCCTTTACCAGGATATGTGCCCAGGAGAAAAAGGGGATTTTTGTCCTGGTGAAGACGTCCAACCCCAGCAGCGGGGAATTTCAGGATCGGCTGATCGACGGCAGGCCCTTGTATGAGCATGTAGGGGAGCAGGTAGCTGCCTGGGGCGCCGAGTGTATGCCGGAGAGCGGAGATTACAGTTATGTGGGGGCGGTGGTGGGAGCCACTTACCCGGAACAGGGCAGGATATTGAGAAAGCTGATGCCAAAGGCCTTTATTCTGGTGCCCGGATACGGGGCGCAGGGCGGAAAAGGCGCCGATTTGGTACATTTTTTTAACGAGGACGGTCAGGGAGCCATAATTAATTCTTCCCGGGGGATTATCGCCGCTTATCAGCAGGAAAAGTATGCCAAGTATGGACCGGAGGCTTATGCGGATGCTTCCAGGGCGGCTGTGCTGGATATGAGGGAGGATATTGCCGGGGCCCGGGAATTGAAGCTTCACTAGATAATTTTGAAAAAGTGCCGGAATGACGGACAGAAATGGCGGGAGGATAGAACGATGAATATAGTATGCCTGGACCTGGAGGGAGTTTTGGTGCCGGAGATCTGGATCGCGTTTGCGGAAGCCAGCGGTATACCGGAGTTAAAGCGTACTACCCGGGATGAGCCGGATTACGACAAGCTGATGCGGTGGCGCATCGGGATTTTAAAGGAGCATGGCCTGGGGCTGAAGGAGATTCAGAATACCATTGCCGGAATTCAGCCGCTTCCCGGGGCAAAAGAATTTCTGGATGAATTGAGAAGCTTTACCCAGGTAATCATTATCAGCGATACCTTTACACAGTTTGCATCGCCGCTTATGGAAAAGCTGGGCCGGCCCACCATTTTCTGTAATTCTCTGGAGGTGGCGGACAACGGGGAGATCACGGGTTTCCGGATGCGGATCGAGAACTCCAAGCTGACGACGGTGCGGGCGCTGCAATCCATCGGCTACGATACCATTGCCAGCGGAGACAGCTACAATGACCTGGGGATGATACAGGCCAGTAAGGCCGGCTTCCTGTTCAAAAGCACGGAAAAGATCAAGGAGGAACACCCGGAACTGCCTGCATTTGACACCTATGAGGAACTGATGTCGGCAATCAGGGCCGCTGTGAAGGAATAACGACTCAGAGATTTATCCGAACGGCTGCGCTAATTATTTGGAGAGAATAGATTTATGACAAAATGTGCAGGGGACAGCACCGTAAGGTGGTGTCCCCGAATCTTTGTGTCACAGATAAAAGAAACTCCTGTGTTAGTATAAAAGTAGGTCTGCAAACCACAAAATACAACACAGGAGGTGCCCAAGATGGACACAACAAATAGTTTAGCCCATACAAAATGGGAATGCTAGTACCATATCGTCCGGATCATATCCACATGTTGGTACGGATACCGCCCAAATACTCAGTATCAGAATTTCTGGTGACAATGTGGTGTATGACGTGGTGGACAGTTACAAATCGCTGATGGAAAAGGTCATGAGGTAACTAATCACTGAAATCACGCATAGCAACGTTGACGATTTGGGTATCCTGTGATAGTATTCAGGATAACGAAACTTTACGAAAGTCGAGGGCGCTATGTTAACTTATAACCGGAAATTTGACGAGCAGTACGAATATAAAGGACGGGATCTGGGGGCGGTCTGCGGAGAGGGCGGAACGATGTTCAAGCTGTGGTCGCCTCTTGCAGAGAGCGTGGAGCTGTGTCTTTATGGACAAAACGGGACGGCGGGTGCTGAGCTTGAAACATTCTCAGGAACGTCCGGAACAGTTTCTATGAGGGAAACAGCGGAAGAAGTCCTTCCCATGGAAAGAGGGGAGAGGGGAGTCTGGAAGCTGGAGCTTCCCGGGTGTCTGCATGGGACTTATTATGACTTTCGTGTACGGGTGCAGGACAATGTGGTCCAAAGTGCCGATCCTTATGCAAAAGCCTGCGGCTGTAACGGCCGGCGCAGTATGGTAGTGGATCTGAAGCGGACAGATCCGGAGGGCTTTCGGCAGGAAAGAATTCCCGGGAGGAAATCTGAGACGATTATTTATGAGCTTCATGTAAAGGATTTTTCCTACGATCCGGACAGCGGGATTCCGGATCCGTTCCGGGGAAAGTATAAGGCGTTCACCTTCCCGGGGAAAGAGGGCGGCGCAGGAAACAGCGCCACCGGTATCGCCTATCTCCGGCGTCTGGGAGTAACCCATGTGCATCTGCTTCCTGTTTTTGACTTTGGCTGGCTGGACGAGGCGGGAGGCGACAGGCAGTTTAACTGGGGCTATGACCCGGTGAACTTTAATGTGCCGGAGGGCTCCTTTGCCACGGATGTGACTGACGGCACCGTGCGGATCAGGGAGTGCAAGGAAATGGTCCAGGCACTTCATCGGGCTGGAATCCGGGTAGTGATGGATGTGGTTTACAATCATATGTATGAGAAGGAATCCTGGTTTGAGAGGATTGTTCCGGGATATTATTACAGAAGATGGGAGAACGGTGAGCTGTCTGACGGCTCTGCCTGCGGAAACGATATGGCGGCAGGGCGGGCCATGGTGGATAATTATATTGTGGATTCGGTACTTTACTGGGCAAGGGAGTATCATATAGACGGATTTCGTTTTGACCTGATGGGGCTGCTAACCGTGGAGCTGATGAACCGGATTCGCAGAGAACTGGACGCTGAGTACGGACCGGGGGAGAAGCTGCTGTACGGAGAGCCCTGGCGGGCGGCGGAATCTCCCATGGAGGCAGGCACCCTGGCGGCGGTGAAGGAAAATGTGAACCGTCTGGAGGATTTGGTCGCAGTGTTTTCAGACGATACCAGAGACATCATAAAGGGTGATGTATTTGTGGCGGGAAAGCCCGGTTTTGTCAACGGAGGCAAGGGACTGGAGAACCGTCTGCTCCACGCTGTCACGGGCTGGCGGGATAACGGGGAAGGGTTTTGCCCTAACAGCTGCAGCCAGATTATCAATTATATTTCCGCCCATGACAATTATACCCTGTGGGATAAGCTGCTGGTTACTATGGAGGCGGGAACTGCAGTCAGGCAGGAAGCGGATTATCTGGAGCCTAAGCCGGAATTACTTGCGGCAAATAAGCTGGCGGCCCTGATTTGCTTTACCTGCCAGGGGAATTTGTTTCTTCAGGCGGGAGAAGAGTTTGGGCGGACCAAATTCGGGGATGACAACAGTTACCGCTCAGATCCGGAGATCAATATGCTCCGCTGGAGGCAGGCGGAGCGCTTTCAGGGGCTGGTGGAATACTACCGAGGGCTGATCTCGCTGCGCCGGAAGCTGCCGGGCCTGTGCGATAAGTCCCGGGATGCCTGGAGGCGGATACAGAATCAGACCGTTCACGGCGAGGGAGTGGTATCCTTTCGGGTGGATAATCACGTCGGCACGGGTGATCCGGAAAGTGTGTCGGACAGCATCTGGGAGGAGCTGCTGATCTATTATAACGCATCAGGAAGAAGCTTTCCGGTGGAGCTGCCCGACCTTTCGGGCGTATCGGAAATATCTGGGGTATCGGGCGGGCAGCAGGAGGCGGAAGTTCCTTTGATTTCCGAGGCCGATTGGGAAATTCTGGCGGACGATACCTGTGCAGACTGCAGGAAGCCTGTGGCGGGTAAAACAGAAGTAAAAGCCTGCAGCGGATTGATTCTTGGGAAAAAGAGAAGAAAAATTCATCATATTTAACAATTAAAAAACGTTTTCCAAACAGAAAATATGTCAGTGAAATCGAGAAATGTGATACGGACACTAAACTTTTTGGGAAATTTTTCCGGGAAAAATCCTGAACGGCGCGGATTTATGCAATTGCCGCTCAATGGAAACCGAAAATAGAAAAGGGAATAGTTTCGAAACTATATAGAAAAAAAGTTCGATAAAAGAAGAAATTTGCACAAAAAGCATCAAGAATTTATGGATTTTTGTGGGATCTGCACAAAAACAGGGTTGACGATATGAAAAACATATGTTAGCATTAGGCTATGAAAAAGATACATTATTTAACAAATTTAAGAACGCGGATGACATGCGGCCTGCTTTTGGCAGGAATGACGGCGGGGTTGACCGGCTGTGCGGGAAAAGCGCCGAAAGCGGCCGTGGATCCCATCGATGATAATTATCGTGTTTTCTATGAAATATTTACGGGCTCTTTCTCTGATTCCAACGGTGACGGTATCGGAGATATAAGAGGAATCATTAACCGAATGGATTATCTGAATGATGGGAATATTAATTCCGGAGAGAGTCTCGGAATCCAGGGAATCTGGCTGACACCGATCTTCTCTTCCCCGTCCTATCATAAATATGATGTCATTGACTACTATACAATTGACAGTGACTTCGGTACGGAAGAGGATCTGAAGGAGCTCTTTGAGGTATGCCATGAGAGGAATGTAAAAGTGATTCTGGATCTGGTTCTGAATCATACCTCTTCCTCGAACCCGTGGTTCTTAAGCTTCGCGGATGCTCATAAGAACGGGGATACCGCAAGCCCCTATTATGATTACTATACGTATGTGACGAAGGAAAATCAGGTCAGCGGAAGGACTTACCGCCAGATCCCGGGGTGTACGGACGAATATTATGAATGCAATTTCAGCGGAGATATGCCGGAGCTGAATTACGATAAGGAAGAGGTCAGGCAGGAAGCGCTTAAGATTGCAAAATATTATCTGGATCTGGGGGCGGACGGGTTCCGGTTCGACGCGATCAAATACATTTATTTCAATGATACCGGGAAGTCCTCCGAGTTCTGGGATTGGTATATGAAAGAGCTTCGTGCATACAAAGAGGACATTTACTGTGTAGGCGAATGCTGGTCTTCCGATCAGGAGACTCTGGAATATGTAGGCGGCCTGAACTGCTTTAACTTCCAGGTCGGCCAGGGTGAGGGCGTATTGACCAAGGCGGCCAGAAACGGCCAGATCAATGCCTTCACCGGATATATCACGAGTTACCAGGATAAGGTTCTGGCCGAGAACAGTGAGTACGGCATGATGTGCAATTTCCTGTCGAACCATGATACCGACAGGGCCGCGGGCTTTTTGAATGCAAGTACCGGAAATGCACAGATGGCAGCGAACCTGCTGATCCTGTGCAGCGGTTCCCCCTTCATGTATTACGGAGAAGAGATTGGAATGAAGGGAACCAGGGGAGGTGCAAATACCGATGCCAACCGGCGTCTTGCCATGCTGTGGGGGGACGGTGACACGGTGAAGGATCCTGTGGGAAGCGATTTTCCGGCGGACAAACAGGTCAACGGGACCGTGGAAGAGCAGTTAAACGACGAGAACAGCCTGTATCATTATTATGCAAAGGTCATTGCGGTCCGCAACCGGCATCCGGAAATTGCCCGGGGCGATTATGAGACGGTCAGCTCAAAGTACAGTGACCTGGGGGGCTTTGAAATCTCTTATGAGGATTCGAAGATATTGCTTCTGCATAATACCTCGGCGGAGGAAATCGAGATAGAGCTTTCCGCGCTGACAGGGGTGACAGGGGAATATAAGAAGGTTACCGATTCCGTAGGGCTGGGCAGCGGTGCAAGCTTAAAAGGCAATATTTTAAAGATCGGTGCAAGAACCAGCGCGATTCTGGAAAAGTAAAATACCGGTATTAAAGGATTCGCAGGAATTCTTTTAATATAATAAAAAGTAAAGAGGAGAGAAGAATGAAAAAGAAATTAGTAAAGTTTCTTGCTATGGGCCTGGCTTTGACAATGGGTCTGGCGGCCTGTGGCAACAACGACAGCGGCAATGCAAGCGGAAGCGGCGGAACAAATGGGGGGGGTGGTGAAGGCACCGACAACAGTTCTCTGGCAGGTACTTATGACGTTACCCTCTGGGTGTCCGAAGCAGAGGGAGTTGCGGATTTGACCAAGACACAGATCAAGAGATTCTGTGATGCGAACCCCGGTATTGTTATTAACGCGACTGTGGAGGGCATCTCCGAGTCCAACTCTGCTTCCAACATGATTACCGACGTTGAGAGCGGAGCGGATATTTTCTGTTTCGCACAGGATCAGCTGACCCGTCTGGTGGAAGCGGGTGCTCTGAACAAGCTGGGCACAAAGACGGCGGAGACCGTCAGGGAATTAAATACGGAAGTTGCCGTGAAAGCCGCATCCGTAGGAAACGAACTGTATTGCTATCCTCTGACCGCAGACAACGGTTATTTCATGTACTATGACAAGAGCGTTGTAAAGGAAGAGCATCTGGGCAGCCTGGAAGACATCATCGCTGACTGCGAAGCAGCAGGAAGAATGTTCTCCATGGAATGCGAGACCTCCGCGTGGTATGTTGCATCCTTCTTCTTTGCAACAGGATGTAAGTCAGACTGGACCACCGATACCAGCGGGTCCTTCACCGGCGTGGATGATACCTTTAACTCACCCGAGGGCCTGATTGCCATGAAGGGTATGGAGAAGCTTGTGAAGTCTCCCAGCTTCATGTCTTCCTCCAATGCGGCTGACTTTGCGGCGGCAACACCTTCCGCAGTAGTAGTCTGTGGTACATGGGGCTCGTCCGATGCCAAGGAAGCGCTTGGCGACAATTACGGCGTTGCGGAACTGCCTTCCTTTACGGTTGACGGGCAGTCCTATCATATGGGTTCTTACTCCGGATGTAAGCTGATGGGCGTTAAGCCTCAGGCAGACGCTACCAAGGGCGCCGTTCTTCAGCAGCTGGCTCTCTACCTTACAAACGAAGAGTGCTCTCTGGAGAGATATGAGTCACAGGGCTGGGGACCTGCGAACAAAGCAGCTATGGACAATGAAAAGGTTAAGGCCGATGAGGCGTTGCTTGCATTTAACGCACAGGCACCTTATTCCGTTTCCCAGGGCAACATTCATGGTTCCTGGTGGGATATTGCAAAGTTGCTTGGCACCAATGCCCGTGAAGCGAAGACAGAGGCCGATCTTCAGGCTGGCTTAACGGCATACAGAGCTTCTGTCGACGCATTGTTCCAGATGTCAGACGAGCAGAAGAACGCATTCTCTCTGATCGGCGCATTCTCCGGATACAACTGGGATACCGACGTACCGATGACCGAGGATCCTGCGGGAACATGGACTGCAGAGCAGGAGTTCAAGGCCGGCGATGAGTTCAAGGTTCGCCAGGGCGCAAGCTGGGATGTAAACTTCGGTGTGGACGGTACTTTCAATGGTGACAATATCAAGATCGATGCTGACGGAACTTATGTTGTGACGTTGGTTTATGACAGCGCGGCAGAAACCGCTACTCTTACTGTAACACCTAAGTAAGATTACCGTTGTGGCTTCGATATAAACAGCAGAGTCCATATTTTACAAGGGTTCTGGTGCTATGAATGAAAAAGCCACCCCGGTAAAGAAACAGCCGGGGTGGCTTTTATAAAAACAGATGGGGCAGATGATTATGGAAAAACTCTCATGGATTGAATATCAGAGTCTGGGAACCTTTCAGCGAATTTTGTATAATATCCGTCGATTCCTTGCGGCGATACCGTCTTTCCTTATCGGCATCGGCAAGGCAATTGTACGGGGTGTCAGGACAGCCGCATGTGCGGTTGGCAGAGAATTCAGGGATTTAGTGATGACCCTGATTAGAGGGTCGTGGAGAACCAAACTGTCTTACCTTATTATGGGCTTCGGCAATTTCGCATGTGGACAGATCGTGCGTGGAGCAGCGTTTTTGCTGTTTGAGGTGGTGTTCATCTGGTATACAGTAACAATCGGTGCAGGGTGGATGGGCAAATTGGACACCCTGGGTGATGTCCAGGCGGGAGAGGTGTACGATCCGATCCTGGATACCTATACCCGTACAGCCGGAGACGATTCCTTTAAGATCCTCCTGTTCGGCGGACTTTCGGTAGTATTCTGTGTTGCTTTTATCATTGCCTGGAGAATGAATATTAAGCAGAGCAGGGAGAATGATGAGATTCTGAAGAGCGGGAAGCGTCCGCAGAAATTTAAGGCAGATATTCATGACCTTGTAGATGCGAAATTCCACAAGACACTGCTTGCGGTTCCTCTGCTTGGCATCTTCCTGTTTACGGTTCTGCCGATTCTGTTTATGATTGTTGTCGCATTCACCAACTATGACGGCGCTCATGACGGATACAGCAATCTGTTTACATGGGTGGGCCTGTCTAACTTCGGGGATTTGTTCAATTCCCAGAAAAGCAATCTGGGCTATGCCTTTAAGCATATCCTGGGGTGGACGCTCACGTGGGCATTTTTTGCTACCTTTACGAACTACTTCCTGGGGATTGTGGTGGCGCTTCTGATCAATAAGAAGGGAATCAAGTTTAAGAAGGTATGGCGTGGAATCCTGGTGCTGACCAGCGCGGTGCCTCAGTTTATCTCCCTGATGTACATGTCAAAGCTCTTTGCCAAGAACGGTCTGATCAACGGATTCCTTATTAAGTCGGGAATTCTTGACGTACCCTTTGACTTCTGGGGAAATGCAACCTCGGCGCGGATTCTTGTCATCCTGATTAACGTATGGATCGGCATCCCCTATCTGATGCTGATCGCTACCGGTATTCTGATGAACATACCGGATGACCTGTATGAATCCGCAAAAATTGACGGTGCAAATGCCGTACAGGCGTTTATGAAGATTACGCTTCCGTATATGCTGTTTATTACGGGTCCCTACCTGCTGACCAGCTTTATCGGCAATATCAACAACTTCAACGTGATTTTCCTGCTGACAGGCGGAAATATTTCCAATCCGAGGCTTACGGTGGGCGGAACCTCGGCAACGGACACGGACTTGCTGATTACCTGGCTGTATAAGATTACGACCGGTGCGGACAGTAATTTCAAGCTTGCTTCGGTGGTTGGTATCATGATATTCATTGTCGTCGCGGTATTGTCATTGATTGTGTACAATGTGCTGCCGTCCAATAAGAACGAGGAGGATTTCCAATAATGAGTGAGAAAACTTCCAAAAAGTATAAGAGCTTAAAGAAAAAGACCATGACCGGCAATATCATTACCTACGTTGTACTGGCGGTTATTTCCGTGGTCTGGCTGATTCCGTTCTTTATGATCGTGCTGGAGTCGTTCCGCTGTGAGACTACCATGCAGGTGGGCTATGTCTTCCCGAAGGAATGGGGCTTTAAGAATTATATTTCACTGTTTCAGGGTTCCGATGTAGTCAAATATCCAAGATGGTATCTGAACACTTTGATCATTGCCATTGCGGTAGCTGTCATTCAGCCCGTGATAGTGCTCTGCGTGAGCTATACCTTATCGAGGACCAGGTTTGCGTCAAGAAAGCTGCTGATGAATGGTATGCTTGTCATCGGCATGTTCCCCGGCTTTCTGTCCATGATTATCCTCTATAAGGTATTGAGCAGCATGGGACTGACCGGGACCGGCTCCATTTACGGATTGATCCTGGTATATACCGCGAGCTCCGGTATGGGTTATTATGTGTCGAAGGGCTTCTTCGATACGGTGCCCAAATCCCTGGACGAAGCGGCCAGAGTGGACGGTGCCACAAGGGCGCGGGTGCTGTTTTCCATTATCATCCCTATGTCAAAGCCGATTATTATTTATACCATCCTGACTGCGTTTATGGCTCCCTGGGGAGATTTCATGTTTGCCAGCTATATCGCTCATAATACCGGTGAAGGTATGAACGTTGCGGTAGGCTTGAATAATATGATCGGAAGTGCAACCAGCCTGTCGGCCCATTATACGGAATTCTGTGCCGGCGGCGTACTGATTGCCGTTCCCATCACGATTCTGTTCATGTGTCTCCAGAAGTACTATGTGGAAGGCGTGACCGGCGGTGCCGTAAAGGGATAAGCATTTTATATAAAAAAGGGCGTTTGATCGCCCTTTTTTGTATTGAATATTTTGAAACTTTATGATAGGATGTAAGGGATATTTGGAATCTCAATGGGTAAACCGGAGGGTTTTGGAAAGTATGGAACAGTACAAGCAGGAATTTATCGAGTTTATGGTGGACAGCCAGGCGCTGAAATTTGGTGAGTTTACCTTAAAGAGCGGCAGAAAATCTCCTTTTTTCATGAATGCGGGTGCTTATGTTACGGGAGCACAGCTGAGAAAGCTGGGAGAGTATTATGCGAAGGCAATACATGACAATTTCGGAGATGAATTTGACGTGCTGTTCGGGCCGGCCTATAAGGGCATACCTTTAAGCGTGGCTGCGGCAATTGCCTACAGCGACCTGTATGACAGAGAGATTCGTTATTGCTCCAACCGCAAGGAAGCCAAGGATCATGGCGAGACGGGTATCCTTTTAGGCAGCAGCTTACAGGACGGGGATCGTGTGATCATGATTGAGGATGTGACTACCTCGGGAAAATCCATCGAGGAGACGTTTCCCATTATCAGGGCGCAGGCAAAGGTGGAAATCAAGGGACTGATGGTATCTCTGAACCGTATGGAAAAGGGACTTGGCGGCACCGTGAGTGCGCTGGAGGAGATCCGGCAGAAGTATGGGTTTGAGGCACGCGCGATTGTGAATATGCGGGAAGTGACAGAGCATCTTTACAACAGACCGTACAAAGGGAAAAACTATATTGATGATACAATAAAGGCGGCGATAGATAAGTATTATGAAACATATGGTGCAGAGTGAAGAAATGAGCGAACAAAACGATATTCTGACAACAGGGGAAAAGAAACTCGAAAGGAGTAAGGTTATGGAGCAGAAGGTTTATAACACGATGAAGCTGGCGGGAGCTACAAATATCGCTATAGGGGTGATTTCCCTTGTGGTAGGCATTGTGACGGGAATTTTACTGATTGTGACCGGCGGCAGGCTGATGGCGCGCAAGTCAAAAATATTATTTTAATATCAGGAGCGGATCGGGGCATTTCCTGCGAGGTGGACAACTCGCCCGGAAGTGCCCTTTTAGAGTTTTATGAGTAAAAGAAAAGGCTATATTTTTACCAACAAAAGACATTCCAACAGAGGGATCATGTCCGTCATTCTGGGCATTATCAGTCTTGCGGCTCTGGTGACGGTGGTGTTTCTGTCGTATCAAAACGGCGGAGAGGCTGCCGTAAAATTCGGGTTTACGGGAGTGCTGGCCATGATATTCTCCCTGGTGGGGGGAGTTTTGGGAGTACAGGCCGCCTGCAATAAGGAGTATTACAGATTTTTCCCTGTGCTGGGGATTATTCTCAATGGAATCGACCTTGGCGGCATCAGCCTGATTCTGTATGCGGGGGTAAACCTTTGATGCTCAGCCGGCCGTTATTATGGATTTGGGTGGGCGGAACACCATAAAAATATATCATATGGAAACCATAAAAGGAAAGGCAGGTATGTTACGTATGGAGGAGAATACGGTTTCAAGGGAACTATTGGAAGAACGCTGCGGGCTTGCGATGGAGCGCATCCGCGCTATTGCCGAAGAGACCGGCGGCAGGAAAGAGTTTAAGGAGTATTTTAACAGAACGGCGTCATTTCTGCTTTTACTGGTGGATACGAAAAATTTTCTGGAACAGGACGGTTTAAAAAACGCTCCGCTTAAAGAGCTTCAGAAGCGAAATTATGAGCTGTACGCAGACGTACTTCCTGCAAATTATGAGGAGAGCTATGGCAATCCGGCCTATGCGGTGAGGCTGCTCGGGGAAGAGTATGGCCGTCTGCTTGGCTGTCTTTATTGCAGGCTTCGCCGTCTGATCGCTGCCGTATACGAAGGAAGGCTGGAGGATCTGGTGGTGGGAATGGAGCTGTTCCTGGAGATTTATACCGCCTTTACCTATGCGGCAGCAGAAACTTCCGACACAGATGCAGAATCGGCAGGTGTATGTCTTCCAAAAGCAGGGGAGATCCGGGATATTCTGTACTGGCATGTCAGCGATAATGCGGACAGGGAGGAAGAGAGGCTGGTCAAAAGCATGGTCAGCTCCGAAAACCGCTTCTGTGTGGATATTATTATGAACAGCGATTTAAGCGACGTGAGGTATCTGTATGGCTACGGTAAATATGTCAGTGAGAATGAGCTGGAAACGGCCAGGTATCTTGCATCCCTTCCGGAAGAGACTATTGCCACCATGGCGGACACTTATACGGAGGGGTATCGCATTGGATTCGAGGTGGCAGGGAAGGACCTTTCAAAGAAAAAGACAGCGGGACTCACCTTTCATATCGGCTTTGAGCGGATGATCCGGCGGGCTATAGAGAATTTTGCAGAGATGGGACTGCAGCCTGTCATCCGCCTGGAAATGCTGGCGGGCGGCACGGTGAACAGGCAGTTTGCGTATGACCATAAGGACGATAACGGACTGTGCCTGGACAGACGTTATGTGAACCGCATTCTGGAGGCATCATATGCCGCCTTTGAAAAGTATCGGGAAGAGGCTCGCGGTTATGCGGGGCCGGCAGTAGTGGAAACCTTTGGCGAGGCTGACTTTGAACCGGTCAATAAGTCCGAGGCAGTTAGGCTTGACGGGGAACAGAACAAGCTTTGGGTGGAATACAGAACCAAATACAGGGATATGATGAAAAATTATATCCTGGAGGAAGAGAGAAGCTTTACCATTATCGCTTTCCCGGTGCCGGAGGTGGGACCGGTGTTTCAGGAGCTATTCGACGAGACCATCCGTCTGAACACGCTGGATTATATGCTCTACCGGAAGGTGCAGCAGACAATGATCGACGCGCTGGATACGGCGGACTATTGCGAGATCAGGGGCTGCGGAGACAATAGGACGGACCTTAAGGTGAACCTGTGGAAGCTGAAGGATCCGGAGAAGGAGACTATTTTTGAAAATTGTGTGGCGGATGTGAATATTCCTGTGGGTGAGGTATTTACCTCGCCGGTACTGGAGGGGACAAACGGTACTCTTCATGTGACAAGGGTATTTCTGAACGGTCTGGAGTACAAGGACCTGTGCCTTACCTTTGAGGACGGCATGATCCGGGATTATTCCTGCGGGAATTTCCGGGAGGAGGCGGAGAACAGGAATTTTGTCAAAGAAAACGTTCTGTTCCGTCATGAAACCCTGCCCATGGGAGAGTTTGCCATCGGTACCAATACCACAGCCTATGTCATGGCCAGACGGCTGGGGGTGGAGGCCAAGCTGCCCATTTTGATTGCGGAGAAGACGGGGCCTCATTTTGCCGTGGGGGATACCTGCTATGAGAGAACGGAGGACATGCGGCTTTACAATCCTGACGGCAAGGAAATTGTGGCAAAGGAGAATACCAGATCTGCCCGGCGGAGAGAGGATCCGGCGGAGGCATATTTTAACTGCCATACGGATATTACGATTCCCTATGATGAGCTTGGTGAGCTGACTGCCGTGAGGAAGGATGGGGTCAGAATTCCGATTATAAAGGACGGCAGATTCGTACTTCCCGGGACAGAGCCGTTGAATGAGGCATTTGGGGAAGAAAACATACAGAACTCTTAAGTTTTTGTTATTTCTCCTGTTAATGGTTGCGAAAAGCTTCTTATTTTAGTAATATAAAAGGGAATATACAGTACATGAAATTCGAGGAGGTCATATGGCGAAGACAGACAGCACGCCCCTTGTGGGCATTGTGATGGGAAGTGATTCCGATTTGCCGGTTATGGCGAAGGCGGCGGACATGCTGGAAGAGCTGGGAATCGGTTACGAGATCAGGATTATCTCAGCACATCGGGAGCCGGACGTGCTGATAGAGTGGGCCGGCAGTGCACAGGATCGGGGAATCCGGGTAATTGTTGCGGGAGCCGGGATGGCGGCTGCTCTTCCGGGAATGTGTGCCGCGTTATCCGTGCTGCCGGTGATCGGAGTGCCCCTTTCCGGTAAAACCCTGGACGGTATGGACGCAGTGTTATCTATTCTGCAGATGCCCCCGGGAATTCCGGTGGCAACGGTTGCTGTTGACGGAGCAAAAAACGGGGGTATTCTTGCGGCAAAGATTCTGGCGCTGTCGGATCCGGAGCTGTCGGCTAAGCTGAAAGATTACAGCAGACGGCAGAAGGAACAGGTGATGGCAAAGGACGCGAAGCTGCAGGAGAAGGGCTGCAAGGGATATTTGGCCTGAAAGTAACTGGCGGAAACGGAATACGGGGACACGCGGTGTGAGAGAACCCGGCGGAAACGGAGGAAGAAATGGATTACAGAAAAGCGGGTGTGGATATAGAAGCAGGATACAAGTCAGTGGAGCTGATGAAGAAATATGTGAAGGAGACCATGCGTCCTGAGGTGATGGGAGGGCTGGGAGGTTTTTCCGGGGCTTTCTCTGCGGAGTCGCTTAAGGGAATGGAAAAGCCGGTTCTGCTGTCCGGAACGGACGGTGTAGGTACAAAGATTAAACTGGCGTTTCTGCTGGATAAACATGATACCGTCGGAATTGACTGCGTGGCCATGTGCGTCAACGATGTGGCCTGCGCGGGCGGAGAACCCCTTTTCTTTCTGGATTACATAGCCTGCGGGAAAAATTATCCCGAGAAAATAGCCGCGATCGTCAAAGGCGTGGCGGAGGGCTGCAGACAGGCAGGTGCGGCGCTGGTCGGGGGTGAAACGGCGGAGCATCCCGGACTGATGCCGGAGGAGGAATACGATCTGGCCGGTTTTACGGTGGGGGTTGCAGACGAGAAGGATCTGATCACCGGAGAGAACATCAAGGCCGGTGATATTTTGGTCGGCATTGCGTCTTCAGGAGTACATTCCAATGGATTCTCTTTGATCCGCAAGGTTTTTGATATGACAAGGGAGAGCCTGGACACCTGGTACGATGAGCTGGGTACTACGCTGGGCGAGGCATTACTGCGGCCCACCAGGATTTATGTGAAGGCCCTGAAGGCTCTGAAAAATAACGGCATTATCGTCAAGGGATGCAGTCATATCACAGGGGGAGGCTTCTATGAAAATATTCCCAGGATGCTTCCCGAGGGAATCAAGGCGGTAGTGAAAAAAGACAGTTATGAGGTTCCGGCCGTTTTTAAGCTTCTGCAGAGAAAGGGCGGAATCGAAGAGCAGATGATGTACAATACTTATAATATGGGCCTTGGCATGGTGCTGGCGCTGGATGCCGCAGATGCGGATAAGGCAGTGACAGTCCTTAAAGATGCAGGTGAGACTCCTTATATTGTGGGAAGCTGTGAAGCGGGTGAAAAGGGAGTAGTCATATGTTAAGGATCGTTGTATGTGTGTCCGGAAGCGGCACGAACCTCCAGGCCATTCTGGACGGAATCGACACGGGTAGGGTAACGAATACGGAATTGACCGCGGTGATCAGCAACAATGCCGGTGCAAAAGCCCTGAAAAGGGCAGAAGAGCATGGAATTCCCGGGATTTGTATCTCTCCCCGGGAATATGCGGACAGAGAAACCTTTAACAGGGCATTTACGGAAGAGCTGTGCAGACGGAAGCCGGATCTGGTGGTGCTGGCGGGTTTTCTGGTGAAAATCCCGGAGCAGGCGGTGGCTGCTTTTCCGAATCGTATCATAAATATTCATCCGTCTCTGATCCCTTCCTTCTGCGGCGTGGGGTATTACGGGCTGAAGGTACATGAAAAGGCACTGGAGCGGGGAGTCAGGGTGACGGGCGCTACGGTTCATTTCGTGAATGAGGGAATGGACGAGGGACCTATTATCGCCCAGAAGGCAGTATATGTGGAGGACAACGATACTCCCGAAAGCTTACAAAGGCGGGTCATGGAGCAGGCAGAATGGATATTGCTTCCCCAGGCCATTGACGATATTGCAAACGGGCGGCTTACCGTAGCGGACGGAAAGGTCCGCAGGAAGGTATGAGTCTGGAAGTAAACTTCCGGATTATTGATTGGCAGGTGCGTTGAAGCGCACAGAAAGGCATAGACATGAAAGTACTGATCGTAGGCGGCGGTGGAAGAGAGCATGCTATAGCACTGAGCATGAAGAAGAGCAGCAGGGTGGATGCGCTTTACTGTGTGCCCGGAAATGCCGGAATCGCACAGATCGCGGAATGCGAACCGTCCATCGGTGTCATGGAATTTGACAGGGTGATCGCTTATGCAAAGGAAAAGGCGGTTGATCTGGTGTTTGTGGCTCCGGATGATCCGCTGGTGGGAGGCCTGGTGGATGCTCTGGAGGCGGAAGGCTTTCGAGTCTTTGGCCCCAGAAAGAATGCGGCGGTGCTGGAGGGCAGCAAGGTCTTTTCCAAAGACCTGATGAAAAAGTACAATATACCCACGGCAGCTTATGAGACCTTTGAGGATTCAGAGAAAGCGCTTCAGTACCTGGAGTCGGCGAAGCTGCCGATCGTCTTAAAGGCGGACGGGCTTGCGCTGGGTAAGGGCGTATTGATCTGCAATACTCTGGAAGAGGCAAGGGCAGGAGTAAAGGAGATCATGCTGGATAAGCATTTCGGAAATGCCGGGAACAAGATGGTCATAGAAGAATTTATGACCGGCCGGGAAGTATCCGTTCTGGCATTTGTGGACGGGAAGACCGTCAGGCCCATGACTTCTGCCCAGGATCACAAGCGGGCAAAGGATGGAGACCAGGGATTGAATACCGGCGGTATGGGTAATTTTTCCCCAAGTCCGTTTTATACAAAAGAGGTGGATGATTTTTGCCGGAAGAATATTTTTCAGCCCACGGTGGACGCTATGGCGGCAGAAGGCAGAGAGTTCAAGGGAGTGATTTTCTTCGGACTGATGCTGACGCCGGAAGGGCCGAGGGTGCTTGAATATAACGCCAGGTTCGGAGACCCGGAGGCACAGGTAGTCCTCTGCAGGATGAAGAACGATATTATGGATGTGGTGGATGCCTGTATTGACGGGACATTGGATAAAACAGAGCTGCAGTTTGAAGAGAATGCGGCCGTCTGTGTGGTGCTCGCTTCGGAGGGTTACCCGGTGGCGTATGAGAAGGGATTTGAAATTACAGGACTTGAAGCGTTTGAGGGTAAGGAGGATTATTACTGCTTCCATGCCGGAAGCAAATTTGACAGCGCGGGCCGTATTGTTACCAACGGCGGCAGGGTGCTGGGCGTAACGGCTAAGGGAGCCAGCTTAAAGGAAGCGAGGGAAAAGGCTTACGAGGCCACAGGATGGGTATCCTTTGAAAACAAATATATGCGGCGCGATATTGGCAAGGCCATAGATGAGGCGGCAGACTTCACCGGCTGATGAAGTCCGGAAAGATCGGAACTTTGATTTGACAGGAGGGGACTGGATATGACAACGCGCAGAATTAATTTGGAAGAGCAATATAATATTCCGCGAGTCTGCAATAAGTGTGGCGGAGTCATGGTATTTAAAGGTGTGGGAGAATACCGCTGTGAGGACTGCAATGAGCTGGATTATGATGATTACGGAAAGGTAAGGATGTACATAGAAGAGCACAGAGGGGCTACGGCGGCGCAGATCGAGAATGCTATCGGAGTGTCACAGCGCTCTATCCGACAGATGCTGAAGGACGGGCGGCTGGAGGTGACAAAGGATTCCAAAACCTTTTTGAAGTGTGAGATCTGTGGGAAGCCTATTCGCAGCGGTCAGTACTGCCCTGAGTGTGAGACAGCGGTTCACCGTAATATTGAGGCGGAGCAGAGAGCGCAGATAAAGAAGAACATACACGGTACAGGGCTGGCAGAGAAAGGCGAGGAAGGACAAAAGCGTTTCCGGCGTGATGGTATATAGGAAACCGAAGAAAGGAAGACTTATGAGAAAAACAGGAAAAGCACAGGTAAGACAAAGATTTATGGAAGGAATTGTCACACTGGCACTGGTGATGATGATTGTGCTGTTCGGGGACGGCCTTGCCACTGTGAGCCATGCACAGAGCCAGGGACGGGTCACGGCCACCAGTGCAAACATCAGAAAAGAGCCCAGCAGCAGCAGCGAGGTGGTGGGAAGTACCCTGAAGGACAAGATCATCTCCATCAACAGTCAGGTACAGGGGAGCGACGGTCATATCTGGTATCAGACCTTTGTTAATTCGGAAACCCTTGGCTATATTCGTTCGGATCTGGTGGAGATCATCGACGGCAGTACGCCGACTACGACTACGCCGGGAACAACCACGCCGCCTGAAAATCCCACTGTTGCCGGAGAGCTGGAGGTCCTGAATCCCGTGAGCGCTACGGTAAAGGGCGGGAACAGCGTAAGAATCCGCAGCACTGCAACCGATTCGGAAGACAATATTGTCAAAACCGTAGCTAACGGCCTGGTGGTAACGGTGACGGGAAGAGCTACCGACAGCAAGGGCAAGGTGTGGTATCAGGTGAATACCAGTGATAACGGTGAGGACGTTTCGGGCTTTATTCGTGAGGACTTTGTGACAGTGGAGGGAGAACTGACGCCCTATGTGGAGCCGGCTCCGGTTGATCCTCCTGCGGAAGATCCGGGTGTTGCGGATCCGGAGCCGCCGGCACAGAGCAAGGATTATGATACCGCATTGATTGACGGAGAATGGTATCTGCAGGATTTTATTAAAAACGAACAGCATAAGATTTCCACGATTTTCGACACGGCAAACTCCAATGCGGAAGCGTATGATGCAGAGCACAGGAAAGCGGAGACGGAGAAGATTGTGATCATTATTCTCGTTTTCCTGCTGGTTGCGGCCGCATCCGGCATTGCCATGCTGATCTTCAAGATTAAGGATATGTCTGATGACGCATATTTTAACCAGGTGGAGAGAGAAACTCTGAGAAGGCGGGGCGAGACCAGGCCCCAAAGCAGTTCCCGGAAGGTGATGCACACGGTGGGAGCGGAAAAAGCCGTCTCGGGTAAGCCTGCGGGAGCAAGGCCGGCGGGAAGCATCCAGGGTGGCAGGCCTTTGGGGGCATCTCAGGGCCAGAAGCCTGCAGGGAGCACTCAGGGATCCAGGCCTTCCGGTGCCCCCCAGGGAGTCAGGCCTTCCGGCGCTCCCCAAGGGCAGAGGCCCGGGGGAGGTATCCAGGGAAGCAGATCATCGGGGGCTCCTCAGGGGCAGAGATCCGGAGGAAATGCCCAGGGATCCAGACCTTCCGGTATCTCCCAGGGACAGAGGCCGTCAGGGAATGTTCAGGGTCAAAGGCAGTCAGATGCTGCCAGAGAATCAAGACCGACGGAAGGACGACAGAAGGTTTCCGGTCAGAAGCCTGCCCAGGGATGGCAGTCCAAGAATTTTATGTCTGAGGAAGATGACGAGTTTGAGTTTGGTTTCCTCAACTATGACGGGGCGGAAGAACAATAAGTACAATGGGGAGGGCAAGCGAAGATGCTTGCCCTTTCTTGACACTTTGCCGACTCTGTTATAATATGGATATAACAGGAGGCTGAAGTCATGATCATAGAGATTGATTTTAACAGTGATGAAGCGCTTTATCTGCAGCTCCGCAATCAGATTATCATGGGGATTGCCACTGCGCAGTTTCAGGAAGGGGATTCCCTGCCAAGTGTACGCCAGCTTGCGGATGCCATTGGTATCAATATGCACACGGTAAATAAGGCATACACCGTCCTGAAGCAGGAGGGCTATGTCAAGGTTGACCGCAGGCGGGGAGCCGTTATTGCCATTGATATTGACAGAATGAGGACGTTAGAGGAATTAAAAAAAGAATTGCAGGTAATCCTTGCTAAGGGCAGTTGTAAAAATATATCCAAAGAAGAAATACATGCCCTGATCGAAGAAATTTATGAAGACTATAGATGACGGAGGACACAAAAACTATGCAGTCGCAGTTTACAGGCAATGCACAGGAGGCGCTGAAGGCAGCCGCGCGCTGTGCGTCCACATTAAAACAGGGTTATGTGGGATCGGAACATATTCTGGTGGGACTTATGAAGGAGCAGGCAGGCGTAGCGCATAAGGTACTTGCGGATAACGGGGTGGATCTGTCCAGGGTCGTTGATATGATCAGGGAATCCATTGCCTTTGACGGAGGTGTGGGCCTGAAAGAGCGGGAGGGATACTCGCCCAGGGCTCAGAAGATCCTGGAGGAAGCCCACAGGCAGGCAGCGCGCTTTGGCCAGCAGCAGACCGGGACGGAGCATATTCTGATGGCGATCATCAAGGAGGGAGAAAACGTGGCGGTTCGCCTCCTGAATACATTGGGAGTCAACGTGCAGAAGATTTATGTGGACACACTGATTGCCATTGGCCAGGACGGCAATCTCTATAAAGAGGATCTGGGCAGAAGATCCCAGGGCAGAAATAGGGCCACAGCTTTAAGTCAGTACAGCAGAGACCTTACCGCAATGGCCAGAGAGGGTAAGCTGGATCCCGTTATCGGCAGGGAGGACGAAATTCGCCGCCTGATCCAGATTCTGAGCAGACGCACCAAGAATAATCCCTGTCTGATCGGAGAACCAGGTGTTGGCAAGACCGCGGTGGTAGAGGGGCTTGCCCTTCGCATTGTGGAAGGCAAGGTGCCGTTTACGGTGAAGGAAAAGAGGGTACTCACCCTGGATCTGTCCGGCATGGTGGCAGGCAGTAAATACCGGGGCGAGTTCGAGGAGCGTATCAAGAAGGTGATCAAGGAAGTGATTGATGACGGGAATGTGATCCTGTTCCTGGATGAGCTGCACACCATTATCGGTGCAGGTGGGGCAGAGGGCGCCATCGACGCTTCCAATATCCTGAAGCCGTCCCTTGCCAGAGGGGAGCTGCAGATGATCGGTGCCACCACCATTGCGGAGTACCGCAAATATATTGAGAAGGATGCGGCACTGGAACGCCGTTTCCAGCCGGTGAATGTGGAGGAGCCTACGGAAGAGGAAGCAATCCGCATCCTGGAAGGTATCAAGGGAAAATACGAGGAGCATCATCAGGTATCCATTACTTCGGAGGCCGTGGAGGCCGCCGTGAGGCTGTCGGGACGATATATCAATGACAGGAACCTTCCCGACAAGGCAATTGATCTGATTGACGAGGCTGCGGCCGGAGCAAGGCTGCGTTCCGCAGATGTGCCGGATAAGCTGAAGGAGATAGCGGAGCAGATCAAGAAGATGGACCTGCAGATTGAGCGCTCTATCCGTATGGAGGTTTTTGCCCAGGCGGCGGAAATCAAGCGGAACCAGGACGAGTTGATCAAAAAGCACGAGCGGACCAAGAAGAGGCTGGAAAGCAGTATCTCCGGGAAGCAGATTGTCATCGGCGAGAGCCATATTGCCGACGTGGTAGCCATGTGGACGAAGATTCCGGTGCAGAAGCTGGCACAGAAGGAGAGCGAACGGCTGCTGAAGCTGGAGAGTATCCTGCATAAGCGTGTGATCGGGCAGGAGGAAGCGGTGACGGCAGTGGCCAAGGCCATGCGGCGCGGCCGGGTGGGTCTTAAGGATCCCAGGCGGCCTATCGGCTCTTTCCTGTTCCTGGGGCCTACCGGCGTAGGCAAGACGGAGCTTTCCAAGGCGCTGGCGGAGGCGATGTTCGGCTCGGAGGACGCCATTATCCGGGTGGATATGTCGGAGTATATGGAGGGACATTCCGTCTCCAAGA
>CANPOY010000029.1 GCA_947575805.1 uncultured Lachnospiraceae bacterium
CGTTAGAGCCAGTGTTTACAAGGGATTGCGGGGGCAGGGTACATTTTACGGACGAGCCCACCGGTGCCCTCAACCGTTCCTCTTCCGACGAGGTGATGGATGAGCTGGCAAAGCTGAACGCGGAGGGAACCACGGTAATGCTGGTGACCCATGACGTGAAGGTGGCGGCCAAGTGCACGAGAATCCTGTATATTATGGACGGCAATATTCGGGGAGAATACGAGTTGGGGCAGTACGACGGGAGCAGGCTGCGGGAAAGGGAGCGGGCCTTAAATGGCTGGCTGATGGAGCAAGGCTGGTAGCGTGAGAAGAATTTCTAACTGCCTTCGGCAGTTTACGCTCGCAGCAAGGGCTGCTTCGCGGAGAAATTCTAAGCCTCACGCCGAAGAATTGCCGCAAGGCAATTCTTCTCCCAAAGAGGCGTTATGCGGAGAAGCTCCGGCTTTGTCCTGCAGGCGGTAGATAGATTATGGTGGGAGGATTTGCTTGACGGATATATTGATTGTGGAGGACAACAGGGAACTGGCGGAGGTGCTGTGTGATTTCCTGCGGGCGGAAAACTACACCGTATCTGTGGCTTCAAATGCGGAAAAGGCCTTGTCGCTGTATCAAAGATACGGCGCAAGGCTGGTCGTGTTGGATATTATGCTGCCGGGGGAGGACGGATTTTCGGTCTGTGAGAAGATCCGGGCCGGCAGCAATACGCCGATTCTGATCGTGAGCGCCAGGACTGGAAAGGAGGATAAGCTGCTGGGATTGAACCTGGGAGCAGACGACTATATTGAAAAGCCCTATGACATTGACATTATGCTGGCGAAGATCAGCGGTATTTTCCGGCGCAGGTATGCCCGGGACGAGCTGACGGACGGCAGGATCCGGGTGAATCGGGTCAGCCGCACTGTCTACAGGGATGACGAGCCCCTGGAAATGACGGCGAAGGAATTTGATTTGTTGGTGCTGCTGATGGAAAACAGCGGCCGCACGCTTACCAAGGAGTACCTTTTTAATACCATCTGGGGCAGCGACAGCTTTTCCGAGCAGCAGACGCTTACGGTGCATATCAAGTGGCTGCGGCAGAAGATCGAGGAAGACCCGAAGCGCCCGCAGAAAATTCTGACGGTCTGGGGAGTGGGGTATCGGTATTTATGAAAACATGGAAAAAACTGCTTGCCGCCGTGGCGATATTTATGCTGCTGGTCTTTGTCCTGGCAAATCTGGCTCTGTATTATATGACAGATCCGGAAAGGGGCAGACCTTACCGGGTGGAGATTAACCGGTTGGCACTTCAGATGCAGGAAGGCGGGGCGGAAGGGATTGACCTCTCCCGGTGTGAATATGTGGAAAATATAGTGGAAGATGTTGGCGGGGAGGACTTTTATTTGTCCGGGAGCGATTACGTCATTCGGGAGATCGGCGGGAAGCGATACCGTTTCGACTATACCATGAAAAGCAACAAGCCGGACTCCCAAACATTCTATATTTTAAACGGAGCCCTGGCTGTGATGACGGCGGCGGTTATGGGCGTTTTGCTTTATGTGCGCAGGAAAATCCTGAGGCCTTTTGAGAGCCTGACGAGGGTGCCCTTTGAGCTTTCACGGGGACACCTTGCCCTGCCGGTGAGAGAGGAAAAGAGCCGCTTCTTCGGAAAATTCCTGTGGGGAATGGATCTGCTGCGGGAGAGCATAGAGCAGCAAAGACAGCGGGAACTGGAACTGCAGAAGGAGAAGAAAACGCTGCTGCTGTCCCTGTCTCATGACATCAAAACACCGCTTTCCACGATAAAGCTGTATTCCCAGGCATTGTCGAAAAATCTTTATACAGATGAGGGAAAGCAGAAGGAAATTGCTGAAAGCATTAATGAGAAGGCAGACGAGATCGAGGGGTATGTGGCCAGGATCGTCACGGCATCCAAGGAGGATTTCATAAGCTTTGATGTGAAAATATGCGAGTTTTACCTGTCAGCCCTGATCGGGAATATTGAGAGCTATTACCGGGAGAAGCTGGATCTGGTAAAAACGGAATTTATTCTGGGGAAATACCAGGACAGACTGTTGGCCGGCGATCCGGACAGGAGCGTGGAGGTTTTGCAGAACGTGATGGAAAACGCGCTCAAATACGGAGACGGAAGGCGCATTGAGCTGTTGTTCCCGGAGGATGACGAGGGTGTTCTGATAGCAGTGAAAAACGGTGGGTGCACGCTGGACAGGGATGAAATGCCACATATTTTTGACAGCTTTTACAGGGGTTCCAATTCCGGAAATGCCCGCGGAAGCGGACTTGGCCTGTATATCTGCAGACAGCTCATGCACAGGATGGGGGGAGATATTTTCGCGGAAATTGACGGGGAGTATATTACGGTGACGGTAGTTTTCTGCAAGGCCTGACGAGAACTTTTAGGGCTGCTTTGAAGTTAGTGGGAATTATAAGATAATTAAGATTTAAGGTTCTAACTTTATTCCTGATATGTTATAATGTTGGTGTCGCTGTAGAACTCAGGACAGATAATTATCAACAACAATATCTGCCATGGAGGTGTAACCGAAAATGAAGAAAACAACGAAAAATCTTACATTGTCTGCCATGTTTCTGGCGATAGGCATGGTGCTTCCCTTCTTTACCGGACAGATTCCCCAGATCGGGAAGATGCTGCTTCCCATGCACATACCCGTTTTCTTGTGCGGGCTGATCTGTGGCTGGCAATACGGCGCGGTAGTGGGATTTGCTTTGCCGTTGCTGCGGTCGGTATTGTTCAGTATGCCGGTGCTTTATCCGGCGGCGCTGGGAATGGCGTTTGAGCTGCTGACCTATGGGCTGGTGGCGGGGCTCTTATACGGGCGTTCCAGGTGGAAATGCGTGATTGCATTGTATCGTTCCCTGCTGATTGCCATGATTGCAGGGCGTTTTGTTTGGGGGATAGCACAGATCATCCTGCTGGGAATCAAGGGCAATGCCTTTACCTGGAAGGCGTTTATGGCAGGCGCTCTTTTGAATGCGGTGCCCGGCATTATCCTCCAGCTGATATTGATTCCGGCAGTTATGGTGGCGTTAAACCGTACCGGGCTTGTGAGGTTCGGCCGGCGGGAAAACGTTCAACAGGAGACCGTTCAACGGGCTGCTGAGGGGGAGTAGTAAGGAGGCTCCGTGTGTGGGTTCCGGAAAAAGTGCATGGCCGCAGGATTGACGGAGGCGGCTCGCGGGTATAATAAGCAAAAATAACAAACAGAAAGGGTTATATTATGAAATATGTGTGTGATGTCTGCGGATGGGTATATGATGAGGAAGCAGGGTATCCGGAGGGTGGTATTGCTCCGGGGACAAAATGGGAGGACGTACCGGAGGACTTTGTTTGTCCGCTGTGCTTTGTGGGCAAGGAACAGTTTTCAAAGGAGTAAGGCGGTGCAGCAAGGCATACGGGGATTACCTGAAGCTCCGTGACAGCATCGAAAAAAGAAAAAGCGGTCTTTTGACCGGGAACAACGAGTATGAGACAGACGATACCGGCATGTCCGGCTCGTCTGTTCTGCTCTATGTGGACAAGGCCTTAAAGATGCAGGTGTGCAGTGAGGAGGCAGGATTAAACGTTCTGAAACAGACAAATTAACAAAGAGGTATAATATATTGGTGATCAGAAGATATGAACCGTCGGATTGTAAGAGTATAACGGAATTGTTTTATGAGACGGTGCATGCCGTTAATGCAAAAGATTATACGAAGGAGCAGTTGGATGTCTGGGCCTCCGGAATTGTCGATCCGGAGGAATGGAACAGGTCGCTTTCAGAGCATTTCACATTGGTTGCCCTGGAGAATGGCAGGATCGTTGGTTTTGGCGATATTGATCAAACAGGCTACCTGGACAGGCTGTATGTACATAAGGATTATCAAGGCCGGGGAATTGCCTCTGCCCTCTGTGATGAACTGGAAAGTGCCGTCCGGGTGGAAAGAATCACGGTGCACGCTTCCATCACGGCAGTTCCCTTTTTCAGATCCAGGGGATATGAGATTGTAAAGGAACAGCAGGTGATTCGACAGGGGAAGTTTTTGACGAATTACATGATGGAGAAACGGCAGAGGGAGGTTTGCGCCGACAAGTGGCGCGGAGCTGTTTAAGTATGGGAAGATTGCAAGGCTAATCGGCAGAGACAAAAATGCAAGGCTTGTGGGGAAGGTCTTAAGCATGGCAGAATTTTACGGCAGGTATCCTTGCCATAGAGTGGTGAATCATGTGGGACTGTTGAGGAGAGGAAGGGTAATTCATGGAGTGTAAGTACATAGAAGAGGCGTTGGCCTGTTATAATATGGCGGATATAGAGGCATCAGAGGTGATTTTGCTGCGGCATAATGAGAATATGACTTTTCGTGTGGGCAAAGAGTACCTGCTGCAAATACATGAGCCGGTAGAGGGCTTTCAGGTCCGACATATTTATGAAGGATTGGACCGTCTGGCGGTATATGAAACAGAATTCAGATTTCTTGCATATTTAAAGGCACAGGGAATGGTGATCCGGGAACCGGTAGAGAACTGCAAGGGGGAGCTGATCACAAAGCTGAACGGCGGAATAACGGCTGCTGTTTCAAGGTGGGTCGAAGGAGATTCCCTGGATAAGGTGGAACTGAATCAGGAGCATTATTACCGGATCGGGGCACTGACCGCCGAACTGCATAAATGCGCGGAAGGGTTTCAGGGATTTCCTGCGGTATCCTACGACAGGGAGCATTGTGACCGGATCAAAGAATGGATTCGGGAGATGGAAGACAGCGGAGTGAATTCTGGATATTGCAGGGAAATGCAAAGAGCCTGTGATGCCGTCGGGGCTTTGCTGTGGAGAGAGCGTGATCAATTTCGAATGCTGCATGCGGATCTGTCTCTTTCTAATATTTTGTTGACAAAGGGGGGGCTTGTCCCCATAGATTTTGCTTTTTTGGGAATGGGTCATCCTATGTTTGACATAGCAAATTTATTCGCAAATATGGGGGAACTGTCATGCCGACAGAAAATTGCAGAAGGATACCGAGGTGCAGGCGGAGTAATTGATTATGCGGCACTGGAGGCCTGTTTTGTGCTGTCGATATTGGGCGGGATTGCTATCCATTTTCAACAATGGAGCAGGAAGGACTGGTTTGAAGACAGAATGAAGCGGTGGTGCGGCGAAATCATGGAACCCTTTAACAGGGGGGAGAAATTGTTTCGGGAGGATTTTTACTTGATTCATGCGGGGGAGAGGTGAGGTGGGAATTTTCCTGTTTTCTAGTGGCTGCAAAAACAGAAAAATGTACCCGGATAAAGGCTATTGCAGGTATGAAAATAACTATATACAAAATATTGAATAGAGTCAGGCTTTTTTAATTATTCTATACTAAAATTGGATACATTATTTGGTATAGAGGTAGCAAATGATAGATTACACGCCATTTTGGCAGACATTGGAGAATAGTTGTGAAAACTGGTATACATTGACGACTAAGCATAATATGTCTCCAAATACTTTGCATAGAATGAAGCATGGATGCGATATTTCTACTCGCACCATAAATGATCTATGTCGTATTTTAAAATGTCGTGTTGAAGATATTATTCTTTATGTGCCTTCCGATTCCGACCAACCTTTATAAGAAATCTTCTTTTTTCCAAGAATGTATCTTACTTTTTCCTTAACCGGCAATAACAGGCAGCCTTTTGTGGAAAGGGAACTGATGGGAGCATAGAATAGTATCAAAATCTTTTGTAAGAGAAGAGGGAACAAGAGCATGAAACAGTTAAAATTGAAGAATTCTCCTATTGCCTATTATATCAGCGGCTCGGATCAGGACGAGTGGGTTCTGTTTCTTCATGCGGCCTTTGTGGATCACAATATGTTTCAGGATCAGACAGAGTATTTTCAGGGCAAATACAATGTGTTGGCGGTAGACCTGATCGGCCACGGGCAGTCGTTGAACACCCGCAGGGGAGACAGCATAGACAAAATGTCAGCGTGGATACATGAGATCCTGAAAGAGGAAAGAATAGAGAAAATACATATTGTAGGTGTCTCGCTGGGGGCGGTGGTGGCTCAGGATTTTGCGAATCACTATCCGGAGGAAGTGAAGTCCCTGGCCTGCTTCGGCGGCTACGACATAAATCATTTTGACGCTAAAATGCAGCGGGAAAACAGTGGAAAGCAGATATTAATGATGCTGAAAGCGGTAGTTTCTGTGAAATGGTTTGCAAAGGCAAACAAAAAGATTTCCGCCTGCACAGCCAAGGCACAGGAGCAGTTTTACGAGTTGAATATCCACTTCCCCAAAAGGTCCTTCCGTTATCTGGCTTCGCTCAATGGTATGGTAAACAAATTTACCACCGGGCAGAGAACCTATCCGCTGCTGATCGGCTGCGGGCAGAAGGATATTCCCATGGAGTTGGTGGCGGTGGATGCGTGGAAGGCCACGGAGCCGGACTGCGAAGTCATTCTCTTTGAAAATGCGGGACACTGCGTGAACATGGACGCGCCCCGGGAATTCAACGAAGCGCTGGAAGGGTTTTGGAAGGGGCGGCGCCAAATATCCTGAAAACAGCGGGGAGACGATCCCCGCATTTTTGCACCTGCATTTTGGCAGGATTTCCTTGCAAAAACAGGCTGTTGTGGATATAATGGTTTATATTTGAGAGGAAAGTACAGATTAGAGAGGAAAGAGAGATGGCGCTTAATAAAAAGCCCGTGACAGGGATGAAGGATATTTTACCGGAGGAAATGCGGCTTCGGGATTACGTGATCGGTGTGGTCAAGGAGACCTACGGCAGCTATGGCTTCCATTCCATCGAGACGCCCTGTGTGGAGAACATTGCGAATCTGACCAGCAAACAGGGAGGGGACAATGAAAAGCTGATTTTCAAGATTTTAAAGCGGGGAGAAAAGCTGAATGTTGCGGAAGCCGCAACCGAGGAAGAGGTGACGGACAGCGGGCTGCGGTATGATCTGACCGTGCCGCTGGTGCGTTATTATTCCAACAATGCGGCGCAGCTGCCGTCTCCGTTCAAGGCATTGCAGATGGGAAACGTATGGCGGGCGGACAGGCCCCAGAGAGGGCGTTACAGGCAGTTTATGCAGTGCGACATAGATATATTGGGAGAGCCATCCAACCTGGCGGAGATCGAGCTGATTCTGGCTACTATTACTACTCTTGGAAAGCTGGGATTTCAGGACTTTGAAATCCGTATCAATGACCGACAGATTTTAAAAGCCATGGCGGCATACAGCGGCTTTCCGGAGGATTCCTTTGACAGCGTGTTTATCACTCTGGATAAGATGGACAAGATCGGCCTGGAGGGCGTGGAAGCGGAGCTTCTGGAAAAGGGATTTGAAAAGAGAAGCGTCGAAAAATATCTTGCACTGTATCAAAATCTGGAGAAGCAGGAGGATGGCGTGGCCTTTCTGGCGGAAACTTTGCAGGGTGTGCTGGATCCTGCTGTGGCCGAGGGGCTGCGGGAAATCATCGACAGCGTTACCGCCACGAAGACCGCGGCATTCAAGATGGTGTTTGATGCTACGCTGGTACGGGGGATGTCCTATTATACAGGGACGATCTTTGAGATTTCCATGCCGCAGTTCGGCGGGGCCTGCGGCGGTGGCGGCAGGTATGACGGGATGATAGGGAAATTTACAGGGCAGAATGTTCCGGCATGCGGTTTTTCCATCGGTTTTGAGCGGATTATCCTGCTGCTGACGGAGAACGGCTTTCAGATTCCTCACAGGCCGAAGAAGATGGCCTATTTGATCGAGAAGGGCATAGGGGGAGAAAGATTGTGCGAAATCATTGCAAAGGCGCAGGAGGCCCGCAGGGACGGCACTCAGGTGCTGGTGGTGAGAATGAATAAGAACAAGAAATTCCAGAAGGATCAGCTGACAGCGGAAGGGTATGAGGAATTTGAGGAGTTTTACAAGGAAGGATTAAAAGGTTGATTTTGCTAAGGAGGCTTACAGGATGAGTACGGAAATGGTTCAGTCCAGAACACATAATTGCAATGAACTGCGCATTGAGAATGCAGGAGAAAAGGTTACCCTTGTGGGGTGGTTTGAAAACATAAGGAAGGTCAGCAAAAACCTGGGTTTTCTGATTCTGAGGGATTTTTATGGGACAACTCAGGTGGTGGTGGAGACGGAAGAGATCATGGAGGTTATAGACGGCATTAACAAGGAATCCACCATATCCGTAACGGGAACGGTCAGGGAGCGTTCCAATAAGAACAAGGAACTTCCCACCGGTGAGATCGAGGTGGTACCGGATAGGATCGAGATTCTGGGAAAGTGTATTTACAATGCCTTGCCCTTTGAGATCAATCAGTCTAAGGATGCGGACGAAAATGCCCGTCTGAAGTATCGGTATCTGGATCTGCGCAATCCGGAAATGAAGAAGAATATTGTGCTCCGCAGCAAAATTGTAGCGGAGTTTCGCAGGAGAATGAATGAGCTGGATTTCATGGAGATCACTACGCCTATTCTGACCTGTTCTTCCCCGGAGGGAGCCAGGGATTATCTGGTGCCTGCCAGGAATCATCCCGGCCGCTTTTATGCGCTGCCCCAGGCACCTCAGCAGTTTAAGCAGATTCTGATGGCTTCCGGCATCGACCGTTATTACCAGATTGCTCCCTGCTTCCGGGACGAGGATGCCAGGGCGGATCGTTCTCCCGGAGAGTTTTATCAGCTGGATATGGAGATGGCCTTTGCAACCCAGGAGGATGTGTTCTCTGTGATCGAGCAGGTGCTTCCGCCTGTCTTTGTAAAGTACGGTATTTACAAGACGGCCAGCAAAACGCCCTTTGTACGCATTCCCTATTCCGAGGCCATGGATAAATACGGCTCGGACAAGCCGGACTTAAGGATCGACCTGGTGCTGACAGACGCTACTAAGCTGCTGGCAGACTGTGGATTTGCTCCTTTTGAAGGGCAGACTGTGGAGGCAGTGGTGGTGGAAGGCTTCAGTGCTACCCGCAAGCAGATTGACGCTATCTGTACCGAGACGGAGGTGCAGACGGCGCGCAAGGCATACTGGTTTAAAGTGGATGAGAACGGAGAGCTGGCAGGGGGGATTGCCAAGTTCCTGCAGGATAAAAAAGAAGCGGTGATTGCCGGACTGGGCTTAAAGAAGGGTGATTTCGTGGGCCTGGCGGCAGGGAAGCCGGGGGAGGCTAAGAAGACTGCCGGCGTGTTACGAAAGCTTTTGGGTGCGGTGGACGAGAAGCATATGAAGAAGGACTGCTATGAATTCTGCTGGATTGTGGATTTTCCTATGTATGAGATCGGGGAGGAGTCCGGAGAGCTGGAATTCTGTCATAATCCCTTTTCCATGCCCCAGGGCGGAATGGAGGCCCTGACAAAGCAGGATCCCCTGGAAATTCTGGCATATCAGTATGACCTGGTGTGTAACGGGGTGGAGCTGTCCTCAGGCGCGGTGCGGAACCATGATCCGGAGATAATGATTAAGGCATTTGAGCTGGTGGGTCTGGGAGAAGAGGATGTGAAGGCGAAATTCCCCGCCATGTACAATGCGTTCTGCTATGGCGCGCCCCCTCATGCAGGCGTTGCGCCGGGGGTTGACCGCATGATTATGTTGATCTGCGGCGAAGAGAGCATCCGGGAGATCATTCCCTTCCCTATGAATAAGAATGCCTGCGATGTGATGATGGGAGCACCGGGGCCGGTGGAGGAGCGCCAGCTGCAGGAGCTGCACCTGAATATTGTCGGGGAGAAAGCATGAACATAGCCATCGTGGAGGACGAAGAGGCACACAGCCGCCTGCTCTGTCAGTACATTTCGACCTGGGGCGAGGTGCGGGGGAAAACGGTTCATGTACTAAACTATAAAAAAGCGGAGAGCTTTCTGTTCGACTTGGAGGACAGTGTCCCCGATGCCGTCTTTACGGACATTCAGATGCCGGGAATGAACGGGATGGAGATGATACGGAAGCTTCGGGAAAAGGACAGTGAAATGCCGGTGGTCTTTACCTCGGGACTGTCCGACTTCCTCCAGGAGGGCTATGAGGTGCAGGCACTGCACTATCTGGTCAAGCCCATATCGCAGGAAAAGGTATTTGAATGTATGGACAGGATCTGCAGCCGGAAGAATACCCGGGAGCTGTATACCGTAAGGACTCCGGAGGGCATGGCCAGGCTGGATCTTAAAGAGGTCAATTACTGTGAGGCAGAGGGGCATTACAGCAGATTCGTGATGGCGGACAGGTCGGAAATCCGGGCGATGAAGAGTATTTCCGAGCTGGAGAAAGAGTTGCCGGGGGATGTCTTTGTCAGGTGTCACCGCTGCTATCTGTGCAATCTGACAAGCGTAAAGCAGATTATGGTGGACAGCGTCCTTTTTGACAACGGGGCTTCCGTGCCGGTGAGCAGAAGGTTATACAGGGAGTTAAATCAAAGCTTCATAGAGTACTACAGGAACCGTTTGTGATTCCTGGGGCAATGCCGCATGGGGGGGTGGCAAGGAGGCTGAAATGATAGTTCTATGGATAGCGGCGGGAGCTGCTGCGCTTCTGGGGCTGCTGTTTGGAGGCAGGGCGTACCTTATCCGGCTGGTGGACAGGCGGATCGGAAATTACCAGAACGATTTGCTGCAGAGACACTGTGAGGAAGTGGATAATATGTATCGGCAGACCCGGGGCTGGCGGCATGATTATCACAATCATATCCAGACCATGAAGGCGTATCTGACCATGGGAGAAACGGAGCGGCTGGGCAAGTATCTTGACCGGCTGGATGAGGATCTGGTCACGGTGGACACTGTGGTTAAGACGGGCAATGTGATGATTGATGCGGTACTGAACAGTAAGCTGTCCCTGGCGAAGGCTAAGAACATAGCGGTGGAAGCTAAGGCCATCGTTCCTGCAGGTCTGGATATTTCGGAGATTGACCTGTCGCTGATCATCGGCAACCTGATGGATAATGCCATGGAGGCATGTCTTAGAATCCAGGAGGAAGAGAAACGTTTTATCCGGGTTTATATCGACGTTATGAAGGGACAGCTGTACATTTATGTGATGAATGCCGTGAATGGGCGGCCGAAGAAGCGGCGTAAGGAGGAAAGCCGGACGGCGGAATACTATTCCAATAAGCATAGCAGAGCCCATGGCTTCGGCTTGATGCGGATTGACAGGGTAGTGGGGAGATATAAGGGGTATATTGACAGACAGGATGAGGAAAATGTGTTTGCCACGGAGATCCTGTTGCCATTGGTGCACGAATGAAACCATTCGTGCATTTTTATTTTGGGGAGTGCCGGGGATGCTATAATGTAAACATCGCAGGCATCCTGCGACAGCAGGCGAAAAAGCGAAATGAGGACGAAGTTCGCATTTCACGGGCTTGCGAGTCCGGAGGTCCTGGAATATTCAAAAGCGCAGGGAGGTTGACAAGTGTGAAACAGACAGAATCACAGTATCAGAAGCACTACAATATTTTTCAGAACATAGGTTATTATTTTAAGTATTACAGGCAGAGCATTCCGGTTTTTCTGTGGCTGAGTCTCGTAGAAATCGTGTTTGGCGCGGTAACTCCCCTTTTTGGAATTTATCTGCCCAAGCTGGCGGTGGATCTGGCCACGGAGGGAGTCACCTGGCAGCGGATGTGGCTGACCCTGGGTGCATTCGGGGGACTGTGCCTGTGCATCCGGATGGCGGCAGCGGCCAGTGAGGGGGGGAAATATTATCTGTACAATACCAGGCGCAATGAGCTTTTGGCCAAGGTGTTCCTGAAGACTCTCCGCATACCCTACCGTCATGTGGAGGAGGGTGAAACCAAGGATCTGTACTGGAAGGCCATGGGAATCATCAACCAGGGGGACTGGAGCGCTCTTCACAGAATAACATACGGAACTATCAGAATTATTCAGAATGTGATCAGTTTTCTGCTGTACAGCACCGTACTCAGCTTCTTAAACCCTGCTGTAGCGGCGTTGTTGATTTTACTTGCCCTGGTGCAGTATGTTATCAGTCTCCGCAAGATCAAATATATGGAGAGGTTTCGGGAAGAGGGCGCGGAGCTGGGAAAAAAGAGATCTTACGTTTATTACAGCGCCATGGGAAATCAGGCTGCGGCCAAGGACATCAGAATCTTCGGGATGAAGCGGTGGCTGAACAGGGAAAAGGACCTTCTGCTGGAGAGGTTCAGAAAGCTGGAACAGAAAAAAAGCCGGGCAGATTATTTCTTTTGGCAGGCAGGCAGCCTGCTGAATCTGGGGCGGGACATATTTGCCTATGGCTATCTGTTAAGTCAGGTGCTTAGGGGTACGGTGAGCCCGGGAGAATTTGTGCTGTATTTCGGGGCAATAACCGGTTTTTCAGGCTTTGTGGGGAGTATTATGGACAGCCTGGCCGAGCTGCGCGGAGGCTCGCTGGAGACCAATTATTTCAGAACTTATATGGAGCTGCCGGAGGAGGACCGGAAGACGGGGCAGCGGCATATTTCGGAACTGACCGGGCCGGTTTCCATTGAATTTCAGGACGTTTCCTTTTCCTATGATAAAACAGCGGAGAAAAAGATATTCGACCATTTTAACCTGAAGATAGATGCCGGGGAAAAGCTGGCCCTGGTGGGTGTCAACGGTGCCGGTAAGTCCACCTTCGTGAAGCTGCTTACCGGCATGTATGAGCCGGATGAGGGGAGAATCCTGATAAACGGAGTGGATCGAAACCAATTCCCCAGGGAGGAGTTTTACCGGTTGTTTTCCGCCGTCTTTCAGGAGCCCTTTATCCTGCCGGTGACAGTGGCGGAAAATCTGACCTTTGAGAAAAATTACGACAGTGGCAGGGCGTGGGACGCCTTGGAGCGCGCGGGCCTGGCGGATAAATTCCGTGAGAAGGGCGTAACTATGGATACCTTTTTTGATAAGGACATGGACGAGAACGGAATCGAGCTGTCCGGGGGAGAGCAGCAGAGATTCCTGCTGGCCAGGGCGCTGTATAAAGACGGCCCCATCCTGGTGCTGGATGAGCCCACGGCGGCCCTGGATCCGATTGCAGAATCGGAGGTCTATGAAAATTATAACAGATACTCTGACAATAAGACGGCTGTCTTTATCTCCCACAGGCTTGCAAGCACACGGTTTTCGGATCGGATCGTACTGCTGGGGGAGGGCGGCATCCTGGAAGTGGGAAGCCATCAGGAGCTGATGGACAAAAAAGGCGCATACGCGGAAATGTTTGAGGTACAGCGCCGCTATTATGCTAAGGATAAGCTGGAAAAGGAGGCGTTTTAGGGATGATGGAGGAATCAAAACTTTTGGAAAAGCTGTCGTTAAAGCAGCATTTTGGCAATATCAGACGGGTGATAAAGCTGATTGCGAGTCTGGATAGGAGCTATGTGCCCTGGAACGCGGTTTCCATCCTTTTGTCTGCCGTTATAAGCTATGGGGGAATGATTTTGTCTGCCTATGTGCTGAACAGAATTGCTGGGGAATTTGTTTTTGCCGAACTGTTTCAGAAGGTTATTCTGGGGGTGGTGCTTTTAAGTCTGGGGTGGTCTGTGCTGAGCATCCTGAATCGGAGAATAGATGTGAAGAGTCAGATGATCTCTGAGAAATATCAGGCACTGCAGCAGGAAAAGATCATGAATATGGATTTTTCCATGATTGCCAGCCCCAGGCTGAAGGAGCTGCAGGAGAGGATTCGCCTGGAAAATAACTGGGGGGCCGGGATCTTCACCGTGCTCTGGTGCGGGAAGGGCGTGCTGGAGTCCCTTGTCAGGATCATAGGGGCGGTAGTTATTGGTATTCCCATGATTTTCTATTTTCAAAGAGAAGATATGGGATGGCTGTGGGCAGTATTGCTTCTTTTGTTTCTGATGCTCGGAATCGGCCTGAAGCTGTATCGGCATTTTGAGAATATAAGCCATTATGTAATGTTTCATGTACCAACTGCGGAAGAAAAAAAATTCCTGTGGAATTATGTGTGGGAATTTGCATACGGATCCTGGAATTACCGCTACGGGAACGGAAAGGATGTCAGGATCTATAACAGCTATGATGTGATGAAGAAATGGACTTTTGACAAGCTGCAGAACACGGATTTTTTCAAGTATGCTGTCAAGCGTCCCGGCATTGGGAATGCGGGGATGTCCGGCATTCAGACGGCCTTGTATGTACTGTCACAGACAGGGGCTTACGGAATTGTCATTATGGCGGCCCTGAGGGGAAATATGCCGGTGGGTTCCCTGATCCTGTACGCGGATTGTCTTGCCAACATCATGATCCAGACGGTGCATGTGGTAATAGCCTGTCTGGACTTATGTCTGGCGGCCAGAAAGCAGGTGGGAATTCTGGAGCTGCTGGAGCTTTCCGACGAGATGTATAAGGGTTCCCTGCCCATGGAAAAGAGAAGCGATAACGAATATCACATTGCGTTTCGTAATGTTTCCTTTAAGTATCCGGGAAATCAGGAATACGCGTTGAAAAATTTCTCCCTGGAGTTTAAGGTGGGGGAGAAGCTTGCCATTGTGGGCAGAAACGGTTCGGGCAAGACCACAATGATCAAGCTGCTCTGCAGGCTCTATGATCCCGATGAGGGGGAGATCCTGGTCAACGGCGTGGATATTAAGAAGTTCCGCCATGATGAGTATGCAAAGCTTTTTTCCGTGGTATTTCAGGATTATACGCTCTTTTCTCTGATGCTGGCGGAGAATATTGCCGCGGACAAGGAATATGACGGAGAGAAGGTGAGGCGGTGCCTGGTGGACGCGGGGTTTGCGGAACGTATGGAAAAATTGGGGGAAAAAGATATTGAGAGCTTCCTGTACAAGGATTACACCGATGAGGGCATTGAGATCAGCGGCGGAGAGGCCCAGAAGCTGGCGATTGCCAGGGCCATTTACAAGGAGGCGCCCTTTGTGCTTTTAGACGAGCCAACGGCGGCTTTGGATCCCATTGCGGAAGCGGAGATCTACAGTAACTTTGACAAGATTGCCGGAGACAAGACCGCCATTTACATCAGCCACCGGCTGTCATCCTGCCGGTTCTGTGACAAGATTGCAGTGTTTGACCATGGCGAACTGGTGCAGACAGGAAGCCATGAAGAGCTGCTGGCGGACAAAGGAGGCGTCTATGCGGCCCTCTGGAATGCCCAGGCGAAGTACTACGAGGCAGGATAACCCGACGATACTCAGCACGGAAGATCGGGATATGTAATTGGCGATTGTATAGAATAGTGGCAGACAAGGAGGTTGCAGGTTGCTGTGGAATGGATCACTGGTTTGCAAAAGGCGATTGACTATATCGAAGATAATCTGACGGAAACGATTGATTATAAGATAGTCGCCGAACAGAGTTTTTCATCAAGCTATCACTTTCAGCGGATATTCAGTATTCTTTGCGGATTCACCGTTGGCGAGTATATTCGAAACCGCAGGCTGACGCTTGCCGGTACTGAGCTCGCCATGAGTGAAGCAAAAGTAATTGATGTGGCGCTGAAGTACGGCTATGAAAGTCCGGACAGCTTTGCAAGGGCATTCCAGAAATTTCATGGAATTTTGCCGTCTCAGGCTCGAAATGACGGCAGTTGTCTCAGATCCTTCTCCCGCCTTGTACTAAAATTTTCATTGGAGGGCGGTACAACTATGAGGTATCGAGTCGAAACAAAACCAGAATTAAAGCTTACAGGTTACAGGAGACGTTTTGAAGGAACACCTTACGATGCTTTGAGATGTAAGCAGGAAGAGGATTTTTTCATCTCCACAAGAGCGCATCAGTGGATGCTTAAGGGAATGTCAAATGACAAGCTGTCGGATTACTGTATCCTTACCAATATGGATGACGATGGTTATGATTTTTATATTGCTGCAGCAACCGATGATTATGAACGCAGCAACATGTATAACCGTGATGTTACCGGGATTGACTTTATGGACAAATTCCGGTTTGAGGAAATCATTCTTCCCGAGAGGACATACGCTGTTTTCGAGACGGAGAAGCAGAAAATGCCAATCCCGGAATATTTCGATATTCGCAGGCAAATAGCTGCCGCATGGTTCTCAAACGAGGAATATCAAATGCTCAATGCACCGGAGCTTACGGTTTACCATTGGGGGATCGTCGGAGGATATGCTGACAGGACTATTGAAATCTGGATTCCTGTGGAGAAGAAATAGTATTTGCAGTTGAAAGAACGATTATTTGTTCTTTGTGGTGTTCTTCAGGAGGTATAAATGGCAGACCAGTCAGGGACCGGCGTTGCTGTGGATGTCAGCAGGCTGTTCTCCTTACCGGGTCTGCCATATTTCGAATCCTGCTTTCTGCTTGGTAATATCTATATTCTATGTTCGTTTACCAAATCCCGGATAATATGAAAGTCAACAACAGATTTCAAAGAAATTTTCGGCTTGCGCCGTGAAAGAACGGAAAACAGATCTCGCTGGGAGGAACGTAGCTGAAGAATGGGAACCGGAAGGCCAGGGAGTATGGACTGGATAAATAACCAGCTCACACATTCCCCCGCAGCCTCTTGACAAATACAGGAAATTAGCTGATAATAGCGGTGTTGCAGTAAGGGAGAGGACCGCGGAGAGGCGATGAAAATATACCTTTTAAATGTGGGGGAGCTGATTCGGGAAAGCGATGGAAGCAGGTTTGAGGTGCTGCTGTCCAAGCTGGATGAGGCCAGGCGTGAGAAAGTCCTGTCTGCAAAGACGCCGCAGGCAAGGGCGGCAGAGCTGGGAGCAGGTCTGCTGCTGCAAAGGGTGGTAAAGGACTGTCAGGATCAGAAGAAAGATTACAGCGCTGTCCGGGGAGAATGCCCCAACGGCGTCCTTTGTACGGTACCTGATCTTGTATCACAATTGAAAGCCCCCCTTTCCCTGACTTATCGATACGGGGAGAAGGGGAAACCGTATTTTCAGGAAATTCCTCTGTTTTTCAGTCTATCCCATTCCGGAGAATATGTGCTTTGCGGGGTGTCCTGCCGGGAGATTGGGGCGGATATTCAGAAGCTCCAGCCGACGGACGTGTTGAAGCTGGCAAAGCGTTTTTATTCGGAGCCGGAGTGCCTAGCCCTGGAACGCTGTGAAAGCGTGGAAGCAAGGCAGAGGTTCTTTTTTGAGCTATGGAGCAGGAAGGAAGCCTGGGGGAAGCTGACGGGGGAGGGAGTCGCGGCGGTGCTTGGGCAGGATCTGGTGAGCAGGGATGCGGCGCCGGACATAGAGTGGGCAGTCATCTCACCGCCGGAAGGGTATACAGTGGCGGTGTGTGTGCATAGTAATACAGAACTGCAGAAATGAGGGTGAATATGGGACGTTTGATGAAGTATTTGAAGGACTATAAAAAGGAATCGGTTCTGGCGCCGCTGTTTAAGCTGTTGGAGGCTTTTTTTGAGCTACTGGTGCCTCTGGTTATGGCAAGTATCATCGACAGGGGAATCGGCAGCCTGGAGACAGGTTCCGACATGGGACATATCGGCAGGATGGGAGCCTGCCTGCTTACACTGGCTGTGGTGGGGCTGTTGTCCTCGGTTACGGCGCAGTTTTTTGCGGCCAGGGCGGCGGTGGGATTTTCCACTAAATTGCGTCAGGCCCTGTTTGACCATATTCAGTCCTTAAGCTTTACCAATATTGACAGGGTGGGAACCTCCACCATGATCACCCGGATGACCAGCGACATCAACCAGGTGCAGTCCGGTGTCAACATGGTGCTACGGCTGTTCCTGCGTTCGCCGGTGATAGTGTTCGGCGCCATGATTATGGCGTTTACCATTGACGTAAAGAGTGCACTGATCTTTGTGGTGGCAATTCCCCTCTTGACTATCGTGGTGATAGGAGTCATGGCCTGGACCATGCCCTTGTACAAGAAAGTACAGGCAGGCCTGGATAAGGTGCTGGGGATCACCAGGGAGAACCTTACCGGCGTTCGTGTGATTCGGGCTTTCCACAGAGAAGCGGCGGAAGAAAGAGAGTTCAGGCAGCATACCGGGGCTTTGGCCCGGAGTCAGATCTTCGTGGGCAAGATCAGCGCCATTATGAATCCCTTCACTTATGTGATCGTAAACGGCGCCATTATTGCCTTAATTTATACCGGGGCTCTGCAGGTCAATGTAGGCAATCTGACCCAGGGTGAGGTGATCGCCATTATTAATTATATGTCCCAGATTCTGGTGGAGCTGGTAAAGCTGGCGAACCTGATCGTTACCATCACCAAGGCCCTGGCCTGCGCGGATCGTGTGGCAGGAGTGTTTGAGATACAGAACGGAGAGGAAGCGGCGCTTTTGGCTGATGCAGGAGGCGGGGAGCAGGCTGGAGAAAGCGGCCGCGGAAACAGCACTCCGTTTCTGGTATTCGACCATGTTTCCTTCGGATATGCGGGAGCCGGTGCGGATACCCTGCACAATCTGAGCTTTGCGGTGAACCGGGGAGAGACGGTGGGCGTCATCGGCGGCACCGGTTCCGGTAAGTCCTCCCTTGTGAATCTGATTCCGGGATTTTATCCTGTGACAGGGGGCGTCATCCGCATGGAGGGCAGGGATCTGAAGACTATCCCGGAAGACGAGCTCAGGGGCCGCATTGGCGTAGTGCCCCAGAAGGCTGTTTTGTTTAAAGGAACGATTCGCAGCAATCTACAGTGGGGGAAACCCGATGCCACGGAGGAAGAAATGTGGCAGGCCATTGAGACTGCCCAGGCAAAGGACGTAGTGGAGGGTAAGGAGGGCCGGCTGGACGCAAAGATTGCCCAGAGCGGCAAAAATCTTTCCGGCGGACAGAGACAGCGTCTGACCATCGCCAGAGCCCTGGTGAGAAAACCGGAGATACTGATCTTAGACGACAGCGCCTCCGCTCTCGATTATGCTACCGACGCGAAGCTGAGGGCTGCGCTGAAAAATCTGGAGGGCAATACCACTACCTTCATTGTCTCCCAAAGGGCATCTACCGTCCGTCACGCGGATAAAATACTTGTTCTGGACGATGGCGAGCTGGCAGGAGCAGGAACCCATGATGAACTGCTGGCAGGCTGTGAAGTGTACCGGGAAATATATTTCTCACAGTATCCTGAAGAACGGCTGAAGGCAGCCAGGGAGCAGGAAGAAATGGGGAAGCCGGAAACGGCGGAAAACATCGGAAAGGAGGGCATGAGGAATGGCAGATAAGACAAAGACTGACAGAAAACAGGGACAGATGGCGACGATGGGAAAGGTTCTGAATTACATTAGAAGATACTGGTTTCTGGTGGGTTTATCTTTGATTCTGGCGGCGGTGACCGTTGCGCTTACTCTGTATGTGCCCATCCTGACGGGAGATGCGGTGGATCTGCTTCTGGGGAAAGGGAGCGTGGACTTTGACGGGGTATTCGCCATCATGATAAAGATCGGCATAGCAGTGCTGATCACGGCGCTGTCTCAGTGGGTCATGAACACCTGTAATAATCATATCACATACCATGTGGTGAAAGATATTCGGGAGGATGCCTTTCACAGGCTGGAGGAGCTGCCTTTAAGGTATCTGGACGCTCATGCTTACGGCGATATTGTAAGCCGGGTGGTGGCGGACGTGGATACCTTTGCGGACGGCCTGCTCATGGGATTTACACAACTATTCACGGGAGTGCTTACCATTTTCGGCACTTTGATATTCATGCTGGTCACCAATGTGCCCATTGCCCTGGTGGTGGTGTGCATTACCCCGGTTTCCTTCCTGGTGGCGAAATTTATCGCTACCAGAACCTTTTCCATGTTTAAGCTCCAGTCCGAAACGAGAGGGGAGCAGACAGCCTTGATCGAGGAGATGATCGGCAACCAGAAGGTAGTGAAGACTTTTTCCAGGGAGGAGGCAGTAAAGGAGCAGTTCCGGGAGATTAACGGAAGGCTGGAGAAATGCTCCCTGAAGGCCATCTTCTTCTCATCTCTGACCAATCCCTGCACCCGCTTCGTTAACAGCCTGGTGTATGCAGGCGTTGGAATTTTCGGCGCGTTTGTGGCGATCCGCGGAGGGATCAGCGTGGGACGGCTGTCCTGCTTTTTAAGCTATGCAAACCAGTACACAAAGCCCTTTAACGAAATATCGGGGGTGGTAACGGAGCTGCAGAATGCCCTGGCCTGTGCGGCCCGTATTTTTGAGCTGATCGATGAACAGCCTCAGACTCCGGACGGAGAGAATGCGAAGGAATTGACGGCTGCTAGAGGCAATGTAAAGCTGGAAAATGTGTATTTCAGCTATGTGCCGGATAAGAAGCTGATCGAGAATTTTAACCTGGAGGTGAAGCCGGGGCAGAGAGTAGCCATTGTAGGTCCCACCGGCTGTGGTAAGACAACATTGATTAATCTGCTGATGCGGTTCTATGACGTAAACAGCGGCAGGATCCGTGTGGACGGTACCGATATACGGGAGCTGACCAGGGGCAGCCTGCGCACCAGCTACGGTATGGTGCTTCAGGAGACCTGGCTGCGGGCAGGCACCATCCGGGACAACATCCGTATGGGTAAGCCGGAGGCGTCGGACGAAGAAGTGACGGCGGCGGCAAAATCCGCCCACGCCCACAGCTTTATCAAGCGTCTGCCCAATGGGTACGACACGGTGATTACGGAGGACGGGGGCAGCCTGTCCCAGGGACAAAAGCAGCTCCTCTGCATTGCCAGAGTTATGCTGTGCCTTCCGCCCATGCTGATTCTGGATGAGGCAACCTCATCCATAGATACCCGCACGGAGTTAAAGATTCAGAATGCCTTTGCCGCCATGATGGAGGGGAGGACCAGCTTTATCGTGGCCCACAGGCTTTCCACCATCCAGGAGGCGGACATCATCCTGGTGATGAAGGACGGAAATATTATCGAGCAGGGCAGCCATGAGAGTCTGCTGGCGAAGGGCGGCTTTTACGCAAATCTGTACAATTCACAGTTTGCGGGGTAGTTTCACGAATTATTTGTGCCTACAAGGCCGGCATTGCCGTCGTCGGCGTGTTTGAAAGAGTGTATGACAGGAAATATGGTGGAAAATATGACGGAGAGAACGCAGGAAGAAGACGATGGGGTCATTGAATATCGTGACCTGGGGGAAGCTGAGATTAACAGGGAGCTGTTTGGCAGCTTTGAACGCAGGCAGGTGGTATCGGACTGCTGGCGCAGGGAAAACGGGCAATGGGTAATCAGACATGCGCCCTTTATAGACGACTGGTCAGCGCAGGACTATCAGGTGCTGATTCAATGCCTGAAAGATACGGTCACGGCAGGAGGCCTTGTACAGGGAGCCTTTGTGGAAGGCAGATTGAAAGGCTTTGCGGCGGTTCTGCCTGAAATATTCGGCGGCGGAAACAGATATGTGGATCTGGCGTCGCTGCATGTCTCTCAGGATATGCGGAGAAAGGGGATTGGGACGGCGCTGATCCTTAAGGCAAAGGAATGGGCTCGGCAGCGGGGAGCAGGAAAGCTGTATATATCCGCCCATTCCGCCGTGGAGAGCCAGGCGTTTTACAGGAACATGGGCTGTGTGGAAGCAAAGCTGTATCATCAAAAGCATGTGGAAGAGGAACCCTTCGACTGTCAGCTGGAGCTGGAATTGTAGGAGCAAAAATGTCAAACTTTACAAAAAAATCTCTTGAAAATTCCCTTAAAAATCTGCTTACGCAGAAGCCGTTAAATAAGATCACCATACAGGACATTGCCGACGACTGCGGAATCAGCAGGATGACTTTTTACTATCACTTTAAGGATATTTACGATTTGGTGGAGTGGGCGTGCGTCGAGGATGCGCAGGCCGCCCTAAAGGGTCGAAAAACTTACGATACATGGCAGCAGGGTTATCTGGAACTGTTCCGTATGGTTGCGGAAAACAAGGTGTTTATAAGCAATATTTACCGCTGTGTGGGCAGAGAGCAGGCGGAACGCTATCTGACGCCGCTGGCGGACCATCTGCTCTGCAATGTGGTGGATGAGCTGGCGCGGGGCATGGTTCTGCGTACGGAGGATAAGTCGTTTATTGCCAGAGTATATTCCTATGCGTTTGTGGGAGTGATGCTGGATTGGCTGAAGGATGACATGAAGGAGCCGCCGGAACAGCTTGTAGGGCGTTTTGCCCTTGTGATGCAGGATAGCATTTCAGGGGCGGTAAACAGGATGCGAAAGGACGGGCAGGGTTCAGGGAAAAGTTTATCAAAAAGGCCGGAATGATAAAAATTCAGACAAAAGAGCGGTTGTGACAGATATTTTATCACAGCGGCTTTTTTGTTTATTGCGGGAAGAAAAGCGCCAGGCTACAATGGGAGCATAACAGAGAAAAGAGCAGGGCTGCCGGACAGCGCTGCGGAAGAGATGCCCAGCCGTCTGGGGCGGGGGCTGATTTAAGAGAAAGAGAGGTTGTGTGTATGTATTATTCAGCGGGAACTTATGAGGCATTTGCAAGGCCGGAGAAGCCGGAGGGAGTGGATAAGAAGTCAGCTTATATCATTGGGACGGGCCTGGCGGGCCTGGCCGCGGCGTTCTACCTGGTGCGGGACGGCCAGATGAAGGGAGAGCGCATTCATGTGCTGGAAAAGCTGGAGCTGGCAGGCGGCAGCTGCGACGGCTACAGAGATGTGACCAAGGGCTTCTTTATGCGGGGCGGCAGAGAGATGGATAACCATTTTGAGTGTATGTGGGATATGTTCAGGGACGTTCCTTCTATAGAAGATCCGGGGGTGTCTGTTTTGGACGAATATTATTGGCTGAACAAGCATGATCCCAATTATTCGCTGTGCAGAGCGTCCGTGAACCGGGGCGAGGACGCGCATACGGACAGAAAGTTTAATCTGGACAGGGATTCCGCTATGGCGTTGTCAAGGCTTTTTATAACGCCGGAGAAACAGCTGGAGGGAAAGAAGATTTCGGAGGTGCTTCCGGATTCCTTCTGGGAGACGAATTTCTGGCTGTATTGGCAGACGATGTTCGCGTTTCAGCGTTGGTCCAGCGCACTGGAGATGAAGAGGTATCTTTGCAGATATGTGCACCATATAGACGGGCTGCCTGATTTCAGCGCGCTGCGCTTTACCAAATATAATCAGTATGAAAGTATGATTCTTCCGCTGGTCAAGTATCTGGAGGCACATGACGTTAAGATTGAGTTCGGCGTGGATGTAAAAAATGTCATCATTGAGGCGGAGGGAGAAAAGCGCATTGCCAGGCAGATCCGGTTTGTCAAAGAGGGAAAGGAGCAGAGCATCGACCTTTTAGAGGACGACCTGGTGTTCATTACCAACGGCTGCTGCACGGACACTTCCTGCTATGGTGATCAGAACCATGCGCCGGATCTTGGTAATATTAAAAACGGTGCCGGAGAGTCCTGGGATATGTGGAAAAATATTGCCCGTCAGGCTGTCCATGGCGAATATGGGAATCCGGATGCGTTCTGCAGCGATTTCGAAGCAACCAACTGGATGAGCGCTACAGTTGCCACGTCCAACGAAGAGATTATCCAGCATATTATCAGGATCTGCAAACGGGATCCCAGAGAGGGTAAGGTGACTACCGGGGGCATTGTAACGGTAAAGGACAGTACGGACAACTGGTATTTATCATGGACGATCAACCGCCAGCCTCAGTTCAGGGCGCAGGATAAGAATACGGTATTGATATGGCTGTATTCACTCAGCACCGACAAAGAGGGGAATTATGTCAAGAAGCCCATGCGGGAATGTACCGGAGAAGAGGTGTGTCAGGAGTGGCTGTACCATATCGGCATCCCCGAAGAGGAAATTAAGACGCTGGCGCAGGAAGCATGTAATACTACAACCTGCTTTATGCCCTATATTAACGCCTTCTTCCAGCCCAGGAAAAAGGAAGACAGGCCGCTTGTGGTTCCTGAGGGCGCAGTGAACTTTGCCTTTCTGGGGCAGTTTGCTGAGACGCCGCGAGATACGATTTTCACGACGGAGTACTCTATCCGTACGGGGATGGAGGCTGTGTATACGCTTTTGAAGGTAGACAGAGGCGTCCCGGAGGTCTGGGGCAGCAAGTACGACGTGAGAGAGCTTTTAAGAGCCTGCTATTACGCTGTGGATAAGCGTCCCCTTTCACAGATGGATCTGACGCTGCCGGAGAAAGAAGCGATAAAGGTGATGATCCGCAAAATCAGAGACACCGATCTGGGAACCCTGTTAAAGGACAGCGGACTTGTGGAGGAAAAAGAACTGGAAGCTCCGGAGGAGACCACGGTGAAAAAAGCTGCCAGAAGCGGACGGAAGGCAATTACAGAAGGCAAAAAGCTTGTGACCGAACACAAAAATGTTGCCTCCGCCATTACCGTTGCGGCGATCGGCGCGACGGCAATCGGTATTATAAAAGCAAAGAAGAAATAACGTTGTCGGATCTGCTGCTTAAGGTTTGCGCGCCCGGTGCCGATATTAAGAGTAAGGAAAGAAGACGGGGGGCACTGTAATGAAGGTAGACAACAATATTACGCTGTATGTCGGCGCACAGCCTGGCAGGGCGGCCATGGAGGGTGCGGAAAAGGGGCAGGAAAACAGAAAGACGATTTTTGCGGGGGATCTGAATCCCAATCAGGAAAGCCCTCTGCGGGACCGGATCGGGGAGAAGAAGGCCAAGGCCCAGGAGAAAGCCATGAAGATGGTGGGTGAGGCATTTCATGGCGATCTGAAGATAGATGAGGGTATGGAGGAAAGTCGTCAGCACGTAAAAGAGCTGCAGGAAGAGTGCATCGGGTTTCAGGACGGGCTGGCCGATATTGACAAGCGTCAGGAAGTCCTGGATGCTGCCAGAGCAAACGGAGAAATCGGAGAGGAAGCATATCGGCAGGATCTGGAGAACCTGAAGCAGGAGAGGAAGGTTCAGGAGCAGAAGCTGGCTCAGAGCCAGGGGCAGATTCTGGGGGAGAATGCGTCTATCCGGAGCACCCGTCGGGAACGGCTGAAGTACCATAACATGACAGATGCCTGGGGGCAGGCAGACGGTATTATGGAGGCTGCCAACGATGAAATTGTGAGCATGGCCATGCAGGAAGGCATGGATCATGTGGATGAGGAAACGGAAAAGAGAGAAGAACAGGCGGAGGAGATCAAGGAAGAAAAAGAAGAGAAGGAAGAGTTGCTGGAGAGCCAGAAGGAGAAACGGGAAGAGGAAGAGGCATGGATTGAGGAGCTCAGTCCCGAAGAATTCTCCGATCTTACCAGATCTTCGGATGATGTGCAGAAGGAGGTTCAGGACATGCTCAGAAGGATGAACCTTCTGGAGGAGGATATAAAAGGCGCGGCAGTGGACGAAAGTCTGTAAGGCAGGCCGGGAAAATAACTTTGTATGGCAGGGACGGTGTCTGTATTATGCAGACACCGTTTTCTCTTTGCGGTCATCCTTGTGGACATCCTCCCGGATCAGCCGATAGAGACAGGCGCTTATGGGCACGCCTGCCAGCATCCCGCCGATCCCGCTGATTCCGCCGCCGATAATGACTGCGGCCAGCACCCAGATCCCCGGCAGGCCCAGGGAGGTTCCCACCACCTTGGGGTAAATGATATTTCCCTCCAGCTGCTGGAGAGTGACCAGGTATACCACGAACAGAATTGCCTTCAGGGGGGATGAAGTGAGGATCAGCAAAAATCCCACGGCGCCTCCGATGTAAGCCCCGGCAACAGGGATCAGAGCGGTAAAGCCAACGGTGACGCCCACCACTGCGGCATAGGGGAAGCGGAACAGCAGCATTCCCGCCGTGCAGAGTGCGCCCAGAATGACTGCTTCCGTACACTGTCCCACGATATAGCGGTGAAAGCAGTCGTTGGCAATGGCCAGTACATGGGAAATCTTCGTGAGCCACCCGGATCGCAGGTAATGGTCTGACAATGTTTTCAACTGTCTGCCCAGAGTTTCCCTGCCGGCTAAAATATAGACGGAGAAAATAAAGGCGATCATGAGGTTTGCGGCGGTGGTAACCGTCCTGGAGACAATGGTCACCGCATAGTCCCCTGCACTTCCCAGGCCGCCCAGGACAGAGTACACGATATTTGTCAGGGACTTTTGCCAGTCCATCGTATCAAAGAATTCCTGGATGGAGTCGGAAATCCAGGGCTTCTCTGCCAGAGATTCCCCGATCTCGGCCAGAGCCGCAGGCACACTGGTGAGCAAAAGCGTAACGCAGCTGCTAAGCTCAGGGATAACGATGCGCAGCAGCAAAAGTACGGCGGCAAGCACACTCAGAAACGCCAGCAGCATGCAGACCGGTCTGCGGCTTTTTATGATCCCGGCCTTTTTGCTTCCGGGAAAATAGTGCCGCTCATAAAAGGTCATGGGAATGTTGAAAATATAAGCAAGGACACATCCCATCAAAAGCGGTGTTCCGGCTGCCAGAAGCAGCTTCAGTAAATGAATGAGGCTGTCCCAATAGTGGATACAAAGATATAGAATAAACAGGCTGATTCCTGCCTGCAGGAAAATTTTCCAACGAGATTTCATAAGTGTTCTCCTTATCTGGCCGCCTGCGGATGATTTCTCCGCATATCTGTCAAAGGGCAGCGGGTAGTTTCAATACCATATTGTATCCTATGCGAGACATATTTACAAGCCCGAACTGTTTGCGGACCGGCACTGATTTTGCTTTTAAGCATACAATATACAAAAGATTTTGCGAGGTGCGGCATGGCATTGGTGGTGCTCGACGCGGGACATGGAGGCAGCAATCCCGGCGCTACGTACAACGGAAGACAGGAAAAGGACGATGCCCTGGCTCTGGCGCTGGCAATCGGCCCGATTCTGGAGGCAAACGGGGTGAACGTTTATTACACCCGGGACACGGATCTGTACGAATCCCCCCATCAGAAGGCGATGGAAGGTAATGCGGTGAACGCGGATTATTTTGTCTCGATACATCGGAATTCCAGCCCCTATCCCAATCAGTACACGGGAGTGGAATCTCTTGTCTACAACCGTTACGGTGAGGCTGCAAGGCTGGCGGAAAACATTAACACCAGACTGGAGGATGTGGGTTTCGTTGATCAGGGGGTCAATGAGAGAACGAATCTGGTAGTGCTGAACAGGACGGAAATGCCTGCAGTATTACTGGAGGTTGGATTTATCAATACGGATGCGGATAATCAGCTTTTCGACGAACGATTCCGGGACATTGCCCAGGCCGTTGCGGACGGAATCCTGGAGACGGTGCAAAGCGCATGAGGGAAAGGGCGATATTTTTGTTGATTGCCGGGGGGCTGATCTGTTGGCTGTCCATCTGCGGAAGAAGGACGGCAGGCCCGGTGGAGGAGGCGGAGCTGTCCGGCAGCATCTGCCTGGCAGGCAGCACTTCTATGGAGAGGCTGTCAAATGCACTGGCGGAGGGATTTATGGAGAAGTACCCAGGTGTGAGGGTGACGGTAGAGTGTGTAGGTTCCGGAGCGGGAATCGCGGCGGTGGTCTCCGGAAGCGCAGACATAGGCAATTCCTCCAGAAGCCTGAAACCGGAAGAGAAGGAAAGCGGCGCTGTGGAGAATATCGTGGCGTTGGACGGAATTGCGGTCTGTGTGGATCCCGGCAGCAGAGTGCAGGGATTGACCAGACAGGAGCTCATAGAGATTTATACCGGCGGAATTACCGACTGGAGCCAGGTGGGCGGAGAAGAGCTTCCCATCGTGGTCATCGGGCATACGGCGGGCAGCGGTACCAGAGAAGCCTTCGAGGAGCTTCTGGGACTCAATTATGCCTGCGACTACGCCAATGAACTGAACAGTACCGGTGCGGTGCTGGCAAGGGTGTCATCCACGCCCGGAGCAATCGGTTACATATCCATGGAAGCGGTGGATGAGAGTGTCATCTCTTTGGAACTGGACGGGGTGAAGCCTGATCCGGAAAATGTGGAAAGGGACAAATACATTCTGAGCAGGCCCTTTGTGATGGCAACTGCGGGCAGAATCGAGGAACAGGGTGAGCTGGTCAGGGCCTGGTTTGCGTATGTGCTGGGGGAAGAGGGCCGGGCAGTGGTGGAACAGATGGGGCTTGCCGTGCCGGAAGAGCCCGGGGATCGGGAGACCGGGGGACAGGGAACCAAAGATCAGGACCTGGGAGGTCAGGAAAGGAGGGGTTGAATATTCGGGGCGGTGTAAGTACAGGGGCAGCAGCGGAGCGGCGGGCACGAGTCCTTTTTACGGCTTGTGCCTGGGCGGTAATCCTAGCGGTGGCGTCCATCACGCTGTACATGATTGCTAACGGTCTTCCCGCCGTTCTTAAAATCGGCTGGAAAGAAATTCTGTTCGGCAGGGTCTGGGCACCCACGGCGGCGGAGCCGAAATTCGGTATCTTTTATGTGATTCTGGCATCTTTGGCGGGAACGGGGCTGGCCGTCCTGCTGGGAGTTCCGGCAGGGATTCTTACGGCAGTATATCTGGCGGAGTCGGGAAAGCCCGGTGCGGAGTCTGTAAGGCAGGCGGTGGAGCTCCTGGCCTGCATCCCCTCCGTGATTTACGGTCTGCTGGGAGTTCATTTGCTGAGCCCTCTCATCTACAAGCTGGAGCTGCGCATATTTGCCGGGTCAGATACCCATCGGTTTACGGGCGGCGCAAACCTGCTGTCCGCCTCCCTGGTGCTGGCGGTGATGATCCTGCCGACGGTGATTCATATGAGCGAGTCGGCCATTCGGGCAGTGGCCCCGGACATAAGGGAGGCCTCCCTGGCGCTGGGGGCATCGGGGGTGCAGACAATCTTTAAGGTGGTTCTGCCCGCCGCAAGGCCGGGAATCACGGCAGCGGCGGCGCTGGGGGTGGGCAGAGCCGCAGGGGAAGCCATGGCTATTACCCTGGTATCCGGGGGCAGTGTTAATTTGCCCCTGCCTTTTGAATCAGTACGGTTCCTGACCACGGCCATTGTCGGCGAGATGGGATATGCCCAGGGGGTGCACAGGCAGGTGCTGTTTTCCATAGGACTGGTGCTGTATCTGTTTATTATGGGAGTGAATATCACATTGAACCGGGCCGTGAAAAAGGAGAGCGGTATATGAACGAGAAAGGAGTCCTCCTGTCCCGGAGGCAGGGGAGCCTGCCGGATGCGTTTCTGCTGGCGGTGATTTACGGAGCCGCCGGGTTGTCGGTATTTCTGCTGCTGGGAATTGCAGGATATGTTTTTTCCCGGGGGTTCCGTAGCTTAAGCCTGAAATTTTTGATTACGGTCACCAGCGAACTGAAAGGTACCGCAGGGATTGCGGGAAACCTGCTGAACACGCTGTACATAACGGTACTCACGCTGATGATCGCCGTGCCGCTGGGAGTGGGCGGTGCAATTTATCTGAATGAATATGCCGGGCGGGGGAGGCTGGTGCGGCTGGCGGAATTTGCCACGGAGGTTCTGGCAGGAATTCCCTCGGTAATCTTCGGTCTGTTCGGCATGGTATTTTTTGGAAATGCGCTGGGACTTGGCTATTCGCTTTTAAACGGGGCGCTTACCCTGGCGCTGATGGTGCTGCCGCTGATTGTCAGGAATACCCAGGAGGCGCTGCGGGCGGTGCCGGAAGGATACCGAAACGGCGCCCTGGGGATGGGAGTACCTAAGTGGTATATGATCCGGACGATCCTGCTGCCTGCAGCGGGGCCGGGAATCCGGACGGGGATCCTTCTGGCGGTGGGGCGAATCGTGGGGGAGTCTGCCGCGCTGCTTTTTACGGCCGGGAGCGCCAGGCTCCTGCCCGGCTGGAAAGGGCTTTTAAAAAAGCCGCTGGAGCCGGGAGGAACTTTGGCGATCGAGCTTTATCTGCAGATGGAGAATGGAGACTATGGGGCAGCCTTCGGCATCGGCTGTGTCCTGCTGGCTTTTGCACTGCTGCTCAACCTGCTGTTGAAGCTGGCGGCGGGAAAGGCGAAGAAGAGGAAGTTTCTGGCGGGCAGGGAAGCGTAAATACGGACGGGAGAGCGGAAGCTATGGAGAGAAGTAAAATATCGGTACAGCGGCTCAATCTCTGGTACGGAGTCAGCCATGTGCTTAAAAATGTGGATCTGGAGATCAGGCGCCATACCGTTACGGCGTTCATTGGTCCCAGCGGCTGCGGGAAATCCAGTCTTTTGAAATGCTTCAACCGAATGAACGATCTGGTGGAAAATAAGAGGCTGGAAGGGAAAATTCTGCTGGATGGAGAGGACATTTATGACAGGCGGGTAGACACCACCCTGCTTCGAAGAAAGGTAGGTATGGTCTTTCAGCAGCCCACACCCTTTCCCATGAGCATTTATGACAATATTGCTTACGGTCCCAGGCTGCATGGTGTCAGGGGCAGGCAGGAGCTGGACGGGATTGTGGAGCAAGCCCTGAGGAAGGCGGCAATTTATGACGAGGTGAAGGGGCGGATGCAGAAGCCGGCCCTGGGAATGTCGGGGGGACAGCAGCAGCGGCTCTGTATTGCCAGGGCATTGGCGGCAGGGCCGGAGGTGCTGCTGCTGGATGAGCCCACCTCTGCCCTGGATCCGGTTTCTACTTTGAAGATCGAGGAATTGCTGAAGAATTTGAAGAAGGAATACACAGTGGTCATCGTGACCCACAATATGCAGCAGGCTGTCCGGGTCTCGGATGAGGCTGCCTTTTTCCTGACGGGGGAGCTGGTGGAAGCCGGCCCCGCCGGGGTGCTGTTTTCCCGGCCCCGGGATCGGCGCACGCGGGATTATGTGTCAGGACGATTCGGATAGATGCAACAGAGCCGTTCCCCCGGAAAACGTTACAGAGAACGGTTGCCGAAGAAAATAACTGCCGCCATACCGGGGCCAGTGTGGGCGCCGATGATAGGGCAGAGCAGCATTTTTGTGATCTCTGCCTGCGGGTTTACGGCCAGGACAAGCTTTTCCAGTTCATCCGCATGGTCGGGACAATCCCCGTGGACGATGTAGACACGGTGATGACTTACGTCCCGTGCTGCGGCATATTTGCCGGATAATTCCTTCAGGGCCAGCTTGTAGCCCCGCTTCTTTTCCAGAGTGATCAGGTGGCCTTCCCCGTCAATCTTTAAAAGCGGCTTGATGTTTAAAGCGGTACCCAGGACTGCGGTGGTGGCCGGGATTCTGCCCCCGCGCTTCAAATACATCAGATCATCCACCATAAACCAGTGTACCACATCCTGACGGTGCTCATTGAGCCAGGCGGCATTTTCGTCGATGGAAAGCCCTGCTTCCCGGTTGTGGGCGGCAGCCTCCAGCAACAGGCCCATGCCGCCTGTAGCGCAGAGGCTGTCCACAGCCACTACCTTATTCCGGGAATATTCTTCCGCCAGCTCCGCAGCCGCCAGATTTACGGAATCAAAAGTCTTTGTCAGGCCGCTGGAGAGGGAAAGGTATAGGACGGATTGCCCGGCAGCCAGCAGAGGTGCGAAAGTCTCCGTATAAAAATGAGGAGTAATCTGGCTGGTATGGGTTTCCTTCCCGGCGCGCTGGGCGTCATAAAAGCTTTTTAGAAATTCCGGGGTCTCCAGGCTGGCACACAGTCGTTCTTCGGCACCTACGGTGTAATTCATGGCTACAAACCGTATATCATATTTGCTGACGATTTCGGGAGCAATATCCGCAGAAGCGTCGGTATAGATCAGGTAATCATTCATAGCAGTAATCCTCCGTTTCAAATTGCATCAGATTTATGAATCTGTTTTTTTGTCTTCTGCGGCCTCGGAATTATCCGCGCTGTTTGTTTCTACCCGGGTATCCGCTTCCGGAGGCAGAATCATCAGCACTTTTCTTACGCGGTTCTGATCGATGCCCTGAACCTTCAGGCGGATGCCGTTTTCCAGGACGACCTCCTCGTTATCCTCCGGCAGGCGGCTTAAGCTTTCGATGATAATGCCGCTGATGGAGTCATAATCCTCGCTGTCCAGGTTAGTTCCCAGCTCGTCATTGATGTCATCCAGTTTCATGCTGCCTTCCACCAGCCAGGTGCGTTCCCCTTTCTGCTGGATCAGCTCATCCTCGTCGGCGTCATATTCATCGCGGATTTCTCCCACGATTTCCTCCAGAAGGTCTTCCAGAGTGATCATTCCCACGGTGGCGCCGTATTCGTTGAGCACGAAGGTCACGCTGGTGGTCTTTTCACGTACTTCAATGAGCAGATCGGCCACTTTTTTGAATTCATAGGTATAATGGGCATCCCGCAGAATATTTGTGACCTGAAAATGCTCTTCATCCTCGGTGAGGATAAAGTCCTTGATATTGATGATGCCGATGATGTTGTCCTGATCGTCCTGGTATACGGGAAGCCGCGTATACATGGACTCGCGGAATACATGAAGGATCTGTTCATAGGTGTCGGTTACGTTTACCGTTACCATATTGATTCTGGGAACCATAATATCCTTTGCCAGGGCATCGGAGAAATCGAACACATTGTAGATCATTTCCCGTTCTTCGGACTCAATGACACCGTCCTCGTGGCTGACTTCCACGTAGGTGCGCAGTTCCGCCTCCGTCATGGTGCTGGCCTTTTTGTTGGGATCAATCCTCAACAGACGCAGAATGACGTTGGATAATTTGTCCAGCAGAAAGATTACCGGGGTCATGAGCTGCATGAGACCGTATATGATTCCGCTGTATGTAAGGGACAGCTTTTCCGCAGACAGCATTGCCCACGTCTTGGGAACAATTTCGCCAAAGACCAGAATCACCAGGGTCAGGGTACCGGTAGCGATACCCACCGCCAGGTTAATACGGGCAGCCAGGGTAGTGATCAGCGAGGACGCTGACAGATTAACGATGTTGTTGCCAATCAGGATGGCACTGAGCATTTTGCTGTAGTTTTCCAATATTTTGTTGACTCTTGCCGCACGCTTGTTCCCCTCCTCCTCAAGGCTGCGCATCCGCACCCGGGACACTGTAGTCAGGGCAGTCTCCGCAGAGGAGAAAAAAGCAGACAGAATTACGAGAATCAGTACGACGACAAGTTGTATGGCACCTGGGGTATCCAAAAAATCACTCCTTTTCTTAAAAAATATATTATAGTATGCACTACTTACTATACATGATAGGAAAAGCTGTTGTCAAGTTTACTGTAAATGCAGCATATTCTATAAAGAAAAATCCGTACAGGGACATGGAGGAAATCATGGAACAATCGTCTAAGGGCGGCGGAATACCGGCAGTGTTTCTGCTGAAAAGTCTTTTATTTTCCTACATATTGACAGGGGCTTTCCTGATGCTGCTTACATTTCTGCTTTATAAGCTGGGGCTTGGGGAAAAGGTGGTAACGATTGCAATCATTGTAATCTATGTGGCTGCTACCTTTTTTGCCGGGTTTATGGCAGGAAAGAAGATGAAGAGCCGGAAATTTCTGTGGGGGCTGCTGGAAGGGGTTGCATATTTTTTGATTCTGGCGTTGATTTCCGTCTTCGCGGGTGAGGCCGGCGTGACCTTCGGCAGATCCTTTTTTACGACTTTCGCGCTATGCGCGGGAGGCGGAATGCTGGGCGGGATGCTGAGTTAGGTATTAAGTTTGAAAAAAAGTGTTTTACAAAAAAGAATTTTATGATATACTGGATTTGCTTGTGAGTTCGAAGAAGTGAAGGATAAGGAGGCAAGTGTAATGAAGCACATTAAGACTTTGACAACCAGAAATCTGAAGGAGTCTGTGAAGAAAGGCGGCTGTGGCGAGTGCCAGACATCCTGCCAGTCCGCGTGCAAGACTTCCTGTACAGTAGGAAATCAGAGCTGTGAGAAGATGAAATAAGCGGCGGAGATGTTAGGAGCAAGCAGCGATTCAGGTCGCTGCTTGCTCTTTGTGGAAAGGAAAGACATCTGTGATACATCAGTATAAAAGTAACGGGTACAATATAATAATGGATGTAAACAGCGGATCTGTCCATGTGGTGGATGATATTGTCTATGACATGATCCCGCTGGTGGAACCCCTTGTAAACGAGGGAATTAAGGATGCCGCCACGATCAGGGCGGCGGTTTTGAACCTTGCAAACCTTCACTGCTCCGAGGAGGAGGCAGCAGAGGCAGTGGATGAGGTGCTGGAGCTGGAGGCAGCGGGGCAGCTTTTTGCCCCGGATCTTTATGAAAATTATGTCTCCCACTTTAAAAAGCGGGAGACGGTGGTTAAAGCTTTGTGCCTGCACATTGCCCATGACTGCAACCTGGCATGCCGGTACTGCTTTGCCGGGGAGGGAGAATACCATGGCAGGCGGGCGCTGATGAGCCTTGAGGTGGGAAAGAAGGCGCTGGACTTCCTGGTTGCTAACTCCGGCAGCAGAGTGAATCTGGAGGTAGATTTCTTTGGCGGGGAGCCGCTGATGAACTGGCCGGTGGTAAAGGAGCTGGTGGAATACGGCAGAAGCCTGGAGGAACCCTTTCATAAAAAGTTTCGGTTTACCCTGACTACCAACGGTGTCCTGCTGGACGATGAAATCATGGAATTCGTCAACAGGGAGATGGCAAACATTGTACTCAGCATCGACGGGCGCAAGGAGGTCAACGACAGGATGCGTCCCTTCCGGGGCGGCCAGGGAAGCTATGACCTGATCCTGCCGAAATTTAAGAAGGCGGCGGAAAGCAGGGGGCAGACGGCTTATTATGTGCGGGGAACCTATACCCACAACAATCCGGACTTCGCCGAGGATGTCCTGCATCTGGCCGATCAGGGCTTTCGGCAGATTTCCGTGGAGCCGGTGGTGGCAGGGCCGGAGGACGATTACGCCATTCAGGAGGTGGACGTGCCTAAACTGAAGGAAGAGTACGATCGGCTGGCGGCGGAAATGATCAAAAGGAAAAAAGCAGGAAAGGGTTTCAATTTCTTCCATTTTATGATAGATTTGGAAGGCGGGCCATGCGTGGCAAAGCGTCTGTCCGGCTGCGGCTCAGGGACGGAATATCTTGCCGTGACGCCCTGGGGAGACCTTTATCCCTGTCATCAGTTTGTGGGCAACGAGGATTTCCTCATGGGAAATGTCCGGGAGGGCATCCTCAGAGAGGATATTCGGGACGAGTTCAAGAGCTGTAATGTGTACGCCAAGGAGAAGTGCAGGAAATGCTTTGCAAAGTTTTACTGCAGCGGCGGCTGTGCGGCAAACTCCTACAATTTCCATGGCAATATTAATGATGCCTATGATATAGGCTGTGAGCTTCAGCGCAAGAGAATCGAATGTGCGATTATGCTGAAGGTTTCCGAGATGGAGAAGCAGGAAGAAACCGATCCCGTTTCGGAAAAAGAAAGTCAGAAGACAGAAAGGACGAAAGAATTATGAAAAAGAACAAAGCTATTGTAATACTGCTTTGTATCCTCCTGCTTCTCGTGGGTGTGACCTATGTTGACATATTCGGTGTCAATGCGGCGGGAGACGGCAGTGCGTCTACGATCAAGCTGGGACTTGATCTGGCAGGCGGTGTCAGCATTACTTACCAGGTGGTGGGGGACGAGACGCCCAGCGCCACGGATATGGCGGACACCAGGGAGAAGCTGCAGAAGCGCGTGGAGCAGTACAGCACGGAGGCCATTGTGTATCAGGAGGGCACCGACAGGCTCAACATTGAGATTCCCGGCGTCAGTGATGCCAACGCCATCCTGCAGGAGCTGGGACGGCCCGGGGCACTGTACTTTATTGCCCAGACGGATTCCGAGGGAAATGCCAACTATGACAGATACACCTATGTAATGAATAAAACCATTGATGAACTGTTGGCGGACGGATCTGTCGTGCTGACAGGCACCGATGTGGCGGATGCTCAGGCGGGCAGCCTGCGAGACCAGCAGATGGGGAATGTGCGGTATGCCGTCAGCCTTACCATGACCGAGGAAGGCAGGCAGAAATTTGCAGACGCTACCCGGAACGCAAAGGAAAAGGGGGAATCCCTGGCTATCTATTACGACGGTGCCATCATCAGCGCCCCCGGGGTGGAAGCAGTCATTACCGACGGCAATGCCCAGATTTCACCCATGGAATCCTTTGAACGGGCAGAGAACCTGGCTTCCACCATCCGGATCGGCGGCCTGAAGCTGGAGCTGGAGGAGCTGCATTCCAAAGTGGTGGGCGCCCAGCTGGGTGTGGATGCCATCTCCACGAGCCTCAAGGCAGGATTTATCGGCCTGTGCCTGGTGATGCTGTTCATGATGATTATGTACCGGATTCCCGGTCTGGCATCCGCCATTGCGCTGCTTGCCTACACGGCCCTGGTGGTGCTGCTGATAAAGGGCTTTGACATGACACTGACCCTGTCCGGTATTGCCGGTATTATTTTGTCCATCGGTATGGCGGTGGATGCCAATGTGATTATTTTTGCCCGGATCAGAGAGGAACTTGCCGTGGGAAAGACTGTGCGGGAAGCGGTTAAGGTGGGATTTAACAAGGCTCTTTCGGCCATTGTGGACGGTAATATCACCACCCTGCTGGCAGCGGGCGTGCTCCTGCTTTTAGGCCCCGGAACCGTTAAGGGATTTGCCCAGACCCTTGCTCTTGGTATTGCGGTCTCCATGTTCACGGCCCTGGTGGTGACCAGATACATTCTGTATGCGTTCTATGCCATCGGCCTGAAGAATGAAAAGTTCTACGGTGTAGGCAGGGAACACAAAAGCCTGGACCTGCTTTCCAGGAAGGGTGCTTTCTTCGGTATCTCCCTGGCAGTGATCGTGGCGGGATTTGTGGTCATGGGCGTGAGCAAGGCCAAAACCGGTGATGCCCTGAACTACAGCCTGGAATTTAAGGGCGGTACCCAGACAACGGTGGTGTTTAACGAGAAAATAACCCTGGAAACGGCCAATGAAAAGATCGTGCCCGGGATCGAGAACATTACGGGAAGCTCGGTACAGATTCAGACTGTGCAGGACTCCGACGAGGTAATTTTCAAGACGAGCACTCTTACTGTGGAGCAGAGAGAGGCTATCAATCGGATGCTCATGGAAGATTGGGGCATCGAGGAGAGTAAGATTACCTCCGAGACCATCAGCTCTACCATCAGTAACGAGATGAAGTCAGACACCATAATTGCCGTGGTAGTAGCCATTGTGTGTATGCTGATCTATATCAGGATCAGGTTCAAGGATCTCCGCTTCGGTGTCAGCAGCATTATTGCATTGCTTCATGACGTGCTGGTGGTGCTTGCCTTCTATGCGGCTGCAAAGGTGTCCGTAAGCAATACCTTCGTGGCCTGTATGCTTACCATTGTGGGATATTCTATCAATGCGACCATCGTTATTTTCGACCGGATCCGTGAGAACATGGCAGTGATGTCCTCCAAGGATGATCTGAAGGATGTTGTAAATCGAAGCATTACCCAGACCATGTCCAGGAGCATTTTCACCTCCCTGACTACCTTCATCATGGTAGCAGTGCTGTATATTATGGGAGTGACCAGTATCCGTGACTTTGCGCTGCCCCTGATGGTGGGCATTGTGTGCGGTACCTATTCTTCCATCTGCCTGGCAGGAGGCATGTGGTACCTGTTCCGTACGAAGATACAGCCCCAAAAACAGAAATAGGCAATATTATTTATATGGTTTTTTAATACTTTTTAAGACTTAGATTAGGAAATGGACACACTTTAGACACATTTTGCGGGTATTATATATTTCAGATAGTTGATGAACTCACTATCTCCCCCTCATAAGAAAAGTGAAGGAGCCTCAGCGGAAGCTGGGGCTCCTTCACTTTTCACATTACGGCTTTAGCCCGTTGAGGGCATTGGAGTTTTTCGTGTTCCGAAAAATG
>CANPOY010000030.1 GCA_947575805.1 uncultured Lachnospiraceae bacterium
TAACAAAGAGAATCCCGTATTTATGCGGGTTCTGGCGTTTCGCAAACGCCTATTAACTTCTAGGTGTGAAAGGAATGAAGATTTTCGAAGGTCGTAAAGTACGCAACCCAAGAAAACGAAATCATTCCTCGAAGAACCGCTAAAGCGATTCTTCCGCATTTCGGCGATTGTTCCCGGCGGTGGGGCGGAATGGGAGTGGAAATGACAAGTAAGAAAACGGCATTGAAACGAATAGCAATTGTTATTATAGGGGAATTGATTTTGGTTGCCGCCGTGGTGTGGCTGCTGGATCCTTTTTACCAGTATCACGAACCTTTTTTCGGACTGGAGGCTGTTCTGAATGACAGGGAGAATCAGATGGCGGGCACCATACGCAATTTCCGGTATGACAGTCTGCTGGTGGGCTCATCTGTGGCGGAAAATTTTGACACGGAACAGCTGAATGAGGCATATGGCTGTAATGCGCTGAAGGTAATCAGGGCTTCCGGCTCCATGGCGGATCTTCTGTACTATGTGGAGATGGCGGAAGAGCGGCGGCAGCTTGGGAATATTTTCTGGTGTCTGGATATTTTTGCCATGAATGCCTCCCCGGAGGTACAGCTTTTTGAGGAGGGGATCCCGCGTTATCTTTATACGGAGACGCCCCTGGATGACCTCCCGTACCTGTATAATAAGGAAATCCTGCTGGAAAAGATTCCGGCTATGATTGTCAGCTCGGTGAAGGGAATTAATACGGGGGGAGCGGCATACTACTGGGCGGCAGACAAGAATTTCAGCGCAGAGGGAGCCATGAGATGGTATGACAGGCCGCAGGATGCAGGGCAGGATATTGTAAAAAAGGATCCGGAGCTGTATCGGGAGACGGTGCGGGAAAACGTGAACAAGCTGGCCGGCCAGCTTGCGGCGCATCCCGAAATACAATACCGCTTTCTGGTGCCGCCCTATTCCATGCTGTGGTGGGACTGCGCCTGGGTGAACGGAGAGGATGAGGAAAGACTATATATATTGGAGGAAACGCTTACCATGCTGCTTTCCTTTGACAATGTGGAGGTCTACTATTTTCAGAATGACAGGGATATTATCTGTAATCTGGACAATTACATGGACATGATCCACTATTCGCCGGAGATCAACCGGTATATGCTGGAGCAGATGCAGACGGGAAATTACCGCCTGACAGGGGAAAACAGGGAAGCAGTGCTGGAGGATATGCGGGACTTGGTCAGGGAGATTCATGAGAAAGAAATATATCGGTACTATTAAATTACAAATGATATTTATAACATTTATGTGTGGTACACCGGTAAAAAATATGGTACAATGATCTTACTGATATGGTAAAAAAGCCCGTGGGGGCAGAAACGAGGTAAAATAGGATGAGCTACATGGAGGAATTCAATTTCTGGCTGGAGGACGATTATTTTGACCAGGACACAAAGAATGAACTGTTGGCAATTCGCAACGATCCGGGAGAAATCGAAGATCGGTTTTACAAGGAGCTGGAATTCGGAACCGGCGGCCTGCGTGGTATAATCGGTGCCGGAACCAACCGCATGAATGTATACACTGTGCGCAAGGCTACCCAGGGCCTGGCAAATTTTATTTTAAAGCAGGGTACCCAGGCAAAGGGTGTTGCCATTGCGTATGACTCCAGACGGATGTCGCCGGAATTTGCCGATGTGGCAGGGCTTTGTCTGGCGGCCAATGGCATTAAGGCTTATGTCTTTGATTCCCTGAGGCCCACCCCTGAGCTTTCCTTCGCGCTCCGCACCCTGGGCTGTACAGCAGGTATCGTGGTGACGGCAAGCCATAATCCTCCGGAATACAACGGATATAAGGTATATTGGGAGGACGGCGCCCAGGTTACTGCCCCCAAGGATGTACAGATCATTGATGAGGTTAAGGCCATTAAGGACTTCCATCAGTGTAAGACCATGGAAAAAGATGCAGCCATTGCCGACGGGCTTTACCAGGTGATTGGTAAGGAGATCGACGACAAGTATATGGCGGAGCTGAAAAAGCAGATTATTCATCCCGACGTGATTCAGGAGATGGCAGAGGATATTAAGATTGTATATACCCCTCTGTGCGGCACCGGCAATCTGCCCGTGAGAAGAGTGCTTTCCGAGCTTGGCTTCAAAAATGTTTATGTAGTTCCGGAGCAGGAGAATCCCGACCCGAATTTCACAACGCTGGATTATCCTAATCCTGAGGATCCCAAGGCATTTACATATGCACTTCGTCTTGCAAAGGAGAAGGACGCGGATATTGTGCTTGCCACCGATCCCGATGCGGATCGTCTGGGAGTATACGCCAAGGATACCAAAACCGGAGAGTATGTTTCCTTTACCGGAAACATGTCCGGTATGCTGATCGCGGAGTATATCCTGAGGGAGAAGACCGCTACCGGGACCATGCCTGAAAATCCGGCTCTGGTGACTACCATTGTGACCACTAATATGACCAGACCCATCACTTCCGCGTATAATGTGAAGCTGATCGAGGTGCTGACAGGATTCAAATTCATCGGCGAACAGATCAAGCTCTTTGAACAGACCGGCAGCAACAATTATGTGTTCGGCCTGGAGGAGAGCTACGGCTGTCTGGCAGGAACTCATGCCAGAGACAAGGATGCAATCGTTGCCGTTATGTGCCTCTGCGAGGTGGCGGCGTACTGCAAAAAGCATGGAAAGACTCTGTGGGATATGATGCTGGATACCTATGAAAAATATGGATATTATAAGGAGAGCCAGTATACCATTACCATGAAGGGAATTGACGGCGCGAAGCAGATTGCGGAGATCATGGATAAGCTGCGGAAAAATCCTCCCAAGGCGTTTGGGGCCAGAAAGGTGCTGAAATTCAGAGATTATCAGACTGACAGGATTGTTGACATGGCGGACAATACGGAGACTAAGACCGGACTGCCCAAGTCCAATGTGCTCTATTTTGAACTGCCCGACGACGAGTGGTGCTGTGCCCGTCCTTCCGGTACCGAGCCCAAGATCAAGTTCTATATGGGTGTGAAGGGAAGCAGCATAGAGGACGCCGAAGCGAGACTGAAGCAGCTGACAGAGGACCTGAAGGCGGAGCTGTAGTTTCAGCCGGACACCGAACGGTGACATATGCAGTCAGACGTGAACCGCCAGCGCGGAACAAATAAGGATTCCCTGCCCCACAGGCAGGGAATTTCCATATAAGAAGGACAAATGGGACAGATCAATTTATCCAATCTGAAAAAAACTTTATACTTTTTAAAACGAAACGGAATGAGAAACACATGTTATGAAATTAAGGAACGGCTGGAGCAGAGGAAGCAGCCACCTTACGTCTGGATGCCGCCGTCCCCGGATCTGCTGGAGACTCAGAGGCGTAAATCCCGGGAAGGGGATTTTAACTTACGGTTCAGCGTGGTGGTTCCGGCATACCGTACTCCGGAAAGGTGCCTCCGGGAGCTGGCAGATTCTCTGCTGGCTCAAAGTTACCCGAACTGGGAGCTGATTCTGGCGGATGCTACGGAGGATGACAGTGTTTCAAGGGTGGCTGAGAGGTATAGGGACACCCGTATCCGCTATGTTCGCCTGGAGGGTAACGGCGGAATTTCGGAGAATACCAATCGGGCGCTGGAGCTGGTTTCCGGAGATTACGTGGGGCTTCTGGACCATGATGACGTACTGACGGCCGACGCCCTGTATGAAATGGCCTGCCGGATCAAAGCAGAATATGGTGCGGGAAGGGAACCGCAGCTGCTGTATTCTGACGAGGACAAGTGCAATAGCGATATGACGGTGTTCTATGAGCCGAATTATAAAGAAGATTTTAACTTTGATCTGCTGCTGTGCAATAATTACATTTGTCATTTTATGGTAATGAAGCGGGAGTTGATTCAAAGCCTGGGTCTGAGAAGGGAATTTGACGGAGCCCAGGATTATGATCTGGCTCTGCGGGCGGTGGATGTGTTATCCGGCAGAGAGGGGGACATTCTGCATATCCCCAAGGTGCTTTATCATTGGCGCTGTCACAGCGGATCCACGGCGGAGAATCCCTGGAGCAAGGGCTATGCTTATGACGCAGGCCGCAGGGCCCTGCAGAGATTTGCAGACAAAAGGAACTGGCAGGCCAAGGCGGCAGATCTGGCCCATCCGGGTTTTTACCGGCTGGAATACAGCGGGAGCCCGTTAAGGACCCGGGAGGATCTGGCGGCAGTGGGGGGCAGACTGCTCTCAGGGGGAAAGATTACAGGCGGCCGGATGCGGTCGGACGGGGTGGTGATGTATGGAGGACTGCCTGCGGCCTACAGCGGGTACCTGCATCGTGCGGTACTGCAGCAGGACGCGGAGGCCCTGGATCTGCGCTGCATGGAACTGAGGGAATCCCTGAGAGAGCTTTTTACGGAGGTGACGGGGCTTCGCTATGCTGTCCTGCCGGGGACGGAGAAGTTTGACTGGTCCACGCTGCCGGAAGATGCCGACCCGGTACAAATCAGCCTTCGGCTCAGCGAGGCTCTGAGGGCGAGAGGATTCCGGCTTTTATATATACCGGAATATTGACGGAGAGAATATGTGTAAAGTAACGGTTGTTATACCAAATTATAACGGAATCAAATTTCTTGAGGAATGCCTGGATGCAATCCTGGATCAAGATCCGGATACACCGGAGTACCAAGTCCTGGTGGTAGATAACGGGTCTGAGGACGGCAGTCTTGCGCTGCTCAGGGAAGTATCTGCCCGCAAGTGCCGTCCCCGGGTGCAGGTGGAAGCGCTCCCTGAAAATACCGGTTTCTGTCATGCCGTCAATGTGGGCATAGGGCTTTCCGACAGCCCTTATGTTATTTTATTGAACAATGATACAAAGGTTAAATCTGCATTTATTAAGAGCTTATGTTATGCTATTGAGAAAAGGCCTGAAGCCTTTTCTGTCAGCGCCAGAATGCTGATGTGGGACAATCCTGAGCTGCTGGATGACGCCGGCGACCGTTATTGCGTCTTTGGCTGGGGCTATGCCCGGGGAAAGGGAAAACCGTCAGAACAGTATTCCGTACCCTGCGAGGTTTTTACAGCCTGTGCCGGTGCTGCAATTTACCGCAAAAACATATTTGAGGAGATCGGATACTTTGACGAAGAGCATTTTGCCTATATGGAGGATCTGGATATAGGCTATCGGGCCCGTATTTACGGCTATCACAATTATTATGAACCCGGGGCTGAAGTGATCCATTACGGCAGTGCTTCCAGCGGCTCCAGGTACAATGAATGGAAGACGGTTCTTGCGGCGGCGAATAATATTTATGTAGTGGGCAAAAACATGCCTTTGGTTCAGCGGATCTGGAATCTGCCTTTCTTGCTGATCGGATTTGCGGCGAAATATTTGTTTTTTTGTAAAAAAGGGATGGGAAAGGCTTACGCCAAAGGGTTTGGAAAAGGCTTTGCCAGACTGTTCAGCGCCGCGGGAAGGGCACATAAGGTCAGGTTCCGCTGGAAGCATCTGAAAAATTATCTGGCAATTCAGGGCCAGCTCTATCTAAACGTCTTTCGGTTTCTTAAGAAAACTTAAGAAACAGCTTCATAATTTCATAAGTAGTTTCCCTTATAATAAATTTCATGATAAAGGATAACCAGAAAGTATTTAACCGATTAATGGTGATCATTGACGCTGCCATCACGGTGGCGTCCTTTATGCTTGCTTATTTATTCAAATTTTACGTTTTGAACAGCGGGCCTGGTCCGGGAGTCCTTCCGGCGGTAGAATACTTTCGGCTTCTCATCTTTATTGTTCCCATTTATGCGCTGATCTACTATTCCTGTGGGGTATATGCGCCGAAACGCACGGTGCGCAGGAGATTTGAGATTTTCGGGATCGTGAAGGCGAATACCATCGGTATTATGGCGCTGATCATACTTCTGTATATGATCATCCGGGAAATCAATATATCCCGTTCCGTGATGGCGTTCTTTTATGCCTTCAACATTGTGATTACGTCCTCGTTCCGGCTTGCCCTGAGAAAGGGCCTGCGGACAATACGCAGCAAGGGGTACAATTTAAAACATCTTCTTCTGGTGGGTTATTCCAGGGCTGCTGAGGAATTTATAGACAGGATCACGGACAATCCCCAGTGGGGCTATGCAGCGGTGGGGATTCTGGATAACAGTATTCCGGCAGGTACGGTCTACCGAGGGGTGAAGGTTCTGGGCAGTCTGGGAAATCTGGAGATCATTCTGCCGGAAAATAAGCTGGACGAGATAGCGATTACCCTGTCCCTGAAGGATTACGATTATCTGGAGCGGATTGTTGGGATCTGTGAAAAATCCGGAGTGCATACGAAGTTTATTCCGGATTATAACAGCCTGATACCCAGTAAGCCTTACACGGAGGATCTGATGGGGCTTCCCGTGATCAACATCCGGTATGTACCGCTGACAAACATGGGGAACAAGCTGATAAAGCGGGCCATGGATATTGCAGGTTCCCTGTTCGGAATTGTCATAACCTCGCCTGTAATGCTGCTGGCGGCGCTGCTGGTAAAGCTTACAAGCCCCGGTCCCGTTATTTTCAGACAGGAACGGGTAGGACTTCATAACAGGCCCTTCTATATGTATAAATTCCGCAGTATGGAGCAGCAAAAGCCGACAGAGGAGAAGAAGGCCTGGACGGTCAGGGATGACCCCAGGGTGACAAGGGTAGGGAAGCTTCTAAGGAGAACAAGCCTGGATGAGCTGCCGCAGCTGTTTAACATATTAAAAGGGGACATGAGCCTTGTGGGTCCCAGGCCGGAACGGCCGCTGTTTGTGGAGAAATTTAAGGAAGAGATTCCCAGGTACATGGTAAAGCATCAGGTACGGCCGGGGCTGACCGGCTGGGCGCAGGTGAACGGCCTGCGGGGAGACACGTCCATACGCAAACGCATTGATTACGACATATACTATATTGAAAACTGGACGCTTGGTTTTGACATTAAGATAATCTTTATGACATTTTTTACAGGTTTTGTCAACAAGAATGCTTATTGATAAAAAGGAGAGGGTATTATGGCAACGAATCAGAAGAGAAGAAATCCGGCGGGGGGGCCCGTAAATGCGAGGGCAGCGGTGGCAAAGCGCAAAAACAAGCGCAAGATGATTATTTTTGTTTTTGAGGTGCTTATAATTCTGGCTATGCTGGTCGCACTTTGGCTGGCATCACGTATTTCCACCGAGGGTCCGAGGGTCATGACGCTGGATCCTGAGCAGCTGGCAGTTCCCCAGGAGATTAAGGAAGCCAAGGACCAGGGAGAAAGTACCATGCTGGGATATAAGAATATTGCCCTGTTCGGTGTAGATGCTACAAATGAGAAAGAGGTGGGAAAGAACAGCCGCAGCGATACTATCATGATTGCCAGCATCAATATGGATACACATGACATCAAGCTGGTCAGCGTGTACCGTGACACCTATCTGAATATCGGCAGAAGTGAAGGAGACGATAACGATACCTACACAAAGTGTAATGCTGCCTATGCAAAGGGCGGGCCTACCCGGGCAATCCGGATGCTGAATACAAATCTGGATATGGATATTGAAGACTTTGTGACCATAGGCTATAACAGCCTGATAGATGTGATCGATGGCCTGGGCGGTGTCTGGGTCGAGATCAAGCAGAACGAAATCAGTTATCTTAACGATTATCAGAAGAGTATTGTGGCCCAGTGGAAGTACGGCGTGAAGGGCAGCGGTGATAAGGGTGAGCTGACCGCGGAGGATCTGAAGGTGCTGAAATCTTCCGATTATGTGCCCGTGAAGGAAGCCGGCTACCAACTGCTGGACGGACTTCAGGCATCGGCTTATTGCCGGATCCGTTATGTGGGAAATGATTTCGCCCGGACTGAGCGGCAGCGTACTGTCCTGAAGGCAATCCAGGATCAGGCGTTGAAGGCGGATTTCAATACGCTGACAAATCTGTTTAACAAAGTGGTAAGCCAGGTATACACCAGTCTGAGCAAAGAAGAAATGCTGGAAATGCTGGGTGATATTGCAAAGTACAAAATCGTGGACGAAAGCGGATTTCCTGAGGAAGGAAAATTCACTACAGGCAACATTGGCGCCAGCGGCAGCTGTGTCGTGCCTCTGGATCTTGAAAGCAATGTAATCTGGCTGCACCAGTTCCTGTTTGACGACGAGGACTACCAAGTGTCGGAGGGCGTGCAGGAACGGGGAGAAATGATCGAATCCAGAACAAGAAAATATTTGAGCGAACAATGATCGAGAAGTGTAAAGGGGAGCAGGAAACGCTCCCCTTTCTGGGGTTTACGGAGAAAGGCGGACAGAGGTTTGAAAATTGACGTGATCATTCCCGTGCATAGACCGGGCCGGGAGCTGCCGGTCCTGCTGGACAGGTTAAAGCGGCAGACAATACCGATAAACAGAATTATTCTCATGAATACGGAGGAAAAATATTTTGAGGAAGCTTCCGTGCAGGCATACCATAATGTGGAGGTTCACCATCTTTCCAGGGAGGAATTTGACCATGGTGGGACAAGGCACAGGGCGGTACAGTATTCCGAGGCGGATATATTTGTGCTTATGACCCAGGATGCCGTGCCGGCAGATAGATTTCTGATCGAAAAGCTGACGGTACACTTGCAGAAAAGCCATATGTCCGTGACAGGGGAACATCAAAGCCGGGTGGCGGTGGCATACGGGAGGCAGCTGCCAGTGCCGGACAGCAGCGAGTGGGAAAGGATTTCCAGAAATTTTAATTATCCCGGGGAGTCCCGTATTAAGACGGCGGAGGACCTGCCCGACCTGGGGATCAAAACCTTTTTCTGTTCCAATGTATGTGCTGCGTATCGTCGGGATTTATATGAGGAGCTGGGTGGTTTTGTGCGCCACACTATCTTTAATGAGGATATGATTTATGCCGCGGGGGCGATCCGGGCAGGATACGGGATTGCCTATGAGGCGGAGGCACGGGTGCTGCATTCCCACAATTATACCAACATGCAGCAGTTAAGGCGCAATTTTGACCTGGGAGTTTCTCAGGCAGAGCATCCGGAGGTATTTGAGGGAGTGCCCTCCGAAGCGGAGGGGAAAAAACTGGTAAGGGAGGTCTTCCGCTGTTTAAGACGGGAAGGCAGGCTGTACCGGTTCCCGGGCTTCTGCGTGCAGTGCGGCTTTAAGTATATGGGATACAGATTGGGGAAGAATTACAGAAGACTGCCGGGAAAATGGATTACGGCGCTTACTTCCAATAAAGAGTATTGGAAATATGCCTGAGGCGGATTCGGATTGCAGCGGAAGATAAATGTGGTAAACATTTTTCAGGTATGCTATACTGTAATGAAGAAATTTTTAAAATCATATCTTACTTTTAAAGAGTATATTGCGGAGATATGCGCAAGTCTGCCGACAGAGGTTACAGGAGACATCAGCAGGGAGGAAATTATATGTGCGGAATCGTAGGTTATATTGGGAGTAAGCAGGCAGCCCCTATTATTTTGGATGGCCTGTCAAAGCTGGAATACAGAGGGTATGATTCAGCGGGGCTCGCTGTGTATGACGGCACTAAGATCGTTACCAGAAAAGCCATCGGCCGGCTGAAGGTACTTGAGAATCTGACCAGGGGCGGGGAGACCATGCCGGGACAGTCCGGTATAGGGCACACCCGCTGGGCCACTCATGGCGCTCCCAGCGACAAGAATGCCCACCCCCATACTAACATGGGAGGGACCATCGCCGTAGTACACAACGGCATTATTGAGAACTATATTTCCCTGAAAAGGATGCTGACGGAAAAGGGCTACCAGTTTGCCTCCGAGACGGATACGGAGGTGATCGCCCATTTAATGGATTACTATTACAAGGGAAATCCCCTGGAAACAGTTATGAGGGTTCTACACCGGGTGGAAGGCTCTTATGCGCTGGGAATCATGTTTGTGGACTATCCCGACGAAATTTATGCGGCCAGAAAGGACAGTCCGTTGATTGTGGGCAAGAACGCGGACGGATGCTTTATTGCCTCCGACGTGCCTGCGATCCTGAGGTATACCAGGAATGTGTTTTATCTGGAAAATCAGGAGGTGGTGGTGCTCCGCAAGGATGGCCTGCAGTTTTTCTCAGAGGATGAGGAGGAATTGATCAAGGATCCGGTAGTCATTGATTGGGATGCGGATGCTGCCGAGAAGGGCGGATACGAGCATTTTATGCTCAAGGAAATGTATGAACAGCCCAGGACCATTACAGATACCATTTCCCCCAGAATCCAAAATGACGATATTGTAATCGAAGAGCTGAAAATGAGTGACGAGGAGCTGCGCAGGATAAAGAAGATACATATTGTGGCCTGCGGTTCTGCCTATCATACAGGAGTCACCGGAAAGTATGTGCTGGAGGGGCTTGCCAGGATTCCAGTGGAGGTAGATGTAGCCAGTGAGTTCCGATACCGGGATCCCATTCTCGAGGAGGATAGCATGGTCATCGTGATCAGTCAGTCCGGGGAGACTGCAGATACGCTGGCGGCCCTGAGAGAATCGAAAGCCAGAGGCTTCAAGGTGCTGGGCATTGTCAATGTGGTGGGCAGTTCCATCGCCAGGGAGGCGGATGCCTGCCTGTATACCTGGGCCGGGCCGGAGATTGCCGTAGCCACCACCAAGGCTTACAGTGCACAGCTGGCAGCATTATATATGCTGGCAATGAAGCTGGCAAAGGTTCGCGGTACGATTCAGGAAGAGACATTCCAGCAGCTTTTAAGAGATCTGAGACGTCTGCCGGACCAGATAGAGCTTTTGCTGGGACAGAAGGAAAAAATTCAGCACTTTGCCAACAGATATTTGGGGGCAAGGGATATATTCTTCATTGGAAGGGGAATAGATTATGCCATCTCCCTGGAGGGGTCCCTGAAGCTCAAAGAAATATCTTATATTCACTCAGAGGCTTATGCCGCAGGCGAGCTCAAGCACGGCACCATTTCCCTGATTGAGGACGGTACACTGGTGGTGGCTGTCTCCACCCAGCCGGAGCTGTTTAAGAAGACAATCAGCAATATTGTGGAGGTGAAGGCCAGAGGCGCTTTTGTTATGGCAGTGACCGGCGAGAGCAACAAGGCCATTGAAAAGGCTTCGGACTATGTGGTTTATATTCCGGAGACCAATTCTTACTTTACCAATTCGCTTGCCATTATTCCGCTGCAGCTTTTTGCGTATTATGTGGCCGTGGGCAGGGGCTGTGATGTGGATAAGCCCAGAAACCTGGCAAAATCCGTGACCGTGGAATAGGAAGAAAGAGGATGCCCGGAGATTTTGCTCGGAATTCATTTATGCTTCACATTTCAATCACAATTTTGTCACAAATAAAAGATATACTGTGAACATAAAGATGCAGGAAGCGAAAGGAGTAAGGGCTATGTACGAAAATGAGACTTATTTTGACCGCACTACTTATTCGGAGGAAGAATTAAAACAGCAGGGAACTCCTTATGATAAGAAGGCGGATAAAGCGGCCAGGAAAGAGGCCAGGGCGGCAAAGAAAGCAGAAATCAGAGCGGCGAAGGCAGCCGCTTCGGCGAAAAAGGAAGCCAGGTCTTCCAGAGGAATCGGGCGTAAGGTGATGATCAGTGTCAGCCTTGGGCTGTGCTTCGGACTATTTGCAGGGTTGGGCTTTTATGCGATCAGGCTGGGGGCGGATCATTTCTTCCCGGCGGAAAGCGACAATGCCATCATCACGGAACTCCCGGAAAATCTTGTGAATCTTCCGATTACAGATAAAAAACCGGATTCCGGAGTCAGTTACGTTTCGTATGTAGTTGACGATGTTTCCGATATGGTTGAGGATGTCATGCCCGCCATGGTGGCCATTGTTAATAATTACACCAGCACCGCCATGAACCTCTGGGGCCAGACCTACCATAAGAACAATGTAGCCGGCGGTTCGGGCATTATTGTGGGAGAGACCGATACGGAGCTGCTGATTGCAACCAATAATCATGTGGTGGAAGATGCGGAAAGTCTGGAGATTACCTTTATCGACAACAGTACGGCACAAGCCGTTGTCAAAGGGACGGATACGGATATGGATATTGCCGTAATTGCGGTGCCCGTTTCCGCGTTGTCTCAGGAGACCCTGGACTGCATTGTGGTTGCCAGGCTGGGAAACAGCGATGAGCTGAAGCTGGGAAGGCCGGTAGTGGCAATCGGAAATGCACTGGGATACGGGCAGTCGGTTACTAACGGTATTATCAGTGCCCTGGACAGGGAAATGACCTCTGAGGACGGATCCACCGGCAGATATATCCAGACGAATGCCGCCATCAACCATGGCAATTCCGGCGGAGCGCTTTTGAACATGAACGGTGAGGTCATCGGCATAAATGTGGCGAGAATAGACGATGGCGTGGTCAGTGTGGAAGGTATGGGTTTTGCCATTCCCATCAATGCTGCGGAGCCGATCATATCGGAGCTGATGCAGCGGGAGACCAGAATCGAAAAGGTGGAGGAGGAGAACATGGGATACATGGGTATCACCATGCAGACCGTCACGGACGAAATTTCCACTATGTTTGGATTCCCCAGGGGAGTCTTTGTCAAAGAAGTAGCGAAGGGATGCGCAGCAGAGGCAGCGGGCATCAGAGTAGGTGATATTATCGTTAAGTTTGACGGGCAGAGAATCAGCAGCAATGCGGATTTGGCCGAGACCATACAGTATTTTAAGGCAGGAGAGACTGTCACCGTCACTGTGAAGCGATCCGAGGACGGGGAATATGTGGACCGGAAGATTGAGGTTACTCTGGGATCCAGACCGACGGAAATTGAGTAAATAACGTTCGCGCTTTTCCGACAGACCTTTTGTGCAGGAAGAAGTCGAAAAACTCAAAAAAGAAATTGCCGAATTATAAAGCAAAATAACTTGAGCCGATTGTATTAGAGTAAGGAGCTTAAAGTGTAAGGTCTGTTCAGATTACGGGCCTTACACTTTTTCATTCTTGACAATAGAATTATTGCGAAGCATGGATTCTATTGTTTGACTGCGGCGAAAGTCTGTGTTAGTATAAAAATAATGACAAAAGCAGATTAAAATGAATCAGGCCGGGAGCGATGACAGCTCACTTTACGGCAGAAATGAGGAAATATGTCTGACAGATACAACGAAGAGGACGATAATAAGGAGACGGGTATCAGCGACGGCGTTGACTCCCGTGGTGAAAACGAAAAGGATGACGCCGCAAAAGAGGAGAGCCCGCAGGCGAATCGTCCTGACGCATCCAGAACGCAGAATGCAGGCAAGAGCGACAACAGCGAATACGAGGATGTATGCTTTATCTGCCGCAGGCCTGAGAGCAAGGCGGGGAAAATGTTCAAGCTGCCCAATAATATCTGTGTCTGCGGCGATTGCATGCACAGGACGATGGATACGGTCAGTCAGTTTGATTATCAGGGAATGCTGAACAGCTCTCAGTTCCAGCAGGAAATGGACGAGTTTGCCAGGCAGAACGGTTTCCCGAATATCAGCTTTGTGAATCTGGCGGATCTGCAGGGCGACGGCGGTATTCCCAACAAGCAGAAGCTGAAAAAGAAGAAAAAAGAAGAACAGGCGCCGGCCTTAAACATCAGGGATATTCCGGCGCCTCACAGGATAAAAGCCAGTCTTGACGAATATGTGGTAGGACAGGAGCATGCCAAGAAGGTGATTTCCGTGGCTGTGTACAATCATTATAAACGTGTGGCCACCAACACAATGGACGAAATAGAGATCGAAAAGTCCAACATGCTGATGATCGGCCCTACCGGCTGCGGCAAGACTTATCTGGTAAAGACACTGGCAAGGCTGCTGGATGTACCTCTGGCGATCACGGATGCCACATCTCTCACTGAGGCGGGATATATCGGTGACGATATTGAGTCGGTGGTATCCAAGCTGCTGGCGGCCGCCGACAATGATGTAGAGAAGGCAGAGCGCGGGATTATATTTATCGACGAGATAGACAAGATCGCCAAGAAAAAGAACACCAATACCAGGGATGTCAGCGGTGAAAGCGTACAGCAGGGAATGCTGAAGCTTCTGGAGGGAGCGGAGGTTGAGGTCCCGGTGGGGGCAAACAGTAAGAATGCAATGGTGCCCCTTACCACGGTAAATACCAGAAATATTTTGTTTATATGCGGCGGAGCTTTCCCTGACCTGGAGGACATTATCAAGGAGAGGCTGACCAAGACCGCATCTATCGGCTTTAATTCGGAGCTCAAGGACAAATATGACAAAGATAAAAATATTCTTTCCAGGGTGACAGTGGAGGATATTAAGAAATTTGGTATGATCCCGGAATTTATCGGCCGCCTGCCTATCATTTATACTCTGGAAGGGCTGACCAGGGAAATGATGGTAAAGATCCTGAAGGAGCCGAAAAACGCTATTCTGAAGCAGTATCAGAAGCTGCTGGAGCTGGACGAGGTAAAGCTGGAATTTTCGGACGATGCACTGGAGGCAATAGCGGAGAAGGCTATGGAGCGGGATACCGGCGCCAGGGCGCTGCGCTCCATTATAGAGGAATTCATGCTGGATATTATGTATGAGATCCCCAAGGATGACAATATCGGCCGTGTCACTATTACCAGGCAATATATTGAAGGAACGGGAGGCCCTGTCATTGATATTCGCGGCAACCAGCTGCTGGAGCAGAAAGAGCCTTAATCAACGTATTAAAACAGCATAAAAACAGAAATAAGTTAAAAGCTGCCGGCAGATCACAGTCGGCAGCTTTTTTACTTGACATCCACAAAAAATATGATATTATATATATGAACGGTTATTCATATGTTCACAAAAAACAAAAAGGAGAGGTGCAAGATGAAGAAAACTTATAAAATTGAGGTCGATTGCGCAAACTGCGCATTAAAGATGGAAGAGGCCGCAAAGAAGACAGAAGGGGTACAGGACGCGACGGTTAGCTTTATGAGCCAGAAGATGAAGGTGGAATTTACGGAAGGTGCGGATGAGAGAGAAGTAATGCAGTCAGTCAGAAAGGCTTGTAAGCGGGTTGAGGACGACTGTGAGATCTTCCTTGACTGACGGAGGGAAATTATGACAAGGAAGCAGAAAAATGTTTTGATTCGGATCATCATTGCTGCGGTCCTCATGGTGGCCCTGCACTTTGTGCCGGTTGCGGGCCTGCCCAGATTTGCCCTGTATCTGATCCCCTATCTGGTGATCGGCTGGGACATTCTGCGAAAGGCGGTGCTGGGAATCGCCCATGGAGAGATTTTTGATGAAAATTTTCTCATGGCGGTAGCCACCGTGGGCGCTATGCTGCTGGGAATTTATAATGAGTGTAACGGAAGGGAGGGCGAATTCGCAGAGGGAGTGGCCGTTATGCTGTTCTATCAGATCGGTGAGCTGTTCCAGTCTGTAGCCGTGGGTAAAAGCCGTAAAAATATCAGCGCACTGATGGATATTCGCCCGGATTATGCCAATATTGAAGGGGAAGACGGGGAATTGGAGCAGATAGATCCGGACGATGTGGCGGTCGGAACGGTTATTGTGGTGCAGCCGGGAGAAAAGATTCCCATCGACGGTGTAGTGACGCAAGGAAGCTCTACCCTGAATACCGCGGCCCTTACCGGAGAGAGCACGCCCAGAGAGGTGGAGACCGGCAGCGAGGTTATCAGCGGATGTGTGAATCTCACCGGCCTTTTGAAAATAAGGACCACTAAGGAGTTCGGGGAATCTACGGTTTCCAAAATACTGGATCTGGTGGAAAATTCCAGTATGAAGAAAGCGCGGGCCGAGAACTTTATTACTAAATTTGCAAAATATTATACTCCCGCGGTATGTGGCGGCGCTTTGCTTCTGGCGGTGGTTCCCTCTGTAGTGAGCCTGCTAGCGGGTCATCCGGCTGCCTGGGAGGTGTGGATCATTCGGGCGCTGACATTTCTGGTAATCAGCTGTCCCTGTGCCCTGGTCATTTCCATTCCTTTGAGCTTTTTCGGGGGAATTGGCGGAGCCTCCTCCTGCGGTATTCTGATTAAAGGCTCCAATTATTTGGAAACACTTGCCAGGACAAAATATGTTGTTTTTGACAAGACGGGTACCCTGACAAAGGGTGTGTTCCAGGTGACGGAAATTCATGCCGATGAAAAGTGGCGGGAATTACCGGCAGTCAGGGAAGAAAAGGATATGGAGAATGCAGCCGCGGCGGAGAAGGCCAAAAGCCTGCTGCTGGAATATGCCGCTTATGCGGAGAGCTATTCAAAGCACCCCATTTCCAGAAGTCTGCAGGAGGCATACGGGCAGGAAATAGACAGGAGCAGAGTGACCAATGTGGAGGAGATCAGCGGTCATGGCGTGACTGCGCTGGTAAACGGCGTAAAGATTGCTGCCGGAAATGCCAGGCTTATGAGGAAGCTGGGTTTGCCCTGCGAAACTGCGGATGCGGAGGGGACGATAGTCTATCTGGCTGCAGATGGGGTCTATGCAGGTTATATCCTGATCTCCGATGTGGTGAAAGAACAGTCCGGCGCCGCAATCGCTGCGCTGAAGGCACTGGGCGTCAAGCAGACGATCATGCTGACCGGAGACAGCAGGAATACGGCAGAGCGTGTGGCAGCGCAGCTGGGACTGGACCAGGTGAAGAGCGAGCTGCTGCCGGCTGACAAGGTGGAGGCGGTGGAGGCTCTGCTGGAAGTGAAATCCGCTAAGGAAAAGCTTGCTTTTGTGGGAGACGGTATTAACGATGCCCCGGTACTGTCCAGGGCGGACATCGGCGTGGCCATGGGAGCGTTAGGCTCAGACGCGGCCATTGAAGCCGCGGATATAGTCCTTATGGACGACGATCCCATGAAGCTGGCGCTGGCGATACAAATTTCCGGGAAGTGCCTGCGGGTGGTCTATGAGAATATTGTGTTTGCCTTGGCGATAAAGGCAGCCTGCCTGATATTGGGCGCCCTGGGCATTGCAAATATGTGGCTTGCCATTTTTGCGGATGTGGGAGTGATGGTGATTGCGGTATTGAACGCAATCCGGTGTTTAAAGGTCAAAACCGCCTTTCACATATTTGGCGGTAAGTGAATACTATGGTAGGTAAGAGGTGGAAAATAGATGAAAGAGTTAGCAGTAATTGGGGTTCCTTTTTTGGGAACCACCCTTGGAGCGGCGACAGTCTTCCTGATGAAGCGGGAAATGAATGTAAAGCTGGAGAAGCTGCTGCTGGGGTTTGCGTCCGGCGTTATGATTGCCGCATCCATCTGGTCCCTTTTGATACCTGCCATTGAAATGGCGGAGAAACAGGGGAATCAGGCATGGCTCCCTGCCACTGTGGGCTTTCTGCTTGGCATGGGGTTTCTTCTGCTGCTCGACAGTCTTGTTCCTCATATTCATATTGACAGTAATCATGCAGAAGGAGTAAAATCTAAACTCAAGAAGACTACCATGCTGGTAATGGCTGTGACACTGCACAACTTGCCGGAGGGAATGGCTGTGGGGGTAACGCTTGCAGCCGCCATGATGGAGGAAACGGGGGTGGCCATGGCAGGAGCCCTGACCCTTGCTGTGGGGATCGCCATCCAGAACTTCCCGGAAGGAGCCATTATTTCCATGCCGCTGCGCAGTGCCGGGGCTTCCCGGGGAAAGGCATTTTGGTACGGTGTGTTGTCAGGTGCCGTGGAACCGGCGGGGGCCGTGTTCACTGTCCTGCTGGCATCACATGTGGTGCCGGTGCTGCCGTATCTGCTTGCTTTCGCAGCAGGAGCCATGATTTATGTTGTGGTGGAGGAGCTGATACCCGAGTCCCAGGCGGGAGAGCATACAAATATTGGGACGGTAGGCGTGGCAGCGGGGTTTGCACTGATGATGGTGCTGGATGTGGCATTAGGCTAGCAGAATGAAATGTCTGTAGAGAGGTACTTACATGAGATTGATCATAATACGGCACGGGGATCCTGATTATTCGGTGGACTCCCTGACAGAGAAGGGCTGGCGGGAGGCAGAGCTGCTGGCGGATCGGATTGCAAAGCTTAAAGTCAGCGCTTTCTATGTGTCTCCATTGGGCAGGGCCAGGGATACCGCATCCCTGACCCTGCGGAAAATGGGGCGCACAGCAGTGGAGTGTGACTGGCTTAGAGAGTTTCCGTCCCAGATTCACCGGCCGGATGTAAGAGACAGGACGGCTATCGCCTGGGATTGGCTGCCCGAGGACTGGACGGCGGACGAAAGGTATTTTGACCGAAAGCAGTGGTGTGAGACGGAGATCATGCGTGAAGGCGGGGTGGATGAGATGTACCGTTATGTCACGGAGGGTTTTGATGCCTTGCTGGCAGAGCATGGCTATGTGCGCCAGGGAGGATTGTACCGTGCGGAGAAACCTAATCGGGATACCATCGTATTGTTCTGCCATTTTGGAGTAGAGTGTGTTTTGCTGTCCCATTTGATGGGGATTTCACCCATGCCGCTCTGGCATAATACCTGCGCCGCCCCTTCAGCAGTGACTTCGGTCTACACGGAGGAGCGCAGGCAGGGGAAGGCGTCCTTCCGAATCAACAGCTTCGGAGATGTTTCACATTTATATGCGGCAGGAGAGGAACCTGCTTTTGCCGCCAGGTTCTGCGAGACTTTTGACAATGAGGAAGAAAGGCACGATTAACAACCGAAAAGGAGGAAAATATGCTGGATTATAAATATGATACACAGCTTTTGATTGAAGGGAATGATCTGGATGAGGATGAGATCAGCGATTATATTACGGAGCATTTCAGGGGGGACTGTCTGCTGGCAGTGGGGGACGAGGAGTTGATCAAGATCCATTTTCATACAAACGAGCCATGGCAGATTCTTGAGTACTGCGCTTCCCTGGGAGAAATCCACGATATTGTCGTGGAAGATATGGACAGGCAGGCAAGAGGCCTGAAGGGATAGGCCGGAGACACATATTCAACCTCTTTCGCGTAAGATAAACAAAGCGAAAGAGGTTTTGTTTTTTATGGAATGCAGGGACGCTATACTTTCCAACGAATACTTTGATGTGATCACGGACTATGAGCTGGCCCGGTATACAGCGGAACGGGAAGTTGCCTGCTATATCAGTATAGAGGATTTTTACAATATTGTTTACCTGAACAGACAGGCCTTACCCGAGGCTAACGATTACTTTTTTGATCACAGGGCGATGCCCAAGCTCTATGGGCTGATGCAGGATACGGCGGCAGCAGGATCATCCTTTGATCCAAGCAGCCTCATTGTCAGCGGTATCACCCAGGTGCAGCGGGCGCCCTTAAATCTGACCGGGCAGGGCTGCGTCATTGTCTTTCTTGATACGGGTATTGATTATACAAATTCTGTATTTCGCAATCCTGACGGCAGCAGCCGTATTCTTGCCATATGGGACCAGACGATACAGACGGGGACGGCACCGGAGGGCTTTTTTTATGGCAGTGAATACAGCCGGGAAGACATTAACAGGGCGCTGCAGTCGGAAAACCCTTATGAGATCGTGCCCAGCAGGGACGAAAACGGACACGGCAGCAATCTTGCGGCAGTGGCGGCGGGCAGCATACTGGCAAACGGTATTGAGTACATTGGAGCGGCGCCGGAGGCGGATATTGTGGTGGTGAAGCTGAAGGAGTGCAAGGATTATTTCCGGGAGTTTTACCTGATACCCGGAAACGTGCCCGCTTATCAGGAGAATGACATTATGCTGGGGCTGCTGTATGGAAACGGTTTTGCCAGAGCCTTTGAGAGGCCGATCATATATTGCCTTGGAGTGGGAACCAATTACGGGGACCACAGCGGCAGCTCTGCGCTGTCCCGTTATCTGGATGCCCTGGCGGTAAGGCGCAGCCGGGCGGTAGTGGTCTGCGGCGGGAATGAAGGAAATGCGGCCCACCATTATCAGGGAAACCTGAAAAATCCGGAAAGCGCAGTTACCGGCAGGGAAGTGGTGGAGGTGAGGGTAGGTCCGGATTCGGAGGGATTTCTGATGCAGTTATGGGGAAATCTGCCGGATATATTCACGGTCTCGGTACGCTCTCCGGGTGGGGAAACCATTCCGCCTGTCCGTCTGGGGGTCCAGGACATCATTACCTATGGATTTATTTACGAGCGTACGAGGATTACCATAGCGGGGTCACTGGTAGAGACGGCATCAGGGGAGGAGCTGATAACCATGCGCATACAGGCGCCTACCGCCGGGATCTGGACCTTTGTGGTAGAGGCAGTGCGGGATATTCACAACGGTCAGTTTAATATATGGCTTCCTGTCCGGCAGTTTTTGAACACAGAGGTGTCTTTTTTAAAGCCCTCGCCTTATACCACCCTGACCGAACCGGCGATGGCCGGTGACGTGATCAGCGTATCCACCTATGACGGGGACACCAGGAGCTTTTTTATTGAGTCCGGCAGGGGATTTACCCGGACAGGCGAGATTAATCCGGATTTTGCCGCCCCGGGGGTAAATATTTCCGTCATTCGGGGAAAGCAGACCGGCAGCAGTCTGGCGGCGGCCATTACTGCAGGCGCGGTGGCCCAGTTTATGCAGTGGGCGGTAGTGGAGAAGAATAATCCACTGGTAGAGAGTCGGGAGATCAAGAATTACTTTGTCAGAGGCGCTGCCAGAAACAATAATCTGACCTATCCGAACCGGGAGTGGGGATACGGTCAGCTGGACATTCAGGGAACCTTTGACGTGATGATCGGCGTGTGAATATAGTCCGGCCTCCCGCCAGGGTGTAATTTTAACGCTTGCAAGCAGCAGAAAACTATTATATAGTAGTACATGTCGGGCTGCTATTACAAGTGATGAAAGAGGTATATTTTATGAAAAGCTTAAAAGGCAAGCTGATAATGATAACCTGTATGATCTGCGTGATCTGTCTCGGGATTACCGCATCGGTCAGTTATTTTAATGCTTCCGGGAAAATGAAGGAAAAGGAAGGGGAAAGCGCGCGGCTGCTGGCGGAGAAAAGTGCCGGTCAGATCGAAGCATGGATGAAGGAGCAGGCGGCTTTTCTCAATACCATTGCGGCATCCATAGAGGCGGGAGGTAGCACGGATCATGAGGAACTGTGCGTCTATCTTACGTATTTGCTTGAAAACTGTAATGAGGATGATGTCTTATATGATATTTATTATACCAGTCTGGAAAACAAGATGGCTGCGGCCAGCGGATATGTGCCGGAGCCGGGCATAGATTTTACGCAAAGAAGCTGGTTTGCGGGAGCTTTGAGTACGGAAGGCATCCATTACGAAGCACCATACAGGGATGTGGATTCCGGAAGAATTGTAATCACCATATCCCGAAAAATCACCGTGGGCGGAGATGTGAGGGGAATCCTTGCGGAGGACATTTTCGTGGATACGGTGGTAGACACGGTGAACCAGTGTCAGGTGCCCAGTAACAGCTATGCCATGCTGCTGGATCAGAACCAGGGTGTGGCGGTTCATCCGAACGGTGCTTACGGTTACGTGAACGACGAGCCGGTTTCGATACAGAATCTTACAGGAAATCCTTATGGGGAGCTTGTGCCCATGCTTAAGGGAGGTGTCTGGAAAGAAGTCTTCGTCAGAGATTATGATAATGTGACAAGGGCGTTGTTTGCCGCTCCGGTGGAGGAATGCGGCTGGACTATTTTGGTTGCCGTGGACAGGGCTGTATTGAATGCGGCGGCCAATACTATGTTTACCGGTTTTGCCGTGGCGACAGTGGTTTCCCTTTTGATTGGGATCGTTATTATCAGCCTGGCGGCCGGACAGATCGTAAAGCCCATCAGGCGGCTGGCAGATACGGTGGAGTCCAGAGACTTTACCCAGGAGATCTGTATTTCCAGCAAAGATGAAATCGGCAGGCTTGCAGACGGATTCAATGAAATGTTCCAAAGCTTAAAAAGGCTGCTGCAAACCTTCGGGGATGCGGCGGACAGCATCAAGGGTGCGGCAAGTGTTCTGGGGGATATAACCAGAGAGGTTGTGGAAGGCGCCGATGAAGTAAAGGGTAAGATGGACGGCATTTCCGGTACCGTGGGGATGCAGAATCAGAGTGTGGCTGAGGGCAGGGATAAGCTGGAGCGGTTTCAGGATCAGATTGACAGCTTCCGGCAGCAGTTTGCGGACATGAATGAGATTGTCAGCGGCGTCAGCGGCAGCATTACGGATAACGCGGCGATCATGAAGGAGCTGGAGCTGTCAACGACGGCATCGCTGGAAAATATGGAAAAGCTTCAGAGCGGCGTGCAGCTTCTGGAGGAGAAATCGGGCCGTATTACAGATATTATCGCCACCATTACACAGATTTCGTCCCAGACCAATCTGCTGGCCCTAAATGCCTCCATTGAAGCTGCCAGAGCCGGAGAGGCGGGGAAAGGCTTTGCGGTGGTGGCTGATGAGATACGGAGCCTGTCGGAGCAGACCGATGCGGCTTCCGGAAACATTCGCCTGCTGATTACGGAAATACAGTCACAGATTGGCGAGACAGTAAAAGATATTGAGAATGTTGCCGGATTGTTTGAGAAAAACACTATGGTTTCTCAAAGGGCAGGAAGCTTTTTTGACGGGATCAATTCGTCTATCGGATCCATGAATGGATATAATCAGGACTTACAGAGCGGGCTCTGTGCTTTCGTAGAGGCAAAGGATAATATTACCACTGCTTTCGGCGTCATAGAAGAGAGCACGGGTTCCTGCCTTGCTTATTCGGAGCAGGCCCTGGATATAACGGTAAAGCAGACGGAAGCGGTTTCCCAGTTGAAAGAATTTGCCCGGAAGCTGGAGGCCTTGTCCGTAGAATTAAATGAAAAGCTGGAAGGATTTCAGGCGTAGGATAAGATTATGGAAACGATGGAACTTGTCAAATTGTTGGATATTCCCGAAGTAGTGGAAAGAAAGCTGGCGGATTATGAGAGCAGCAGAGATATAATAATTTCCGGTGATTTGACAGCTAAAATATTAAGGCGCAGTCAATGGAAGGACGGACTCCATAATATACAGGAAGTGCTGGGGGATGATCCGACTGGCGTTAAAATACTGTGGGAGCTGCTTCATATTGTCAGCACTTATTCCTATGGCGAATACGTAAAACGAGGTATTTCGGATGATATATTCGTGGCTACCATGAAATTTTGCACCAGGTTTTTGCAGGAGCGCTACAAAACTTATCAGGATTATAATTTCCTATGGGCATGGTGGTTCCCGCGGCAGATTTCTTTAAGCGAGTATCGGATCGGGGCTCTGGAATACGAATTTGTTGACGGAGAAGAGAGGGAAATTGCGATCCATATTCCGTCGGATGCAGATATGAGAAAAGAGTCGGTTGCTTGTTCCATAGATGAATTTAATCAGTTCAGGAAGAGATACTTCCCGGAATGGGAAAATGTGATCATGTCATGCGATACCTGGATGTTGATGCCGGAATTAAAAGAGATTTTAGGAGAAGACTCCAACATAGTTGCATTTCAGAATCTGTTTGAGATTGATCATGTGGATTATGATGCGATGTGGTATATGGGGTGGATTTATCCGGGCATCGAAACAATTGATGAGAGTTTACCGGAGAGGACGACACTTCAACGGAATCTGAAAAAGTATCTGCTGGCAGGGAAGAAGTTCGGAGTTGCCAGAGGGCATCTTGGTGTAAAGGGAAGTTCTAAGGCTGTATAGCAGACTTTTCTTTAGGCCGGTTTTTTGGCGTGGTTGAATGGAAGGGACAGCCGAGCAAGGCTGTAAGGACAGGAAAATGAGATATCAGATCAGACATGCACTGGTACAGTATGGGGGGGAAACCATACTGAAGGATGCAAATTTTGAAGTGCGGGATAATGAGAAGATTGCTGTCGTGGGGAGGAATGGCTGCGGTAAGACAACGCTTTTAAAGCTTATTGCCGGGGACATTACTATGAGCAACTTAGACAGTGATGAAGAATGCGGTATCACCATGGCGGGGAAGCAGGAGATCGGCTTTCTGCGGCAGGTGAATTTTGAAGACAGGAATGTGACGGTGGAAGAGGAGATCAAAAAGATCTTTGCACCGGTATTTGCGTGTGAAAAACGGATGAGCGAGCTGGAAGAAGAAATGAAGACCTGCGGCAGTCCGGCACTTTTAAGCGAATATGACGGTCTGCAGAGGCAGATGGAAGCCATGCGGGGCTATTCCTGGCAGCAGGATATGCAGATCATGTTTCAGCGGTTTGGGTTTGCACTGGAGGATTTGGAGCGCCCCATAGGCAGCTTTTCCGGAGGGCAGCAGACCAAGGTGGCCTTTATCAAGCTGCTGCTGCACAGACCGGATATTATGCTGCTGGACGAGCCTACCAACCATCTTGATCTGCCTACGATTGAGTGGCTGGAGGGTTATCTGAAAAATTACGACAAAGCTGTCGTAATCGTATCCCATGATCGAATGTTCCTGGACCGGGTGATTGATGTGACCTATGAGATCGAATACCATGAAGTGAAGCGTTATCCGGGAGGCTATACGGCGTTTATGAGACAGAAGGAAGAGGCGCTGGCCAAGCAGGAGAAGGATTACGAAGAACAGCAGAAGGAGATAAAGCGACTCACTGAGTGGATTGAAAAATGGAAGAATACGCCTTCCAAGGTGGCAGCTACCCATTCCAAGCGCATGGCTATCGAGCATATGGTAAAGATCGAAAAGCCCCGGCGTTTTGATACCAAGGCATTTCATGCCAGGTATACGCCCAGGACAGAGAGCTATACCAATGTAGTTCAGGCCAAAGAACTGGCCATCGGCTATGATCATGTGCTGAGCCGGGTGTCTTTTCTGCTGCAGAAAAAGGAACGGCTTGCAGTGATCGGGGAGAACGGCAAAGGAAAATCCACCCTGTTAAAGACTCTGATCGGTGAGCTGCCTTCCCTGGGCGGTGAATTTAAGATTGGGCAGAATGTGGAATGGGGATATTTTGACCAGCAGAAGGCGGTGCTGGATGATGCGGATCCGCAACAGACGGTACTGGATAATTTCTGGAAGGAGTATCCCGGTTATATGCGGGAGGAAGTACGCAGCGCTCTGGGCGGGTTTCTCTTTTCCGGTGAGGATGTCATGAAGAAGATGGGGCAGCTTTCCGGGGGAGAAAAGGTCAGGCTTTCTCTCTGCAAGATGCTGCAGACCAGGCCGAATCTGCTGATTTTGGACGAGCCCACTAACCATATGGACATTATCGGCAAGGAAGCTTTGGAGAAGATGCTGAACGAGTATGAGGGTACGGTACTGTTTGTCTCTCATGACAGATACTTTATCAGCCGGATTGCCACGGGGATTCTGGAGTTCTCTCAGTCTCAAGTTAAGCAGTACAAGATGAGTTATGAAGACTACCTGGCGGAGAAGCAGAAGGAGGCGGGACAAGGCGGCAGCAGTATTGCGGCTAAAGGGCCATATACCGGGAATCATTCTTCAAATAATCAGGCGGCGTGTAAAGGAGCCGGGAGTCAGTCTGACAGCGTTGCGGGGAAAGATGCTTCCGGCAGTGAATTGCCTACCCTGAATGATGTGTTTGACAAGAAAACCTACTACAATCCGGGTAAGATTCGTTCCCGGCTGCAGAGTCAGCTTGCTAAATATGAAAAGCTGCTGGCCGGAAGCGAAGAGAAGTTGTCGGATCTGAAGCTGCAGCTTGTAGATCCGGCTCTTGCCAGCAATTATCCGAAGCTGATGGAGATTCAGACAGCCATTGAGGAAGAAGAAAAGAACCAGGAAAGCCTTCTGGAGCGTATGGTGGAAACGGAAACGGAGCTGGAAAGTATGTAGGGCGGTACCCAAGTTATAAAAGCATAACCGATAAAAGCTGGTAAATATGCAGCCTTTTCGGTTATGTTTTTTTATCTGCCAGGGCTTCATTACTGGATTGTGTGTAAAAAAAGTTGCTTTTCGCTAAAAAGCTGTTGCATATCGTGTTGTTGTGTCAAAAAAGCATATGGTATGTTGTATGTTATCAGTAAATCATATGGTGACGATGTACAAGCCGAACTGGAGAGCGAAATGGAACAGGAATCGAAGAAAAAATTTACTGCTCTGGACGCGGAGATTCTGTGCGAATGTAAGACCATTACTGCACCCCTGGATTACTCCATGGATTTGCACAATCACGATGGATACGAAGTTTTGCTGGTTCTTGGGGGTATAATCAATCTCTACACGGAGTCTGGCGGGAGCAGGCTGGAACGGGGTGACCTGGTATGTATGGACGAACGGGATTTTCATCGGGTGGAGGTGATCACCAGGGGAATTTATGACCGCATTGTGGTGAATGTCAAGAGACATGTACTGGAGATGGCATCCAGCAGGCAGACAGATCTGCGGACCTGTTTCCGCCGCACGCCTCTGAGCAATGTAAATGTTATTCACCTCTCTGAGGAAGAGGTTCAGCAGATGAGCTTCTGTGCCCATTCACTTCAGACAAGCCTCTTAAGAAAGCTGCCTGGAGATGAGATTTTGACGGATGCTTATCTAAAGCAGATTATGGTTACGGTAAACCGCCATTTCCTGGAGCAGGACATTTTGCCCCGCATGGAGATTATGCCGGAACTGGTAATGAAAACTTTTAATTATATCGAAAATCATCTGGCGGAAGAAATCATGCTGAAAAACCTGGAAGAAAGCCTGCATTACAACGGGACTTATATCAGCAGGTGTTTTAAGCGGATAGCAGGCATATCACTGCAAAGCTATATTATCGCAAAAAAAATTATGTTGTCCTGTAAGCTGCTCAAGGAGGGTGTTCCTCCCTGCGACGTGTGCGACATGACAGGGTTCAATAGCTATTCCAATTTCTCCCGGACTTTTTCAAAGTATGTAGGGAAATCCCCCAAAAAATATCAGATTGAGAACAGATAGCGGCATTGTGATGGCATGTGAGGTTTCACATGCCGTTTTTTATTGTCGTATTTCGCAAAAAAACAGGTTCTATATCGTGTAGGTGCATACAAAAATGGTGTGATATAGTCAAAATATATACAAAATAGACAAAGGAGGTACAAGATGAGAAAAAACAGTACCAGAAAAAAGCCAAATCGAACCCTTGTGAAAATGTGGAATTACAAGTGGATTTACCTGATGCTTCTGCCGGTGATGGCCTATTACATTATCTTTAAGTATATTCCTATGTATGGAATAACAATCGCCTTTAAGGATTATAACGTATTCAAGGGGGTATTGGAAAGTCCCTGGTGTGGTCTGGATGTTTTTGAGAAGATTTTGCGTAATAAGAACTTCTGGGAGGCCATCAAGAATACGCTGCTTTTAAACGTGCTGACTCTTCTGGTTAGTTTTCCCCTGACAATTATTGTGTCGCTGATGCTGAATGAGGTGATAAGTACCAGATTTAAGAAGGTGACCCAGTCTATCCTGTATCTGCCCCATTTCATTTCCTGGGTGGTGGTGGCCGGCATTGCGACCAATCTCTTCTCCATGCAGGGCGGGACCGTCAATCATATTCTGAACACTTTGGGCATAGAGTCCGTCCCCTTTTTGAGCGACAACGCCTGGTGGGTCTTCACGTATGTCATCTGCAATGTCTGGAAGGAGATTGGCTGGGGTACTATTATCTACCTGGCAGCACTGACGGGGGTGGATGAGAGTCTGTATGAGGCGGCCTACCTGGACGGAGCCTCCAAATTCCAGAGATTGATCTACATAACGCTTCCCTCCATCAAGTCGGTGATCGTGACCATGCTGATCCTGCAGATCTCCAAGATGATGACCATCGGTTTGGATGCTCCTCTGCTGTTGGGCAACAAGAAGGTTATGGGTGTGTCGGAGGTTATCAGCACCTATACATACCGGCTGGGTATCGAACGGGCCAAATACAGCGATTCTACGGCAATTGGGCTGTTCCAGTCTGTGATCAACATCATTATCCTGTTTGTGGCGGACAAGTTTGCGAAGGCCGTCGGCGAAGACGGAATCATATAACAGTACGCAGGCAAATTCTAATAAGTTAAGAAAGGAACGGACTATGAAAAAGAAAAAAATAACGGTGGGTCAAGTGATAAATTACATACTTTTGCTGGTGCTGGCGTTCGTATGCCTGTATCCCTTCCTGAACGTAATTGCTTACTCCCTCAGCGGGTACAATGCAGTCCTGTCCGGGAAGGTCACCTTTTACCCAATTGATTTTACTCTTGGCGCCTATCAGCAGATTCTTGGGAAAACCCAGATCTGGAATTCCATGCGAACAACCGTGCTGGTGACTTTGCTGGGTACGGGCTTAAGCCTGATCCTCACGATTTTTGCCTCCTACGCCCTGTCACGCAGCGATTTGCCGGGAAGAAAATTCCTCACGGGAATGATTCTTTTTACCATGTATTTTGGGGGCGGCATGATTCCTACCTTTCTGGTGGTGAAAGGCGTGGGATTATATGACACTCTGGGGGCCCTGTTTATTCCTCAGGCTGTGAATGTCTTCAATTTTATCGTTATGCGGACATTTTTCAGAAACCTGCCGGAGAGTCTGGAGGAAGCCGCCAGGATCGACGGAGCTTCCTACATGCAGGTTCTGGTCAAAATTGTGTTGCCGCTGTCCCTGCCTATCATCGCTACTATTGGTCTTTTTTATGCGGTGGGCTATTGGAATACATATTTTGACGCTCTGATATACATACAGGATCCTGATAAGTACACCCTGCAGCTTCGTTTAAGGAGTCTGCTGTTCGGCGAGGAACTGAATAATTCGGGAGTGAACCTGGAGGGCCTGGGTACCCAGGTTATGACGCAGTCCCTGAAGATGGCCACTGTGGCTGTTTCCACCATCCCGATTCTAATCGTGTACCCCTGGCTGCAGAAATATTTTGTCAAGGGCGTTATGGTGGGCTCCGTGAAAGGTTAATGGATTGCCGCAAGGCATTATTCATTATAGTAACTGCGGTTTCCTCGCCGTCATATGGACGGCAGGGCTGCGTAACAAAAGCTACTCTTTAGAAAGGGAGGAAGTATTGTGAAGAAAAAAGTAATTTCATGTATGCTGGCAGTGTCAATGCTTGCAACGGTTGTGTCCGGATGCGGAAGCAAACCGGATAGCGGAGGGAAATCCGTCGCTGCCGGAGGCAAAGAGAGTCAGTCGACCACTCAGTCCTCGGAGACTGCCGGAGGTGAAGATGGCCAGGCGGGGGCCAGCAAGTACCAGACCACCTATGGGTCCAAGACATTTGACAATGTGACTATCACCGTGGAACTGTTTGACAGGAGCAATGCGCCGGACGGATCCACCATCACCGAGAATAAGTGGACCGAGTATGTAAACCAGGAGATGAATAAGGTGGGCATCAATGTTGAGTTTGTGCCCGTACCCAGATGGGATGAGGTCACGAAGATGCAAAGTATGGTGGCAGGACAGACGGCTCCCGACCTGACGCTGACTTACACATACGCTTATGCGGAGGAGTATTTCAACCAGGGCGGTATCTGGGATTTATCAGAGTTTATCGACGGCCCGGATCAGGCTCTGAATATGAAGGAGTATCTGGGACAGGAAGTACTTGACATCGGGCGAAACTCCAGCGGCAGTCTTTATGGTATCGTAGCAAAGCGTGCAACCACGGCAAAGAGCAATATGTTTCTCAGAAAGGACTGGATGGATGACCTGAACCTCAGTGTGCCCACCACCCCGGACGAACTCTATAACGTGGTGGAGCAGATGACCAAGAACAATCCGGATAACAGGAGCGATGTGCTGGGGATGATTATCTGGAACGCCTGGAATCTGCGCATGGCATTTTCCAAGATTGCAGGAGATCCTGTGGCAGTGGAGATTGCCGGCACGGAGGACGCCATTCAGGACTATTATGACGAGGGCATGAAAGATTACTACCGCTTTATGAATATGATGTACAATAACGGTCTTCTGAATCAAGAGTATTACACCATGTCCGAAGATAATTTCAAGAGTTACATTGTGACGGGCGCGGCGGCAAGCTTTGAGTACAGTGTAAACGGCAGTGTGGATGTGCTGAGAGGTTCCCTGCTCAAGACTTTGCAGGAAAATGATCCCGGGGCGGACATTATTTCCATTCCTCCTCTTAAGAATGTCAACGACGGGAAACAGTACAGCGCCGCATACGCTTCCGGTGGCCTGATCGCATTCTGTCCTAAGACGGCGGATGAGGAGACCGTGGAGGCATGTATGACCTATCTGGACTGGATGTGTACCAAGGAAGGCGGACATGTGCTGTATCATGGATTCGAGGGTGAGCACTATGAATATGACAGCAATGGCGTACCTGTAGTGAAAGATGCCGAGTACAATACCAAGGATAAGGACTGGATCAGGGCCGATATATTCCTGGTGGGTAATCAGGGTTATTTTGCCACTGTGGATGATTTTAACGCATGTACGGCCAAGGAAGCGCCGGGATACGAAGACCATGTGGTGGCTAATTATGAGAATGCCATGATCGGAACCCTGAATCATGACTCAACCTACACTTCCCCGTCTACTCCGGAACTGATCACGGACATCAACCTTGTGAAGGACGAGTATCAGGTCAAATGTATCACATGTCCTGCGGAGCAGTTTGAACAGACCTATGACGAGTATCTGGAGCAGCTGAAAAATGCGGGTGTGCAGACGATCATTGACGAGCGCACGGAGCATGCGGGTAACTGATTGGACATTTGAGGCAGATCCCTTTGAAAAAAGGGATCTGTTTCTTAGAATTGCGCGGCACTGTGATGACGGTGCCGCCGTATGTGAGGAACAGACAGGATGGAACGGAAAAAAGACGGAATGAATTACGCGCCCAAAGGAAAACCCGCGCCGGTGGTGAAACCGGGGGAGTTTGCCGTCGCTGCAGCACATTTGGATCACGGGCATATATACGGAATGTGCAACGGCCTTGCGGAGGCGGGAGCACGTATCAAATGGGTATATGACCCGGATCCGGCAAAGGTGGAAGCCTTTCAGAGGGCGTTTCCGGAGGCTCAGGCGGCATCGGGGGAGAAACAGATTCTGGAGGATCCCGAGGTCAGGCTGGTGTGCGGTGCGGCAGTCACCAATGAGAGATGTGCGCTGGGACTGCGGGTGATGGCGGCGGGAAAGGATTATTTTACGGACAAGGCCCCGCTGACCACCCTGGAGCAGCTTGCGGCGGCCAGAGACATGACACGGCGTACCGGAAGGAAGTACATGGTATATTACAGCGAGCGTATTCATGTGGAATCGGCGGTGTATGCCGGACAGCTCATAGAAGAGGGAGCCATAGGCACCCCCATTCATGTGGACGGTTTCGGACCCCACCGGATTGGGGATCCCGCGGCCAGACCGGGCTGGTTTTTCGAGAGGGAAAAATATGGCGGTATCCTTTGCGATATTGGCAGCCATCAGATTGAGCAGTTCTTATTTTACTGCGGTGTTAAAAAAGCCACAGTGCAGTATAGTCAGGTGGGAAATTACGCGCATCCGGCATATCCGGAGCTGGAGGATTTCGGGGAGGCGGTGCTGCTGGGGGATAACGGCGCCACGCAGCATTTTCGTGTGGACTGGTTTACCCCGGATGGTCTTTCCGTCTGGGGAGACGGGAGAACTTTTATTCTGGGCACGGATGGCTATATCGAGTTGCGCAAATACGTCAATGTGGGCACCGGGGACGGCAAAGGGGACCATGTGTTTCTGGTAAACCGGGAGGGAGAGCAGTATTTTAATGTGTCCGGGAAGGTGGGTTATCCCTTCTTCGGGCAGATGATTCTGGACTGCATAAACCGCACGGAGACGGCTATGACCCAGGAGCACGCATTCCTGGCAGCTGAGCTGTGTGTCCGGGCCCAGAACCAGGCGGTGACAGTTCGATAATAATGTGGGACCATGTTTTTTGGTGTTGTTACACAGCGATTTTAAGCAGGAGGTTTAACGGTATGATATATGCAGCGATAGTGGGAACGGGAAGTATTGCCAACATGCACGCGGCGGGGCTGCTAACGTTTCCGGAGAGGTGTCGCATTGTGGCGCTCTGTGATATATATCCTGAGAAAGCGGAGGCTATGCGGGTAAAATATAATCTGGACTGTCAGGTGTTTGCGGACCATCGGGCCATGCTCTCTTCGGGCATCCCCATTGATCTGGTACATATCTGTACGCCTCCCTATGTACATTGTGAGATTGCAGTAAACTGCATGAACGCGGGGTGCAATGTAGTGGTGGAAAAGCCCATGGCAACCTGTCTGGCAGAATGTGACGAGATGCTGGAGGCGGAAAGGCGGAACCATGTGACTATGGCCTGTATCGCCCAGAACCGCTTCAGGAATCCGGTATATAAGCTGAAAAAGGTTGTGGAGAGCGGACTGGCGGGCAAACTATGTCTGGCCCAGGTGGACTCTGCGTGGTGGCGGGGGCATTGCTATTATGATCTTTGGTGGCGGGGAACCTGGGAGAAAGAGGGCGGCGGACCTACGCTGAACCATGCCGTACACCATATTGACATGCTGAACTGGTTGGAAGGGAAACTTCCCCGGGAGGTTATGGCCATGCTGGCCAACGTGATGCACGATAATGCGGAGGTAGAGGATCTTTCCCTGGCCTGTCTCAGATACGGGGACGGAAGCCTGGCTCAAATTACCAGTTCCGTGGTGCACCATGGGGAGGAACAGGGGATTACGCTGCAATGTGCGGATGCCAGGATCTCCGCGCCATGGGATGTGAAAGCGGAGTGCAGCCAGCTAAATGGGTTTCCGACGCCGGGGGGAAATCAGGAACTGGTGGAGAAGCTGCAGGACTTTTACCGGAGGATACCGGATCTGCCCTACGAGGGCCATACAGGGGAGATTGACGATGTGCTTACTGCTTTGGAGGCCGGGGGACGCCCCCTGATTACGGGGGAAGATGGCAGGAGAACCGTGGAAGTCATCACTGCTGTCTACCTATCCGGCTTCAGCGGGCAGACGGTCAGTCTTCCCATCGGGAAGGAGCAGCCCTGCTATACCTTTGAGGGCCTTTTGAAAAGTGCCACACATTTTTACAAGAAAACGAAGGCGGTGGAAAATTTTGCAGAGGAAAAGATAACCCTGGGAAATTTCGGATTGAAGTGCTATAATGAGAACAATTAAGCGTGGCATGTCTCAGTGTCTGCCCGGCATCGTTCACGCATATACATGTTAAAAAGTAATGTATATGTGAGGCCCTATGAGAACGATTTTTGTAAAAGACGAGCTGGATAAAATCATACATAATGAACACATTAACTGGAAAAAGGTTATTCCGACGGCAGTATTTCTGGTGGCAATGTTCTTCCTTGGCAGGGTTACGGCGCAGTCTATGCTGGAAGCGCAGGAGGCTGCGGGACAGACGGCGCTGTCAGATCAGAAGGGGACGGTAGGACAGATGGCGGCCGGAGAAATCGGTGCAGACCAGATCTCTGCGGATCAGGCAGACTTGCTGGCAGATACGGAAAACTGGGGGCTGGGGTTTGGCAAAAGCGGCGAGAAGCCCACGGGAAATGCTACCGTAGATGAAATGAAAAAATATGATGCGTATTATATGGCAGACGGAGATGAAAAGGTGTTGTATCTCACCTTTGACTGCGGCTATGAGAACGGCAACACGGAAGCCATACTGGATGCGCTGAAGGCACATAATGCACCGGCAACATTTTTTGCGGTAGGGCATTTTCTGGAGTCTGCGCCGGATCTGGTAAAGCGCATGGTAGCCGACGGACACACTGTGGGTAATCATACATATCATCATCCGGACATGTCGAAAATATCCGATGCGGATTCATTTGCAAAGGAAATGAATGACGCGGCAGCTCTGTTCAGAGAGGTGACGGGCACGGATATGGCTATGTATTACAGGCCGCCCCAGGGCAAGTACAGCACTGCCAACCTGCAGATGGCAAAGGATATGGGGTATTCCACCTTCTTCTGGAGCCTTGCCTATGTGGACTGGAACACCGATGCCCAGCCCAGCCACGAGGAAGCTATGGAAAAGCTCATGGGCAGGGTGCATCCGGGGGCTATAGTGCTGCTTCACAACACATCTAAGACCAACGGTGAAATACTGGATCAGGTGCTGACAAAATGGGAGGAGATGGGATATACTTTCAGACCCCTGTCGGATTTCACGGAATCCGATGACGGTGGAAACACCGGTGGGACAGCAAATTAATTGCCTGAGGATTTATTTGCACGGAGGGTTCCGCGGATATTACTGAAAACGTCGTTTTCTGCCTGTAATGTGCGGAAAAGGGGAGCCAGGGGCAGAGGGAAAACGGAAGAGGGAAATCAGAATGGAAATCGTAGAGTTTACGGAGAACTATATTACAGAGGCAAGACGGCTGGCAGCGGAGAATTATGAGGAAGAGAGGGCACATGTTCCTACTCTGCCGGGGATAAATGAAATTCCCATGGAGCGGGAGCTGACAGCAAACGGCCTGGGAACAGCAGCAGTGGAGCATGGCAGACTGCTGGGGTTCTGGGGGTGTGTCGGACCTTGGGAGAGGGAATATGGTTCTCTTGCCAGCGGCGTTTTTACGCCCATACATGCCCATGGGGCAGTACAGGAGGGACGGGCAGAACTCTACCGCAGAATGTACCAGGCACTGGCGGATAAACTGGTACGTAGGGGAATTGCCTATCATAGTATATCGGTTTATGCCCATGATAATCAGGCGTTGTCAGGGTTGTTTACCTATGGATTCGGGATGCGGTGTGTGGATGCTGTCAGAGATATGAAGGAAGTTCCAGTGCCGGGCGGAACGGCAGGGACCGTTGTCTTTCGGGAAAGCGGACAGACGGATTTCCCGGAGATAAGGAAACTGCGCGCCGGCCTGGGCAGACATCTTGGGGAAAGCCCCTGTTTTATCATGATGGATGAGGACAGCATTGCAAACTGGCAGCAGCGCAAGGAAAGCGGTGGAGTGCGTATGTTTACAGCCTGGAACGGGAAAGAGCCGGTGGCTTATCTGGAAATAACGGACGAGGGGGAAAACTTTGTGACAGGGGGCCGGGAGGTGCAGAATGTCTGCGGCGCCTACTGTATGCCTCAATATCGGGGCAGAGGAATCATGCAGATGCTGGTTAATTATGTCATGGGTGTCCTGCAGGCAGAAGGGTATACGAAATTGGGCGTGGATTATGAGAGCATTAATCCCACCGCCTGGGGATTTTGGAATAAGTATTTTGAGGCTTATACTTATAGCCTGACAAGGCGCATTGTTGAGAGCGCCTGCAGGGAGGGCTTCCAGGGGCCGGTATCATAACGCTAAAAACATTTTGACGAAAGAGCATTCCTATTTTATAATGAGACATGGCATAAAGCTATAATGCTGCCGGTGTGGAAATGACGGCAAAGATTCGTGACGAAATGCTGTGGCGCGGAAATGACAGCAAAGATTCGTGACGAAATGCTGTCGGCGTGGAAATGACAGCAAAGATTCGTGACGAGGTGTGTGCCGCTGATGCGGCGGAATGCGAGGAAGTATGGGGAGAGAAACGGTAATTGTACTGGATTTCGGCGGACAATATAACCAGCTAATTGCGAGGAGAGTCAGAGAGTGCAACGTGTATTGCGAGGTGCACCCTTACAGCCTGAGTCTCGATAAGATTCGGGAGATCAATCCGAAAGGTATTATTTTTACCGGAGGACCTAACAGTGTGTACGGAGAAGATGCTGTTTTGTGCGGGAAGGAAATCTTTGACCTGGGAATTCCGATTCTGGGAATCTGCTATGGCGCTCAGGCGATGGCCCATTTGCTGGAAGGCCATGTGACGACGGCGCCTGTCAGCGAATACGGTAAGACGGAGGTGGAAGTGGATCGGAGCGCCGCAATGTTTGCAGGTGTGTCAGGAAAAACGACCTGCTGGATGAGCCATACCGATTACATTGAAAAGGCTCCTGATAGCTTTCGGGTGACGGCGCATACGCCGGTTTGTCCGGTGGCGGCGATGGAATGTTCAGAGAGAGGATTGTATGCGGTGCAGTTTCACCCGGAGGTCATGCACACTGTAGAAGGCATGACCATGCTGCGGAATTTTGTACTGAATATATGCGGCTGCAAGGGTGACTGGAAAATGGACTCTTTTGTGGAGACAACGATTCAGACTGTAAGAGATAAGGTGGGAAAGGGCAGGGTACTTTGTGCTCTTTCCGGGGGAGTGGATTCTTCTGTTGCGGCGGTGCTTCTTGCCAAGGCAGTGGGGAAGCAGTTGACTTGTGTCTTTGTGGATCATGGTCTGCTTCGCAAAAACGAAGGTGATGAAGTTGAGGCTGTTTTCGGACCGACAGGTCTCTATGACCTGAATTTTATCCGTGTCAACGCTCAGGAGCGTTTTTACCGGAAACTTGCGGGAATCACCGAACCCGAACAGAAGCGGAAGATTATCGGCGAAGAGTTTATTCGAGTATTTGAGGAAGAAGCAAAAAAGATCGGAGCGGTGGACTTCCTGGTCCAGGGTACGATCTACCCTGATGTGATCGAGTCAGGATTGGGGAAATCGGCAGTGATCAAGTCCCATCACAACGTAGGAGGTCTGCCGGATTGTGTTGACTTCCGGGAAATCATCGAGCCGCTTCGAATGCTCTTTAAGGATGAGGTCAGGAAAGCAGGACGGGAACTGGGCATTCCGGAGCATTTGGTATCCCGCCAGCCGTTCCCGGGCCCGGGCCTGGGAGTCCGTATCGTCGGTGAGGTGACCGCCGAGAAGGTGAGAATCGTTCAGGATGCGGATTATATTTATCGGGAAGAGTTGGCAAAGGCGGGCGCAGACAAAGGGCTGGGTCAGTACTTTGCAACATTGACGAATATGCGTTCAGTGGGTGTCATGGGGGACGAGAGAACCTATGATTATGCGGTGGCACTTCGGGCGGTGAATACCAGCGACTTCATGACGGCGGAGGCAGCCCACCTTCCCTGGGAGGTGCTGGGGACTGTGACGAGCCGCATTGTGAATGAAGTGAAGGGGGTCAACAGGGTGTTGTATGACTGTACCGGGAAGCCGCCGGCGACGATAGAGTTCGAATAGTAAACAGAAAGCCGGGAAGCCGCATAAACAGCGGACTTTCCG
>CANPOY010000031.1 GCA_947575805.1 uncultured Lachnospiraceae bacterium
AACTTGATTTTTTTAGCCACAAATGTTACAAAAAAGCTTGACCACTACAAAGCAATCTGCTTTTCTGAACGAATCTTCATTTGATAAGGATTTTTTACCGTGATTAGGATCTGCTCTCCCAATATACTGCTTTCTATGGTTTCATGCAGTTTAACCAAACCATAGTGCAGTCTGTCAAAATCAATGTCTGCTTTATTTGTCCTAAATAACTGCATATTTTTACCATACATTTCCGCAAGTTGAATATCATTGTCTAAAAAACACTGATATTCTTCTTTTGGTATAGAAGAAACCTTCTTTCGTTCATAAATTGCAAGGTTAAGCGTATGTTTGCATTCCACGCAGTGATAAATCAGCCAGATATCCAGTCTGTTCCCGTTGGCATTAACGCGAAACTTTTTTGTGTTAATAAAGTGTGTCTTTGTGCCACATTTAGGACAATTCCTGATAATCCAAAAAGAATCTTTCAGTACAATTTCATATTCAATTTTTTTAAAATAGCTCATATGCATCTCCTGTTCATTTCATGTCACGATGCATGGGCTATTACATTATTTAATTTTATTTCCGAGAATTGTATGCAATAGCCATGCTATGCAGAATAAACAGGTGTAGTCATAAAAATCTTTCTCCTCTCATTATATTTTCAATCATCATAGTTCGCTCTGGGCAAACAGGTTATCTTTTCCCATGCCGCATACGAATGGATTAGAGTCATAAAAATGGCAGAAATCCAGGAAGTCAGAACTCGCGGCGGCTTTCCAATTCACCTTTATCCGGCATATTCCACAAACGTTCCGATATTTTTCTGCTATAATCCATAATCCGGTCTCCCTCTATGACTTTACCGTAATCAAACCGCTATTTCCTTTATGGTATAACATAACAGATCTTAATCCCGCCTTCCACCTCACACATTTTAATAAAAATATGTGAGCGTGCACCAGAAATAAAATACAGATAAACTCTGGCCAACATACCGAAATACAAAAAAACAACGGAGGTTGCCGCCATCATGGACGACATCCTCCGTTATATTTTCATTTCACATTACTTCCCCTGTCAGTAGGTCCTGACAAACATCCATCGTCCGCCAAGCTCATGAATCTCTTTAAACAATGGCTCATCACCTACATCGTTCCAATACCTCGAAGGCTCGTATATCATGGCAGACGCTTCGTCATCGGACAAATACACATATCCTGAAACATCTGAAAACTTTGTGATGAAAAAAACAATCACATGCTCTCCCACCTTCGAATAATCGGTTTCCTTTGACAAAAACCAATTAGAACCTCCACTATAGTCCTGCCATACATGGGTATCTGAAGCCTGGGCGGCCTCCTTCACGACCTTTTCTGCCTCGCTCTGATAAAACGGCTTTAGCAGTACAAAATGCAGCTGCTCCAAAGCGGCTCTCGATTTGGTCCACTGGAAGGTAAAGAACACTCCCAGAAGAAACAAACAGATACTGAACGCCGCCACTGGCCATTTCTTTTTTACGACCCCAAACACAGCCATGCCTCCCAGGATCAGCAGCACAATCCCTCGCCGGGCTAAAATAATGTACAGAAATACCAGCAGCAGATAGCACAGCAGGAGACAGCAACCCCGGACATATTTATTATGGGTATCAAGGCGCATCATAATATCCCTCATCTTTTATCAGTCAACCCTCTGTTTCATCCTTAGGGTCAAAGCCGTCCACCGCAGAACTTCCAAAGTGCGGCATACTTGTTTCCATGCCCTTCCCCTGTCAGTAGGTCCTGACAAACATCCATCGTCCGCCAAGCTCATGAATCTCTTTAAACAACGAATCCTCAAGTACAGAAGAATTATACCTCGAAGGATCGGCTATTATGTCAAAAGCTTTATCGTCGGATAAATATACATATCCTGATACATCAGAATATTTAGTGACAAAAAAGACAATCACTTGCTCTTCCACCTTTAAATACCATGTTTCTTTTGCCAAAAGCCAATTAGAATTTTCGGCGAAATCCTGAAACCAATCGGTATCTGAAGCCTGGGCTGCCTCCTTCACGACCTTTTCTGCCTCGCTCTGATAAAACGGCTTTAGCAGTGCAAAATGCAGCTGCTCCAAAGCGGCTCTCGATTTGGTCCACTGGAAAGTAAAGAACACTCCCAAAAGAAACAAGCAGATACTGAACGCCGCCACTGGCCATTTCTTTTTTACGACCCCAAACACAGCCATGCCTCCCAGGATCAGCAGCACAATCCCTCGCCGGGCTAAAATAATGTACAGAAATACCAGCAGCAGATAGCACAGCAGGAGACAGCAACCCCGGACATATTTATTATGGGTATCAAGGCGCATCATAATATCCCTCATCTATTGCCGGCCAATCCTCTATTTTATCCTTTGGGTCAAAGCCGGCAACAGCAGAACTTCCAAAGTGCAACATGCTTAAATCAAAGAGAACTTTTCCAGTATAGCCATAATTATAATTTCCAATCCAGGATACATGATGATCTTGGTTGCTTTTTCCCCCGTATTTATAGCAAAAAGTCTCATTATGATAATTAGCATTACTCTTATAATCCCAAGCCCCGCCTTCTCTCACATAATTCACCCAATATACGATTGCATAGTCTCTTGCAATAAGTATATTTCCCTGAGCAGCCCACAATATTTGCATTGCATTGTAATAGTTGGAAATAGTCTTATAATTTTCAGCCGCCGTTGCTTCCACATCCCATTCATTATTACCACATCCATGAGTGCTTGCATAGGGTACTACATTATCGTTCAATGCCATGATATTTGAACTGGCATTATCCAATACGTCATCTGTTATTTCGGGTGCACATAAAAACATCGTTTCATAATCCACTGTCAGAAGTCCCAAATCAATCGCATAGTTCCAGATTTCCATCACTTCTGCCAATTCGGCATACTGGTCAGCTACCATGCCCTCCAAAGCAAGATGTCCCTCCAGGTCCATATAAACCATATTTCTTTCTTTCAAGTCATTCCAACAATCCGCATAATACTGACAAGATATAATATCCTCCCTGTTATCAGCGGCAGGCAGTCCGCACAAATAGGGCACTAACTCTTCAGCCGGCATGGTCTCAATCGCTTCATAAACGCTTATAGCAGATTTCGCATCCTCAGCCGCCACAACCGTCATACCGGATGATAATATTAATCCTCCTGCCAACATTAAACTTACAATTTTTCGACACATACAATGTTCCTCCTTTCATTTTATATCGCAGAGTCTTATATTTATCATAAATCATCTTTTTTCTATATGTCAATAGACTGGGCAGCTATTACTCCCCGCAGTTCTCCCAAACCCCGATCACCGCGATGGTCATGTCATCCCGTACCTTGCCGCCTGCGGCAATCAGGGCCATGCGCAGCAGGTGCTCAGCCAGCTCTCCGGGGTTCTGTTCCTGCATATCCGCGATAGCCCTGCTGACAGCTGTCTCATATCCCTGCTCACTGAAGGCATCTATCACGCCATCCGACATCATAAACAGGTAATCCCCGTCCTGCAGGCCTCTGACGATGGGCTGAGCTTTCACCTGCTGAAATACCCCCAGGGGAAGGTTTCCCTCCGCCAGCTGCTCCACCTTATTTTCCCTTTTCAAAAAGGTAGCAGCCCCGCCTACCTTTCTGAGCTCGCACTGTCCGCTGTACAGGTTCATGGTACAGATGTCAAGAGTGGGATGGTTTCTGTCCTCTCCTGTGGCAAAAAGGGCCGTATTCACCATTTCCACCGCCGCTCCGGCATCATAGCCCGCCTCCAGAAGCTTTTCCATCAGATCCAGCACCTGTCCGCTGTTTCTCGCCGCCTGCTCCCCGGAGCCTGTGCCGTCGGAGAGCATGACCGTAAGCCTTCCCCGCTCTGTCTCCTGCACCGCGTAATTGTCACCGGAAATTGTTTCATCCTCCTCCGTCACTCTGGCAAACCCGGTCAGCGCCACATAGCGGGCCTCCCGCTCCACGATATAGCTGTGCGGCTCCCGTTCTATTGTACCGGGACTTGCCACGGAAAGCCGCAGCCTCCGGTTCAGCAGGACGGAAAGCATGTCCGCAGCCTCCTCCGCAGATACCACAGCCCGCTTGTCCGCGCTTTTGGGAATCAGGCTCAGAGTGATCACGATAGCCTCCCTCCCGTCATCCCCGGTTATGTAGCATGGATCCTCCGCCCTGATCCCTTCATCCCGCAGAGCATGGATGATCAAGCGCCTTTTCCTGTCTTCCATAGGTCTGTAGCAAAATACCTCACAGGCAACATCCGTCATAATCTTTGCCATTTCATGGAGATGGGTCCTTAATATCTGTCTGTTCTCCCACAGTCTTCTCTCAGAAAGAATTTCCTGCCTGTCCTCCGTATCGGGGCAAAAGCTCCCGTCATAATTCCTTGCCAGCTCATAAAAGCTGTCTGCATAATTCAAAAGCCTTCTCCTGCACAGCTCTGACACCTGCGCCGTACGAAGGTCACTTTCCACTGTCTTCATCCTCCGCCCCGCTTCCTTTCCATCGTCAATAGGCACAGTGCAATCTACGAAGCACACCCGCGGTTTTCCCGCACCAATGGTCGTTTACACATTGTGCAACGCAAAGTATAGAATTCCCGATCTGTTTTTTTTGTCAAAACCGGGCAGGGCAGACTTAAATTTTTGCGACAAAAAAAGCAGGAGTCTTCAGGCTCCTGCTACTCTTCTTCCTTAAATAAGATCTCACCTTCATAAACCAATCCCAGTTTTTCCCTTGCTATATCTTCGATATATCCCTTGGTCTGAATTTTCTTGGCAAACTCATCCAGCTCCAGGGAACGGGCTTTCTCTTCGGCAATCTGTTCTTCCAGCAAATGTTGCTCCTGCGCCTTGATATTGATCTTCTGCTGCAGTTCAATGCTGCGCCACGCCGCTACCACTACAAGCATCAGCACCACCAGCGATACCAGAAACATACTGAAGCGGTTCTGATTCCTTTTGCGATAGGCAACTCTTCGTCCTGTCCTTGCCATAGCCCCTCCCTTCCAATGTTTTACTGCCCCTTTAAGCCTATTTTAAGCATTTTAAGAAGATACGTCAACCTTATTTTTATCGCTTTCCTGATTCTGCGGCCAAACCTGTGTATGCCTCTTCCTATTTTCCGCAGTATCAGATGAAACGGCCTCAGCAGCCATCTCAGGATCTTTCCCAATCCTTCCAGAATTTTTGAAAGAATCAAAGACACATATTTCACAAAGGGAGGACTGAAAAGCTTTCTGTAGAACAGCATTCCAGTCACCGCTCCAAACACGGCAAACCAGCGCAGCTCCCCGTTGCTCTCATGGTACATAAGCAGAAAGACCGTGCCTCCGCAATAGATCCAGAACCCCAGATCCTCCAGCGACACAAAAAAAGAATTATGGGGAACCACTCTGCGGAATATTCTGATGACATCATAGACAAATGTAATAAAAATGCCCGTTAAAAGGGCATGCAGGAGGAATTCGTTTTCAGTTGCCATAGGAACTACCGAAACAGCTTACTCAACAGAGATTCGCTTTTATGCCCGCTTCCTGCCGCATCAGAATATGTAAAGCTGTCTATCCTGCCATCTATATCCACCTCGCCCTTTTCCAGGGTTAGCCTGCTCACGTGCAGATCATCTCCCTTGATCATCAGCATTCCCTGCTCCGTCTCCAGAAGAATTTCATGAATGTCAAAGGAAAGTACGTCGTTTACACCGTTTACAGTGCAGTTTTTCCGGTTAGTCATAGTCATCCTGTGCATGCGTGCGCTGCTGTTTAAATCCTCCATAAGCCCCTCCGTTCAAATTCCCTTTTTAACAGCTTATGCGGAAACATCCCGGTTCATGCACCGGATCCGGGAACTAAATATATCTGAAAAGCTCCTTCGCTTCTTCCTTTTTGACTGTCTCCTGCACATCCAGGACCTCCACCTTCACCTCTTTATTGCCAAAGGCGATGGTAATAATATCTCCTTCCTTCACATTTGAGGATGCCTTTGCCGGTTTATCGTTAATCATAACCCGCCCGCTGTCACAGGCTTCATTCGCCACGGTACGGCGTTTAATCAGGCGCGACACCTTTAAATATTTGTCCAGTCTCATAAAAATACCTTATCCTTTCTATATTGTACAACATAAAAACGGAGAACCCCTGTTGGAAGGTTCTCCGCTGTAATCGAAAGTTCAACTTAGTTCAGCATATCCTTTAATGCCTTGCCTGCCTTAAACTTAGGAGCCTTGGAAGCTGCAATCTTCATTGCCTTTCCGGTCTGGGGATTTCTTCCCTCTCTAGCTGCTCTCTCGGATACTTCGAAAGTTCCGAATCCAACCAGCTGAACCTTGCCGCCCTTCTTCAGCTCCTCAGCAACAACATCTGTAAAAGCCTTCAGCGTCTTCTCTGCATCCTTCTTGGACACGCCGGCCTGCTCAGCCATAGCTGCAACTAACTCTGTTTTGTTCATATTGAACTCCTCCTGTAATGGGTTTTCTTTTTTGTATGTTCTCAGATGCCATCTCAAAACATCTACATTATTTATATCCGGTTTCCGCCCGTTTGTCAAGGCATTTTGCTCAATAATACTGATTCTACGGCTTTTTTTGTGTATTATTGTGCACTGCCATTGCCGGACATCCCAGAGGAGTTGTTGCCGGAGACAGTGGAAGAACCGTTGCCGGTGGTCGTGGATCCGCTGTTATACGGCACTAAGTCAGCAAATGAATACGACAAATCTTTCTCTTCATCGTCTATCTGTATCGTATAGCTCCTGGTCTCGCAGTAATTCTTCCGCAGGGTAACGACATGGGCACCGGTAGCCTTACGGAAGCTGCAGGGTGCAATCCCCACATAATTCCCGTCCAGGTATACCTCGGCTCCCTCCGGTGCATTCACATATACTCTGTAATGTTCCGAAATGGTATCTGCAGAGGATGTGGCCGAGCTTTCTTTTTCATCCTCCGAGACATTAGCATCCAAAACCACGTTAATTCCCATCGATTCCTGGGCGACGCGAATGTACTGGGTGACTGACTGATACCCTTCCGCCCTGGCGATCAGCTGGTGAATTCCGTACAACAGCTCCACCGGGCCGGAGGGATCCGTCTTTTCCCCGTCAATATAAAGCTCCGCGGATGCAGGGTTCAGAGAAAACAGCACCATCCCGTACTGAGGCTCCGGTATCTCCAGATCTCCTATGTCCAATGTGGTCTCTTCATTGCGGTTGATCGTCACATTTTTGATTCCGCCGCCGCCTTTATTGCTGATATTGACCTGATAGCTTCCTTCCGGTACCGGCAGCAGCATATCCTGGGTAATTCTGCGGATCTGGGTCTGCCCGATCTCAATCCATCCTCCCACAAAGTTCTCGTCGTTTGTCAGTCTCAAATATCCGTGTCCCTTTTCCACCCGAACTGTCAGAATCTGACTGTCAATCCCCTGAAAGCTCAGGATGTCCGCGGCATTGAGCTCCATACTGTCCATACTCCGGTCTTCCGACAGGTACTGGGTATTGGAGGTCAGCTTATATATTTCCGAACCGATACTCACCTCGCCACGCACTGTATTAATCTCGTATCTTTCCACATCTTCATAAACCCAGGCATCGGGAGAGAGCTGCAGCGTTGTCAAATGCTTTTTGGACTTAAGAAAAGTCACGTCCACAATATCGCCGATTTCCACCTGATCGAAGGAAATACTTTCCCTGTATTTATCATAGAATCTGGTGGTGCCGTCTATGAAAAGCGTGTATTTCCTGCCCAGCTCCAGATTTAAGAATGTAGCTGTCCCCTTCTCATCGTCCCTGCCCACAAGTATGGGGGTATCCGCCGAATCATAGCTGTTCGGGCCCGTGACAATAAAACCTGTATCCGCTCTTTCTTCGGATGATGGTTCATCCGGTTTGCTTTCGACAATGCCCTGAAACGGATTCGTACAGGCTGTCAGCAACAGAATCAATACAGCCGCGAGGAAAACCGTCCTTATTTTGTATTCTTTGCTTTCCCTTCTTTTGTCTTTCACATGAACTCCCATCTGCCCGCTTTGCGGGCATTCAATCATGATTCCGCTCTGCGAAATCTCACGCTATCTGCGAACATCTCTGAACACTTCGTTCAGAAAATGCTGTTTTTCCTTTTCCTGTGCTATCAGTTTTTCCAGTTTTTCCTGATTCTTTCCTGGTATCCATGCTTTCCCCGAGTTATAATAAAAGTTTGCTATCTTCCAAAACTTTTCGGGGTAAGCCAGCCGGTAATAGAGATCTATCCTGTCTTCCGCCGACAGGGGACGCTCTTTCTCATATGCCTGCAGCAGCTCAGATCCCATTGCCACAGACCAGTTTCCCTTCTCAAGCAATTTTCGCAGGAGAAGATACAGATCCCCTACAGGATGATCCGGCAGACATTTTTCAAAATTTACCACAAACCAGCCCCCGGGTACCAGCAAAAGATTATGGTACTGGTAATCTCCATGGCAGAATGTGACGGTTGCGGATCTTTCTGCTCCCTCATCTCTTCTGTCAAAGGCCTCCCGGTACTGCTTCCATTCCTCCGTAACCTCCAGCGCCTGCTCCAGGAAGAAGTCGCAGGAGCCCTGAAGCCTGATCTCAAAGGGCTGCTTTTGACCCTTCTGCTTCAGATATTTCCTGACCTTCCGTATTTCTCGGTTGTGTTTCTCATATTCCTTTTCCGGGGAAAAAGCCGGGAAAGTTCCCGCTTCCTCCGGAGAAAGCATCATACACTCATGAAGTCTTGCCAAAAGCCTTACTGCCTGTATACATTCCCCTCTGTCACCACTGCTGCACTCCTTGCCGTCCTGCCAGGTCTTCAGGATATATGCCGTGCCGTCCCCGTCTTTGACAAGAAGCCCTCCTTCTTTGGCAGGTACAATCCGTTCCGCCTGCACCCTGCCTGCGTCGGCAATCCTCTGCAGCAGCCTGTTCTGCAGCTCCACGCGCCTGTCGTTTCCGTTATATTCCTTAAAAATCAGACATCCGTCTGTTGTGTCGCACACAATCGCGCCTCTTCCCTTTCTGGTTCGAAGCACCTCTATGTCATACTGTTCCAGTAATTCCACTGCCCTATCGTTCACTGACCGCCCCTCCTGCATAAGTTTGTTCCGGTTCGAAAGCTCCTGCTTTCATCATATCTTATGAGGTGGGGCAAAAAAGTATGTTGTTAAATCATCAGCTTTTCCGCTTCTGCTAACAGTTTCTCCCTTTCGTTCAGGGAGGGGTCGTCAAGCACAAGCTCCAAAAGCTTGTTCAGCATATCTCCCAGCGCCTTCCCGGGCTTCATTCCCATGGCTGTCAGATCAGTGCCCGTGACGGCAAGTTCCTTCAAAGACACACAATGCTGCTTCTCCTTCTCCTCGTCATACAATCGTTTCCATTCGTCCAGACGACACAGTTTCTTCTCCCTCTGATAATTGCTCTGAGCACAAATATCGGCATACTTTACCGCAAAGAGCAGGGGAAAGGCATCATTCCCGATCTTATTGACAGCACGACGCACAATCCGCGGGTCCAGCTTCACATTATTGCCATAATCATGATACATCACCAGTCTGCACACCATTTGGATGGTATCGTTGTCAAATTTCAACCTGCGCAGAATTGTTCCCGCCATCTCCGCGCTCACCTTTGCGTGTCCGTAAAAGTGGGTTACACCGTCCCCATCTGTTGTCAGCATTTCAGGCTTACCTATGTCATGCAGCAACATGGTAAGCCGAAGAACCTTGTCCGCCTCCACATATTTAAGAGAATGCAGGATATGCTCCCCAACGCTGTAAATATGATGGATATGATTCTGAGGAGTCTCCATGGCCCGATCGAGCTCAGGCAGAAACACCTTTGTGACGCCTAAACTATATGCCCCTCTGAGATAATCCGGATGGGGGGACATCAAAATCTTTACCAGTTCCGCCTGAATGCGCTCTGCGCTGATATTATTGAGGGTAGGCGCCAGCCTGCGGATGCCTGTCATTGTATGGGAATCGATATGATAACCCAACTGTGCGGAAAATCGAACGGCCCGCAGAATGCGCAGGGCATCCTCCCTGAACCGCTCTTCAGGCATGCCCACACAGCAGATCACTCCTCGTTCCATATCTTCCAGTCCGCCGTAATAATCTATCAGACCGCTTTCTTCATTGTAGGCCATGGCGTTTACGCTAAAATCCCGGCGTCTCAGATCCTCTCGCAGATTCGGCGTAAAGATTACTTCTTTGGGATGTCTGTTGTCCTCATACTTTCCGTCGATGCGGTAGGTAGTCACTTCAAAGCCTTCCCTGTCTATCAGGATCGTCACGGTCCCATGTTGAATCCCCGTGTCTATCGTGTGAGGAAAAAGCGCCTTCACCTGTTCCGGCCTTGCAGAGGTAGTAATGTCCCAATCCTGAGGCTCTCTCCCCAAAATGGAGTCCCGCACACAGCCGCCTACCACATAGGCCTCAAATCCTGCTGCTTGCAGGGTCTTCATTATATATGCCGCCTTTTCCGGTATCGCTATCCTGATATTACTTTTCACATCCTGCCTCCCGATTGAAAAACCGCTCGATCACCTGCACCAGACCGTCCTCGTCGTTTGCCGCCGTCACATAGTCTGCGGCTTCCTTTACCACCTGCTGGGCATTTCCCATAGCCACGCCCACCCCGGCATATTGGATCATGGAAATATCATTAAAGCCATCTCCACAGCAGACAGTTTCCTCCCGTTTTACCCCAAGCACCGGCAGGATCTTATCCAGGGATGCCGCCTTATTTACATCCTTCGGCATAATTTCAATAAAATACGGCTCTGACCGATATATGCTGGCCCGATCTCCGTACTGCTCCCGGAGCTCCTTCTCCAGGTATTCTGCCTTTTCCGGTTCGGCAGTCATCAGACACTTATTAATATCAAAATCCACAAATTTCATAAAATGATCCACTTCTCTCACCGGAAGACCGTTGATGCGGGCTTCCAGCGCCACATATGGATCAACAGGAAAGGCTGAAATCACATCGCTTCCCAGATAAGTGATCAGACCGCAGCCGTTCCCCTTCGCAAAACGGTACATTCCAGGCAAAAGAGTCAGCGGCAGAAGTCTCTGATAAATAATTTCTCCCGTAAAACAGTCTACCACCCTTGCACCGTTGAAAGAAAGCAGGTATCCTCCGTATTTTACCAGCTCCAGCTCTTCCTCGTATCTTCGCATGCCAGGTGTGGGTCTGCCGGAAGCAAGGACTACCCTGATTCCCCGTTTCATCAGGTCCTGTATTGCCGCTTTGGTTGCAGGAGTAATCTCCTTTTGAGAATTGGTCAGGGTTCCGTCAATGTCTAATACCAGGGCTTTGTTCATATTACCCCCCATTTTTTACCTTTTAAAGGGGCGGCGGAAAACCCGCCGCCCAATGTTATCCCGCTCACTGCTGAGCGCTATCGCTTTCAGAGGAAGATTCTTCCTGGGATGCGGCAGCTTCCGCCTCCTGGATCTTCAGATAATTCAGCCTCCCCTTCGCATTCGTTACGTCGTATCCTTCGCTGATCTCCTCCATATAGGCATTCAGCCGTTCTGTCAGCAGCGTGTTTTCTATACTCACGTGCCATTCGGGATTATTTGCTCCCACATAATAAACTACATAGGAAGTTTCTCCGCTCTCATGAGTGTGCGTACTTCCGTCCTCGTCGGTGTGTACTTCCTCCTCACCTGCAATTACGGCGGCATCGCCGCTCACCCGTGTGCCGTCAAATATCCACTCAGCCAGGGCATCCGGCATGCCTTCTGCCGTCAGCCCTTCATACAGGCCTCCCTCCATGGAGGCTCCATACTTGTCCGCCAGCTCGGTAAAGCTTTCTTCCGTAGCAGCACCGCTTCGCCATTCCTCCATAATCGCTTCTGCCCCGGTCTCAGCGTCCGCGCTTACTATAATGATTCTGGCATTCGCCGTAGGTGCCTGGTCCAGATAGCGATTCACAAATTCCAGTACATAATAGTAACGGCCGGTAGTATTTTCGATAATAGTGGAATCTCCGGGCTTTCTCTCGCTGTCAAAGAGCCATTCCCTCAGATCGGCGGAAAATGCACTGCTTTTGACATTTTCCTTTAAATTACCCTGCTCGGAAATATTTTTCAGAGCTTCCTCCGCCTTTTCACGGGCTTCCTTCATGGCAAACTCTATCTCGGCCTCAGAGGGCTGATAAGCCTCATCCGTATCGCCGGTCTGCGCGCTGCCCGCGTCCGTACCGTCAGCGCCCTCGGCCTCATCCACAGGATCGGCCAGATCCGTAGGCTCCGTGGGAAGCTCGGCGTTAACGGTAAGTACCCGGTAATCCACGGAATCATAGCTGTCTTTATGCTCCTCATAGTACGCCTGAATATCTGCATCTGAAGGTGTCTTCTCTTCAGACACCTGTTCAAAGTAAGCATTCTGCTTCAAAGCCTCCGTGACAAAACCCTTCAACCGGGAAGCGGTGGCATACACCCCGTACGTCTGCCGGATATAGTCCTTTTCTGTCATTCCTGCTGCGGCCGCGGCATTCTTAACTGTCTCCTCATACTTCTCATATTCTTTGGAAATGTCGCAGTCAAAGCCCGCAGCATTCATCTGATCCCGCAGCGCCTTGTTGCCGGCAATTTTATCTACCGCCATCTCTTCGAAATAATCCTGAAAGCTCAGCGTGCTGGAATACATCTGGTTTGACAGGTCACCGCTCAGATCCATGCCGAACATGTTCAGATAGTAGCTGTTCTGCGCAATATAACTGTTTTTCATCAGATTGTAGTAATAATCAAACTCTACTTTGGTAACCTCTTCACCCGCCACCTCAATATAGGTGCCGTTTACCGTCAGGTAACTGCGGATGGGAAAGGACGCCACCAGGCAGGCCACCGCCGCCACCACTGCAATGCCTGTAAGCTTACTGACCAGGTCATCCCGTTTGGCTTTTTTCCTCTCCTGTTCCTTCCTCTGCATCTTCAGGTCATATTTTGTCACGACCTTCTTACCTGCAACGCTCTCTTTGTTTTCCGCGTTTTCTTTACTTTCTGTGTTCTCCGTTACTTTTTTAGACATAATCATCCTTCCTTAGAAAAATAATGTTACAGCATGGGCTGACTTGAATTCTGCGACAGCAGAATCATTGTACCACGCGCGCAGAAAAGCAAGCGGCTGCGAAGCAGACATTTGATTTTCAAGCCGTGGCTGAGTACAATGCAGTACGAAGTACTGTCAAGTCAGCATGGGCTGACTTGAATTCTGCGACAGCAGAATCATTGTACCTCACAGATGTCCCTCCGCGCAACTCATTTCACATATTTTTCAAGTTTTTCCACAATATTTTTCATGCAGCCCGGCACAAAAGGACTGTCCAGCCCCACTTCTTTTATCATATTGGTGAAGAAATCACTGGCGGAGAGCTTACAGAGCTTCAGGTAGCTCTCCCAGGCACCTTTATAATCCTCGTCCATCTTTACCTTATACTGCAGCGCACAGGTCTGGGCCAAACAGTAATCAATGTAATAAAGAGGTGAACTATAAATGTGTGTCTGCTTCTGCCAGAAACCGCCCTTCTCAAAGAATCCGTATCCGCTATAATCCATGTGGGGCCTGTATTCCCGCTCCAGCTTCAGCCATGCCGCATGCCTTTCCCCGGGTGTCATGTCCGGATTTTCGTATACAATGTGCTGAAACTCATCCACCATACAGCCGTAAGGGATAAACGCCGCCGAATCCTCCAGGTGCATCTCGATATAGTCCTCTGCCCTGTCCCCGAAAAACATTTCCATCCAGCCCTGGGTAAAGAATTCCATGGACATGGAATGGATCTCCGCCGTCTCCATGCCGATATCCCCGTGCTCCCTGATGGGATCCTTGCCCGAAAGGTAACCCTGAAAGGCATGTCCGCATTCATGGGTGATTACATCCACATCTCCGCTGGTGCCGTTAAAATTGGCAAATACAAACGGAGAATTATACAGGGGCATATAGGTCATATAGCCGCCGGCCCGCTTGTTCTTCCGTCCCAGCACGTCAAACAGTTCGTTCTCCATCATAAAATTCATAAATTCCGCAGTTTCGGGAGAAAGCTCCCTGTACATTTTCTGCCCTGCTGCCAGAATCTCATCCGGAGTACCGACAGGAGCGGGATTCCCCTCCTGAAAATATACCGCACTGTCAATACAGCGTAAGCTGTCCAGCCCCAGCCGCTTCCTTCTGCGCTCATGAAGCTCCTCTGCGAAAGGAACGAAGTCCTTTTTCACCTGGGCACGGTAAGCCTCAACCTCTGCCTGCCCGTAGCAGTTGCGGCCCATGCGGTAATAGCCCAGCTGCAGATAATTGTCATATCCCATCATCTTCGCCTGGGCAGTGCGGTTCTTCACCATTTTGTCATAGATTTCGTCCAACTTGTCCGCATTATCCTCAAAATAAGCATTATACTCCTTCCAGGCAGACTCTCTGATCTTTCTGTCCTGGTTCACCAGATAGGGGCGCAGCAGGGAAAGGTTCAGCTCCTTGCCGTCAAAATGGATCTTGGCGCCGGCAATCAGCTTTTCGTACTCCAGCCTCAGCTTATTTTCCTCCTGCATCAGGGGGATCAGCTTTTCATCCATGGATTTCTGCGCAATTTCCATATTCTTAAAGGCCACCGACCCTATCTTGCTTTCCAGATACTCCCTGTAGGGGGAATCATAAAGCTTTTTCTGGTAAGCCAACACCAGATTGCTGTATACCGGCAGCTTTTCGTCGTAATAATCATGCTCCTTCTCGTAGAATTCATCGGTGGTATCAATATCAAAACGAATATGGGAAATGGTATACAGAGTGCTTACTTTGTCATTCAGCTCGTAGAATTTCTGATGTACGGCAAACTGCTCCTCCCCGCTCTTCGCGGCATCAAATTCCTCCATAAGAGCCTTCAGCTCTTTTTCCACCCGGTCAAAATCCACTCTTTCGTAAGGCATATCCTTAAACTTCATACTCTCCTCCATTCTCTCCGCTAATAATAATTTATAGTACTCTCTTCTAAAAATCAGCGGAAGCAATTATATTTTACACGATTCGGGCCGGGCTGTAAACGATTTCATGTGAAAACCTCTTGCGAACTTTTCGCCGCTATGCTAAAGTTTCCATATAATACTTTTCTTATGGCAGGAGGTCAATATGTTAGAAACTCTAAAGAAAAACAGTTTTAAAAAGTCAATCCCTCTGTCCCTCATCCTGATAGCCTGCGGCCTGGTGCTCGCCGTCTGGAATTTCAGCAGTGCATATTACGCACTCACCGGGTATGTGCGCTTTGAGGATCTGAAGCCGGAGGAGCTTAGCAATCAGCTGGTTGAGGCTAATGTCAACATTGTATGGGACTGCTATTTGGAAGAAGGCACCAAGAATACTTCCACAAACCGCACCACCATCAATTATTACTGGTATATCATCGCCACGGGAGACGAATATGCCATGGAATACAGCTATTTGGGCATTAAGGTTCCTAAGAAGCTGGGGGATCAGATGGATGAAATCATGAACTATTACTATGATAATAATCTGCCTTATCCGGACTCCCTGCGGATCACAGGCAAGGTCAAAAAACTCAGCGGAAAGAATTTTGATTATTTTCATGACTTCTTTACAGACGATGATTTCCTCACTGAGGAAGAATTTCAGGACTATACGATTCCTTACTATATAGATGTAAACTTAAACCTTGATAAAACAAAATATTTTTACATAGTGCTCTTCCTGGCCGGTGCAGCGCTGGTTGTATGGGGTATTATACGTATCATCAGAGGTGCCCAGGGAAGCTTCCTGCAGCGGTTTATCGCCGATTATCAAGGTGCCGGGCTTACGGATTCCGCTGTGGAATCGGACATAAATTCCGCAGTCTCCTTTACGAAACGTGACACCATCAAGATCGGACGGCTGTGCACCTATTATGACTTATACGGCGCTATCCCCAGGGCCATTCCCAATAGTAAAATCCTGTGGGCATACCAGAACACCACGACCCACCGCACCAACGGCATCAAGACCGGTGTCACCTACAGCGTTATGATTTATGTAGACGGCCGCAAAGATGCGTTTAATATCGGGGTCCCCGACGAAACTACCGCACAGAATATGCTTACGAGAATCAATGATACGCTTCCCTGGGTAGTAGTCGGTTATTCCGATGACCTGAAGAAAACCTTCAGCAAGGATCGTGCACAGTTCCTGGAGCTGCGCTACAATACCGTGGAGCATGTGGCAGTGGAGCCCGGCTTAGAAGGCTTTAACTCTTGACGCTATTTACACTGGCATCAGAAACGCGGATTCCTTTAAGGAATCCGCGTTATTATAAAGGAGATACGCTTATGGAAGATCATCACTCCGTACATGCCCCCATCCCCGGCCTGGGTCTCAGAAGTATTAAGACTGCTCTGGCCGTGATGCTCACAGCCCTCCTGTACGCCATTCCCTTTTTCGGCAAAAATCCTACCTTTGCCTGCATTGGCGCCATTTTCGGCATGGGCGCTGACATGGAGGAGTCCCGCCGCAGCGGCGGGAACCGCTTTTTCGGCACCATTATCGGCGGCTTCATTGGTTTATTTCTCTACTGGGGAGAACATTTATTTTATCCCGAGGGAAATTACTGGCTGCGTCTTCCCCTGGCCTTTCTGGGCACTATCATCATGATCTGCCTGTGTGTACTCTTTCACTGGCCCGGCGGCGTCCAGCCCGGCGGGGTAGTGCTGTGCATCATCCTTTTCAACACCCCGGCCCACCACATCGACTACGCTCTGCACCGCATGATCGACACCGGCATCGGTGTAGTCATTGCCCTTGTGGTCAATTACCTGCTTCCGAGAAGCCGGCTGGAACGCTGGTTCCATCTAAAGCCTTCCGCACGGGAAATCCCGAATGCTGCAGGCACATTGGCGGCAGAGACCCTTCCTGAAGAGACGCATACCGGAACGGATACCGCAGATCTGTAGTGTTGCATCCCTTTCCTGTTCTTTATCCCTGCTTTCTGTACTGCACCGGGGTCATCCCATAGGTCTTCTTGAACAGCCTGTTAAAGTGCTCCACATTGTCATAGCCCACCTCTTCCGCCACAGCCTCCACTGTATGTCCGGTCTCCCTCAGCAGGGTGCGGGCCTTTTTCAGGCGCTCCTTTTTTACCACATCCTGGAAGGTCATCCCCGCTTTTTCCCTGATATACTTGGAAAGATAGGGCTTGGAAAGATGAAACTCCTCGGACAGGGTATCCAGCGTTACGTTCTTATAGTCATTCTGAATATAGCTGATAATCTCCACAATACGCTCTTCCCTGCCGGAAGTAATATGTTGCTCTGCCGCCAGTTTATTGGCCGCGGAAGCCAGTGCGGCGATAGACGCCTTAATAATGTCCTCATCCACTCCTACGCCCCAGTACAGACGCCCTTCACACATGACGCCTACATAAGCCGCCGCCCGGGAGCTGGAGCCCTTGGAAATGGCGTGTTCCTCATACACTGCAAGCTGGTAGCTCATGCCGAAAAAGGTCTTAATGGCATTGCTTACCGCATCCAGCCGCCCGTTTCCTGATGCCTTGATTACCCGCTTCACGTCATCCTGTTCTATGGTAACCTCCGCCCGGATACCGTTCTCCTGCCGGAAATGGCACTCCGGAATCTCAAATATGCTCCGCGGCGTAATGTAATTTTCTTCAAATATCGCCAGAATCTCCCCAGGAAGAAGCTCCTGATGGCGTCTGTCGGATACGCCCTTTACCAGATACCCTACCTCTTCCTTCATGGCTGCCGGCAGGGAATAGCCAAACTGCTGCTTCAGCACAAAGGCAACGCCTCCTTTGCCGGATACACTGTTGATACGGATCACATCCGACTCGTACTCTCTTCCCACGTCTGCAGGATCGATGGGCAGATAGGGTACATCCCAGCGCTTTCCGCTTTTTCCCTCCTTCAACCATGCCATACCTTTGCTGATGGCATCCTGGTGGGAGCCGGAAAAAGCAGTAAACACCAGATCACCCGCATAAGGCGTCCTCTCATGGACTCTCATGCCCGTAAAGCGCTCATATTCCTCTCTTATCTTCATAATGTGGCTGAAATCCAGCCCACTGTCCACACCGTGGCACATCATATTCAGGGCCACCGTCACAAGATCCACATTTCCCGTGCGCTCACCGTTGCCGAATAAGGTGCCCTCCACCCGATCCGCACCGGCCAGGATGCCGAACTCCGCGTCGCTGACGCCACAACCACGGTCATTGTGGGGATGAACGCTCAGCACTACATTCTCCCTGTATTTTAAGTGCTTGTGCATATACTCTATCTGACAGGCAAAGACATGGGGCATTGCCACCTGCACCGTGGTGGGAAGATTTATAATGGCTTTATTCTCTGAATCCGGCTCCCATACATCCAGTACCGCATTACAGACCTCCAGCGCATACTCCACTTCCGTCTGGGAAAAGCTTTCCGGGCTGTATTCAAAGGTAAAATTCCCTTCCGTCTCCTCCGCCAGCTTTTTTAACAGCGCCGCACCGTCTACAGCCAGTTTCTTGATGGCCTCTTTATCCTTTTTGAAAACCTGCTCCCGCTGTTCCACAGATGTGGAATTATACAGATGCACTACGGCATGGGGCGCGCCTTTCACCGCTTCAAAGGTCTTGCGGATGATATGCTCCCGTGCCTGAGTCAGCACCTGGATGGTCACGTCATCGGGAATCATACCCCTCTCAATCAGCGCGCGGATAAAATTATACTCCGTGTCGGAGGAAGCGGGAAATCCCACCTCTATCTCCTTGAATCCGATTTCTACCAGCATTTTAAAAAATTCCAGCTTGTCTTCCAGGCTCATAGGCTCGATCAGTGCCTGATTGCCATCCCGTAAATCCACACTGCACCAAATGGGAGCCTTGCCTATGCTGTCCTTTTGCACCCAGTCATAAGTGACTTCCGGCGGCATGTGATAGGTCTTCTGGTATTTCTCATTTACTTTAATATTTATCATGATTTTATCCTGTCTCCTTGCTCATATTTACTCTTGATTTTATCTATAATATCATTTTTTTGAGCAAAAACAATGATTTTAGTTATTCTTTATTTTGATGTATTTTAATGTCCTATATTGTTGTTTCTTGTTCTCCTCCTTAGTACTCTTCCGCAATATCCATTTCTTCCTGCTCGGCCTCAATGGACAGCCTTGAATAAGGTGTGCGGTGCAGATAAACAAGCCAGTAGCCCGCTCCTACCAATCCCGCACCACCTATGATATTGCCCAGGGTCACCGGAAGCAGATTTTTGAGGAGAAAGCTTCCCATATTCAGAAATCCCGGATCAATGCCGTATTCCCCGGCAGTTAATATTCCGGCAATACAGAAATAAATATCGGCCACACTGTGTTCAAACCCGCAGAGTACGAAAAGCATGATCGGCCAGAAGCTCATCAGCAGCTTTCCGGACACCGTTTTTGCCGCAAATGCCGCCCAGACTGCGATACAGACCAATACATTACAAAGGATACCCCGTATAAATGCCTCGGAAAAACTCAGTTCCACCCGGGTCAGTGCCGCCGCCACCATTTTCTCCGCCAGCCTTCCGCCATACAGGCCGGGAGTGTGTCCGTACACCACCAGCGCCGCCACAAGGGACGCTCCCAGAAAGTTGCCCAGAAACACAAAAATCCAGTTTTTCAACATATCCCGCACCCGGACCTTTTTTTCCAGTACACTGATAATAATCAGATTGTTTCCGGTGAAAAGCTCGCTGCCCGCCACCAGCACCATGGCCATCCCCGCAGGGAAAACGCAGGCGCTTAAGAGTCTGGCAATGGAAGCATTATCCACCGTCGCCGATATGGTGGTGGAGGCGATTCCCGCGAATCCGATAAATACTCCGGCAAAAAAACCTAAAATCACCATTTTCCATATGGAAAACCTTACCTTATGTATTCCGATCTCAATAAAATTTCTTGCAATTTCTATTGGTGAGTGCATGAATTTCCTCCTCTAATCTGTGGACTTCCCCATGAAACGGTTTGTGTCCGGTTATTGCTTCTTATATAATTATAATGGAGGAACCGGGATTTGTATACCGTTTTCTTTGTATCCGCTTTTTCTCTTGCATTTCACCGAAAACAAGAGTATCATGGAGACGGTAAAACACACATCGAAAAAGGGGGTTTTTTTCATGAAAGTACAAAACAAATGGATAAGGGCCGCCATTCCTGCCCTGCTGCTTCACTGCAGTATCGGTACGGTATACTGCTGGTCCATTTTCAGTGAGGAGATCGGGAAATACATAGGTTTTTCAAAAGGCGCTACCGAATGGGCCTTCAGCTTTGCCATCTTCTTTCTTGGAATGTCTGCCGCTTTTCTGGGCAACATAGTGGAAAAGGACATACACCGTTCCTCTTTGATTGCAGCGATCTGCTTTGCCTCCGGGATGGCAGGCACCGGATTTTTCATCTGGTACGGCGGCAAACAATACGTTGCTACGGGTCACGGCAGTGTGTTGGCGCTGATCGGCATCTATATCTGCTACGGCTTTATCATGGGCATTGGTCTGGGTACCGGCTACCTGTCTCCCGTTAAGACACTGATGCTCTGGTTTGAAGACCGCAAAGGTCTGGCTACCGGCCTTGCAGTGGCAGGCTTTGGCGCGGCAAAGGCTATCGCAAGCCCTATCATGCAGGCGCTTCTGGATTCTCTGGGAAAGAACGGTATCTGGCAGATGTTCCTGATCTTAGCCGGAGTATATTTTGTCATGATGTTCGTTGGCCATCTGCTCCTGGCAAAGCCCGCCGGCTGGCATGAGCCTGCAAAGCAGGAAAAGGGCCAGAAGGCAATAGACGTGATCAAAACCAAGCCGGTTGTATTCATCGGCATCTGGATCATGTTCTACCTCAACATCACCTGCGGCCTGGCTTTGATTTCTCAGGAAAAGATGATTATCAAGTGTATCGGCCTGGGAGCCATGGCAGGTGTCCTTTCCTCAGTCACCGCGGTTTTCAACGCAGGGGGACGTCTGGGCTTCTCCGCATGGGCTGACACCATGAAGGACAGGAATACCATATACAAGATTATATTTATTCTTTCCATTGCCGCTACCGGTATTGTTATTGTCACTCAGGCAATTACCAAACAAGGCAGCAGCATTACAGCCGGCGGTACCGGCAGCATGTTCCTCACGATACTGGTCCTGATCCTGCTCTTCGTGGTAAATGCCGGATACGGCGGCGGCTTCAGCAATGTACCCACACTGCTGTCTGACCATTACGGCATGGGAAATATCAGTGCCATCCACGGCATCACGCTTTCCGCATGGGCTATCGCCGGCCTTACCGGTAACCAGGTAGCTACTCTGATTGTAAACAAAGTAGGCAGCTGGAGCAATATTATGGTTGACGGACATGAATACAATATTAACCCCACCGGTTATCAGTCCGTACTGTATCTGACGATAGTCTTATATGTTATTTCTTTGCTGGTTAGCTTCTTCATGGTTTCCGGCCATAAGAAAAAGCAGGCCTGAGAATAAAAATATTGTTTAACTTGTAATTAGAAACGGGCTGTCGCAGCGACTGATAATTTCAGTCATGCAACAGCCCGTTTATTTACCTGCTTATTTCCCAGGTCTATATGATCTCCATTCTCTCAAAATACCGGATCAGTATGCCCGCGCAGTTTTCAGCTCCCAGAGCGGAAGTATCCAGAATCATGTGATAATTGCTCACATCGCCCCAGACCTTGCCCGTATTATTGAAATAATATTCCGAACGGGCCCTGTCATTCTTTTCGATCAGCTCCTTTGCCGCATCATGGGACAGGGATTCCTTTTTCATAATCCGCTTTACCCTGTCTTCCTTATCAGCACAGATATAGACATGAAATACATTGGGCTGATTCTTCAGAATCTCGGAGGCACAGCGCCCCAATATAATGCAGGCGTTCTGAGCCAGTTCCCTGATAACCTCCGCCTCATCCGAATAATTGCTGTCATGAAGCTCATTCTCAATATAAGTTCTGTCATAGACCGGAATATCCAGCTTCCTGGAAAGCTCTTCCGCAATCATACTTGCACCGGTGCCAAACCGGCGGCTCATGGTAATCACAAGATTCATAACGTTTCCTCCTTATTCGGACATCTTCTGCACCTAACTCTGCCCCCTGCGGTCATTGTACCACAATTATTGCGCCGCTGCCATAGCAATTACCGGAAAGTTCTGTCCTCTGCGTTACCCCAGCAGCTCCAGAAGCTCTTCCCTGCTGAAGCTGCCGCTGCCAATTTCCTCGGCATTCAGCATCTGGTCGGCAAGCTCCTTCTTTTTTTCCTGCAGCTGCATAATCTTTTCTTCTATGGTACCCTTGGCGATCAGCTTATACACATTGACCACGTTTTCCTGCCCGATGCGGTGGGTACGGTCCGTGGCCTGATTCTGTACTGCCAGATTCCACCAGGGATCATAATGGATGACAATGTCCGCCGCCGTCAGGTTCAGACCTGTCCCTCCGGCTCTTAAGGAAATACAGAACACACTGGTATCGTCTGTCTGAAAGCTTTCCACCAGCCTCCTGCGCTCCTCCTTACTGGTAGCCCCTGTCAAAATAAAATAAGAAATGCCTTCTTTCCTGAATTCATCGCAAATCCTGTCCAGCATCGTTGTAAACTGAGAAAATAAAAGAATCTTATGCCCGCCACTGACCGCGTTCTGTACAATATCCAGACATAGTCTGGTTTTTGCCGACTCGCCCCTGTAATTCTCATACAGCAGCTCCGGATCGCAGCAAAGCTGACGCAGCTTCGTAAGTTCAGCCAGAATCTGGATCTTCCCTTTTCTGAATTCTTCCTCCGACTCCTGATCCAGAGTCAGTCGCAATCTTTGTACATGGGCATTATAGAGCTCCTGCTGTTCACCTTCCAGGCGGGCATACAGATTTTCCTCCAGCTTGTCCGGCAGATCTGTCAGGACATCTTTTTTTAATCTGCGGAGCACAAAGGGCCTGATCATTTTCTGAAGCCGCTTTCTTGCCCGCTCGTCCTGATTTTGCACAATTGGTGCTTCATAGTCGTTTCGGAAATGACTGTAGGAGTACAGATAGCCCGGCATCAGATAGTCAAAAATACTCCAAAGCTCACTAAGCCTGTTTTCAATGGGTGTGCCGGTCAGTGCCAGTTTAAATCCCGCCTTTACTTCCTTTACGGCCCTGGCCGCCTGCGTATTATAATTCTTGATATACTGAGCCTCATCAATTACCTGTACCGCAAAGGTATGCGGCTGATAAAGCTCCAGGTCACGCTTCAGGAGATCATAGGAGGTAACCAGGATTTCCCCCGGCCTGCAGTCCTCCAGCAGGCTCTGCCGCTCCTGTATACTTCCTGTTATCATTTTAACCGGCAGCTTAGGAGCAAACCGGTTAATCTCACTGTTCCAGTTGTATACCAGGGACGCCGGACATACAATCAGGGCCAGGGGCTGCCCTGCAGACTCCGCCTCCGTTGTCTCGGCAAGAAGAAGAGCAATTACCTGCAAGGTCTTTCCCAGGCCCATATCATCAGCAAGAATCCCGCCAAAGCCATTATGCTTAAGAGTCTTCAGCCACAAAAAGCCTTTCTTCTGGTATTCCCGAAGCACCTCCGCAAGGGACAGGGGCAGTTCGAAATCATTGTCCTCCACTGTTTTCATGTTCCGGACTAAGGAACGAAACTCCCGGTTTCGCTCCACCCCCAGCGCGGTCCACTCTCTGGCTTCCGCGTCCAAATACAATGCCCGGTATTTCGGAAGCTTGATACTGCCACTTTTGATCTGCCCGTCGCTTAATCCCAGCCCTTCCTTCAGCTCCAGCAGCGCCCCGATAGCCTCCCCTTCCATATTAATGAATTCGCCACTCTTTAAACGAAAGTATTTCTTTTTTCGGTCATATTTACTTAAGATCTCCAGCAGCTCCTCCGTGGAAAGATCCTGCGCTGTCATAGTAAGCTCCAGAAGATCGCCGGAAAGGGACACTCCCACGGAAGGCCGCGGCGCAGAGGTAACTTTTATCTGCTTCAGGGCATCCGAAATAAACACCTCTCCCAGCGTCTGAAACTCCGGAATTCCTCTGGTGAGCAGCTCATAGGCCATGTCATTATCATCAAATAGCTCCAGTCGTCCCAGCTCTTCATCATACTTATTAAAATAAAGCTTCACCTGCTGTCCCACCTGTATTTCCCTAACCGCATCCCGTGCCGAAGTTATCCCGGAGCCCTGCAGCAGGTCATAAACATCCTCGCCATAAACCGCATAAATCTTACAGGTATAAACATCTGTCCAGGGAGCATCCAGGTAAATTCGGAAGGAAACCTCCTTTACGCCGTATTCTTCCTTATCAAAAGAAATATAATCCGGCGTAAAAAGCTGCTCCAGCGAAGGAAGCACCTCACGGCAAAAGGACGGTACGTCCCTGTCCGCTACAAACAATGGCTTCCCCGCCGTTGTGTTCTGAAAGCAATCCAGAAAATCCCTTATAGAATCTTCCTCGTCTCGACCTGCCCGATATATTTTCCCATCCAGAAAATAGAAAATATCCTTTTTTCCCCTGCAGGCTTCACAGAGATTCACGGAGACATGAATTCCCTCTTCACCTCCCCGGATCGTCAAAACCCTGGGAAGCTTCTCATCCGTCTCCTGCCACAGCTTTTCGGTCTGCCCGTACAGCGTCCCCTGAAACGGACGTCGGTCCATAACATTAATAAATTCCTCCAGCTCCGTCTCGGTGAGCGGTATCTTCCGCAGCCGGGTAGTATAGTCCGATTCAAAATAAAAGGCTTGGGAATTGACCTGCCGGTAATACTCCTGATTCCGTTCTGACCAGTCACACACAAAGTCCAGCAGCGCCCTGCTCTCCCCGGCAAAAACCTCCCTTGCATGCACAAAGGACAGCTTCCGCCCATAAGAAAAGCTTTGGTTCTGTTTTACGGCTCTCACAAGGGTAACAATGTCCTTTACCACATATTTATGACCTTCCGCTTCCCCCACGGAAAGAGACAGCCAGGTTCCCTCCCCATCCCTTTCCAGCTCCGGAATCAACAGCATCCTGCCATAATGAGTATGTTCCGTGATCGGCAGGGTTCTCTTTAAAACTCTTTGCCGTAAAAGCCTGGACAAGCCGGGAGATGTCTGAGGCAGTGCCTTGTTGCTCCTCTCCGTAAAGCTCCTGTAGGCAAGCTGTTGTCCGATTCGGGGCTGCAGCCGCTCTGTTACCTTCCTGTCTTTACAGGAATCTATATACTTCAGCGCCACGGCTGCACAGTGCTTACACATACCGTCATAATTGCGGTATGCCGCACATTGGCAGATATATTCCGCAATGAAATCGTTATTCCAGCTGTAGGTCAGCTTCACATGATAAACCAGATTGCCGCTTCCCTGCACCAGAGCCCGAGCCTCGTCATACAGCTCATTGCTTTCCAGATGAAACTCCCTGATGCTCCCGTTTCCATACAGCTCTTCACCCCGCTGGTATATGGTATCGCCTGTTTCGTGTTTTAAAGTCATCTTTGTAAGCATATGCAATTACAGCCTTTCTACTTCATTTCATTAGCCATCTGATACAGATTATAATAGATTCCCTGCTTTTGCATCAGCTTCTCATGACTGCCCTCCTCGGCGATCCCGTCCTCCGTCAGCACCATAATGCGGTCGGAGCCACGGATCGTGGAAAGCCGATGGGCCACGGTCAGTGTAGTGCGTCCCTCGGAAAGCGCTGCCAGGGATTTCGCCACGGCATATTCACTTTCGTTGTCCAACGCGGAGGTAGCCTCATCCAAAATGATAATGGGAGAATCCTTCAGAAAGACTCTGGCAATACTGATCCGCTGCTTTTGTCCTCCGGACAGCTTGACACCCCGTTCTCCGATGTATGTCTGATAACCGTCCTTCAGTTCCATGATAAAATCATGAGCTCCTGCCCTTTTTGCCGCCTCCGTCACCTCCTCCGCAGAGGCCCCCACTTTTCCGTAGACAATGTTTTCAAATACCGTACCGGAAAAAAGATAAACGTCCTGCTGTACCACACCGATATTTCGGCGCAGGCTCTTCAACGTCAGTTCCCTGATATTCTTACCGTCTATGTAAATATTTCCCTCCGTTACATCATAGAATCTGGGGATCAGATTGCACAGCGTAGTCTTTCCGCCGCCGGATGGCCCTACCAGCGCTACCTTCTCTCCTGATCGAATACTCAGGTTCAAATGGCGGAAAACCTGATTATGGTCGTCCGGATATTCAAAGCTCACATCCTCAAACACAATATTTCCATCGGGCTGCACCAGATCTACCGCTCCCGGCTCGTCAAAAATATCAATGTCCGCGTCGATAATCTCCAGAAAACGCTCTATGCCCGTCATGCCCCGCTGAAATTGCTCTGCAAATTCAATAATCCTTCGAATCGTGGCAATAAATGTGGTTACATACATGATGTAAGCCACCAGATCGCTGGGGTAAATAGCTCCGTTCATCACAAACAGGCCTCCCACCACCAGAGTTGCCAGATACATAATCCCGTCGAACAGCCGGGTAGAACAGTGGAACAGCCCCATGTACCGGTAGCCATGTTTTTTGATCCGGTACAGTTTTTGGTTGTCCTGCTCAAATTTCTCATTTTCAATATCTTCGTTTGCGAAGGCCTTGACTACCTTCTGCCCTAAAAGGCTGTCCTCGATGCGGGCGTTCAGCTCACCGATCTGAACCCTCTGCTGCTTAAACAGTGCCCGGAGCCGTAAATTCAGCTTTCCGCAGACTATGGTCATGACAGGAATAATACAGAAAATGATTATCGTCAGCGGCACATTGATGGAGCAAAGGATAATGAAGGATGCAACTCCTTTGATGCCGGCAATGAAAAATTCTTCCGGACAGTGATGGGCAAATTCCGTCACATCAAACAGATCATTGGTGATGCGCCCCATGATCTGACCCACTTTAGTATTGTTGTAGTAGGTATTGGAGAGCTTCTGCAAGTGTGCATAGGCATCCCTCCGCATATCCGTCTCCATATCCACACCCATGACATGCCCCGTATAGGACATGTAGTAATAGGCCGCCACATCTATCAGTCTCAGCACCAGGTATAAAATACCCAGCCTGGCAATAATTCCCACTGTGAGAAGCGCAATGTCCTGTGTGGCCTGATTGGTAATAAATCGAATTATCAGAGGCAGTACGATCTCACAGATCGTAGTCAGCGCCGCACAGAACAGATCCATGCACAAAACCTTTGCATGTCTTCTGTAGTATGGAAGAAACCGTTTTATCAGTTGGCCGGACGTATATTTTCTTTCGCTCATTTCTAACCTCTTTACCAAACAGGCCGCCGTCAAAAGTCTAAAAGCAGCTCTGCATAAATTCCTCCGAGCTCCTTTAATCCGGCCGCAATCAAACCCGCAAAATGCGCTGCTCCGTCATGACGCAGGTGGGTGTTATCCCTGCTCTCCGCCGGATGCTCCGGGTAATAACCCTCCGAAAAATACATATACCAGCCCCGGCTTCTCTCTTCGCCGGCCTTTTCCAGTTCACGGCGGCTCATGGTATAGAGATCTATTAACGGCACCTGAAATCTCTCCGCCGCCTCTTTCATTCCTTCCACATATTCCAGGTGCTCCCCGGGGCCCAGGTGCCATTCGTCGATAAAGCATCTGCGCTCCAGCGGTGTAATCAGCACCGGATACGCCCCTTTATCCCTGGCCGTGCGAATAAAAATTCCCAGATTGTGGATAAAGGAAGAATGGGGCTCCGTATACCGTGCCGGATCCTGTGCCTTTTCATCGTTATGGCCAAACTGAATAAACAGTAAGTCGCCTTCCCCGATCTGTTCCTTTATGGCTTCCAGCCTTCCCTCGTCTATAAAACTCTTTGTGCTGCGCCCATTCACCGCATGGTTGCATACACGATATTCCTGTCTGATATAAATCGGAAATACCTGGCCGATTCCGTTCTGAGGATAGGTTGTGCAGTCATTTGTCTGTACCGTGGAGTCACCCGCCCAAAAAATCCTGTTCATCGATTTACTCTCCTCCTTTAAATAGAAATGTATCCAGACCCATTCTGAAAACCATAATTCCCATGACCGGATATGATATACCATACACCTGTCAATCCTAAAATGCAAGAAAGAAGACATTATTATTACCATAATGCGTTATATTTTTTCAAATACAAAATAATCCGCCCGGATTCTGCCATCCTGCCTGCCCTGCTCGTTCAGCGCAAACAGTCCTGCCTTCACGCCCACCCAGCGCCCCGGTGTGGCCTGCACGGTTCTCCCGGCTGACTGAAAATGCTCTCCGTCTGTACTGACTTCAAAGGAGACTTCTTCCGCCCTTTTTACCCGCATACGGAAATACATTTGCTCCGCTGCCGAAAGCTCCTGTGTCTCCCTGGCCTCATTGGCCTTATCCAAATTTCCGGTTCTCTGCTGCAGAATGAGCTTCCCGCCCCTTTTGCATACAGCAAGAGCTGTATAACACCCCCCCAGGGACACCATTCCTGCCACATCACCTTCCGCCATCTGTCCGAAATGGAGGCAGGCTGTAATTTGAAATTCCGGCGCCGGCCACTTTTGAAGCAGCAGATTGCTCACATCACAGAGCTGTGCAGCCTCCTCCGCAGGCTGGGCATACAATGTCAGCCTCCCTTCTTCGAGACTGTACCAGTCCTTCCTGTGATTTCCGTTCCACTGCCACTGCAGCCCCAGCTCCGCCCCTTCAAAAAAGTCGCTGTCCTCCGGTGCATCAGGGGGACAGACACAGCCTGTCTCCGGCTTCCTGTGACGAAGTACAGGTTCTCCGCGGCCGCCCGCATCATTCACGCCGATAACCGGCCAGTCATCCTCCCAACGCATAGGCTGCAGGTGAATAATCCTCCCAGCGTTTCCTACATCCTGAAAGTGCAGGAACCAATCCTCTCCGGAGGGTGTATCCACCCACGCCCCCTGGTGAGGTCCGTTTACAGGAGAGCTTCCCTGATGCAGCACAATCCTTTCCTCATAAGGGCCGTAAATATTTCTGGCACGCAGTACGGTCTGCCAGCCCTCCTTTACTCCCCCCGCCGGTGCAAATATGTAATAGTACCCGTTCCGCTTGTACAGTTTGGGTCCCTCAATGGTGGGCTGGGTGGTATGACCGTCATAGACGAACCGACCGTCGTCCAACACGCCGGAACAATCCGGTTCTATAGGGGAAATGTAAAGATAGCTCTTGAAGCCGATGCGGCTTCGGGCAAAGGCATTCACCATATATGCCTTTCCGTCCTCGTCCCAGAAGGGACAGGGATCAATCCAGCCCACTGTCTTCTTAATAAACTCCGGCTCGCTCCACCTTCCCCAGGGATCCTCCGTCCGGCACACCACAATCCCTTCGTCCGGCAGCGGAATGAACGCATAGTAAATGCCCTCATGAAAGCGGATGGCAGGCGCCCATGCCCCGCAGCCGTGCCTGACCTCTTCGTATCCCGCATAGGGAAAATTTTCTATAATATAATTTATTACCTTCCAGTTTACAAGATCCTTCGAGTGCAGCAGCGGCACCGCCGGCGTATTGCAAAAGCTGGAAGCTATCATAAAATAATCTTCTCCTACCCTGATTGCATCCGGATCCGAATAGTCCGTGTACAAAACCGGGTTGCTGTAAGTGCCGTCTCCCTGATCCGCTATCCACATTTTTTTAATCTGTGCCTTGTCCATGCCATAATCCTCCCTTGTTATTGTTCTGTGTAATCCACCGATTCGTCCACGTTCCAGGGCTCCCCGCCTCCCGCGGAATTCTGATAATTCTGCACCCTGACATTTCGGAACACCACATTCCTGGCATTGCGCATATAAATTCCCTCCCGGGACATTGCGGGAATATCCTCCATCATACCCGGATACCCGCTTTCTGCTCCTTCTTTCATATGTATGCTGCAGTCGGAAATCACCACATTTTCCACCGGCATCTCCGGCAGCCCATAAAAAAAGCCCGCCGCCGCGGAGGCATCGGTGACCATACAGCCCTGAATCTGGATGTTACGGATAGACGGGGTGGAATTGTCCGCCTCGTGGGCAAATTTATCCTTATAACTGCCGCCGTTCATACCGCATCTGTAGTACATATTAAACACAAAGGGACACAGAACCCGGTCCATAATCACATTGGAAATCAAAATGCTTTCCATGGCGCCGCCTCTTCCTCTCCTGGTCTTTACCCGGATTCCCCGGTCCGTGTCCTGAAAAACGCAGTTGGAAATCACCACGTTGCGCACTCCGCCGCTCATTTCACTTCCAATCACCACGCCGCCGTGCCCGTGCACCATATTGCAGTTGGTTATGGCAATATTCTCACAGGGCATTTTTACCGGTGTATCCTCCGTACCGGATTTCAGGGTGATACAGTCGTCCCCCACGTCTACAAGGCAGTCCGTTATCCTGACATTGCAGCATCCGTCCGGGTTAATCCCATCCGTGTTTGGTGAATCTTTGGGATTTCGTATGGTTATGCCTCTTATTTCCACATCATTGCAGTACAGCGGATGAACTGTCCAAACCGGAGAATTCACCAACTTAACATCCAGCACCTTCACATGGCTGCATCGTTCAAAGCAGACGAGAAAAGGACGGCCCTGGGGAATGTTTTTCCTGTTTTCCCACCAATAATCCCCCTGTCCGTTCAATGTCCCATAGCCGCAGAGAGTCACATTTTCCGCATCATGAGCGTAAATGCAGGGCATGGTAAGTTCTTCCTTTTTCCCTTCAAATTCCGACCGGACCACCTTATAACCCTGCCAATTCTGCAAAAACCTGATTTCCGCCCCCGCTTCCAGATATAATGTCATATTGCTTTTTAATTCAATGGAATAGGTCTCATATATGCCGGGAGGCACCAGAATTGTCCCTCCCTGTTCACGTTCCAGTGCGGCGACGGCCTCCTCAAAGGCACCGGTCCAGCCCCTCTCTGCGGTATAACAGGTTTCAAATTCTTTAATATTCTTCATAAGTCTTCCTCTGACTCTCCTCTCTGTACTCAAAATATCGGAACACTCCGCGACAGTCCTGATCCCCCGCATACACATACAGCCCCACCATGGCTCCCGTAAACCGCTTTCCCTTTTTTAAACCTTCGTCACATAGGTAATATACATCTTCCAGAGTGTGTGCCGGCTGTACCTCTCCGTCCTCTGTCCGATACAGGAAACGCCTTTCAAGTCCTCTGGCCTCCACCCCAAGCTGAAGCGGCCGTTTTGTATGGATTCCGCCGACCCGAAACACCCTGTCCTCGTCTCCGATGTGTTCCTTTACGATCAGTTCCGCCTTCCCTGCCATCCCGGCGGCCCCGAAGCATACCCAGGTATTCTCATCATAGTAACAGGTCAGGCCCATCTCCTGTCCCGGCTCCAGCTCGGGTATTTCCAATTCTGTCCAGGCGTCAAAACAAAAGGCCGTCTGTCTGCGCAGCAGAAGATTGCGGGCTTCCACCCGGGATAAAGGGAAACGGCTCCCCTTCACGATAAGTTTTCCCTGTTTCAGACAAATACCGTCCCGTTCCGGCTCCCGGGGAGTCATCCACTCCCCGGAAAGCTTCGTCCCCCGGAAATCATCTCTCCATATGCCACTGCTCTGCCGCGTCTCATCCTCATGGATAAATTCCCGCAATCCCGGCTTTTTCTGCAAAACGCTGGGGCCCTGCAGCCCGTTTACAACAGGCCAGCCGTCTGCCGTCCAGGTGACGGGATCCAGCGCTGTCTCTCTGCCCAGCATGCTCCACTTTCCTTCCAGCCTTCTCCCGCACAGATATACCATATACCACTGTCCGTCTGCTGCAAGCACCGGTTTGCCATGACCTGCACGCTGAATGCCCGCCTGCACATCCTGCTGACACATAATCGGGTTATAAGGGCAAGGCTCGTACAGTCCCATCAGCTCCCGGGAACGCATCACCGTAATCCTGTGCCCCATCCCGGTTCCGCCTTCCGCCATAAACAGATAATAAAAGCCGTCCTTTTTTAACAGGTGAGGTCCTTCCGGCGCCCGCTTCTGGTCTCCGTAATACAGTAATTTTGCCTCGGATAACTGTTTGGAACCGTCAGCGCTGATTTCAAAGATTCTTGCTCCCCGGTTCAGCAGCATATAATGCCTGCCGTCCTCGTGGAAAATGGAAGGATCAATGCCGTCCTCCTCCAGAAAGACCGGTTTGCTGTAAGGCCCCTCCGGCCTGGAAGAGGTTACCACCATCTGCCTGCGGTATACCGGCCCTCCATCATTGAGGCGCAGTGTTGCCGTAATATAAAAGGTTCCGTTGTCATAGGAAATGTCCGGCGCCCAATATCCCCTGCCGCCTTCCAGTCCGTCCAGCCCGGCCCAATCCGGATCTGTAATGGCATGTCCAATGATTTTCCAGTGAATCAAATCTCTGGAATGGGAGATGGGAATACAAGGGAAAAAGACAAAGGAGGAATTCACCATATAAAAATCTTCCCCCACCCGGACAATGGAAGGGTCCGGAAACATTCCCGTCCGAATGGGATTATGATACATGTCCTCATATACCGCTCCCACCTTTTCCGCAAAAAATGCTTCCAATTCCCTGTGGCCCCGGGTATGAGCGATTTCAAAAGGAGTCTGAAGATTTCTGTCCCCTCCCGTAATCTTCATGCCCACCCGCTCCACCAGATAACGGCAAAGCTCCACATTTCCGGAAAATGCCCCGTAGTGCAGAATATTCCTGTTTAGCGCATCAACGGTATTCATGCTGGCATAAGAATATTCCACCAGATACTTTACAATCTCCAGGCAGCCGGTTCCTGCTGCCAGAAAGGGAATCGGAATTCCCTCTTCGTCCGGCTCGTTGACCGCTGCGGGCGTCCAACGGAGAATTTCCTTTACCTGCTCTATATCCTGCTGTAAAACAGCTTCCTTAAGTGTCATTTCTCTTCCCCCGCAATATTTTTATCCCTGATTCCCGGGCTGCTCCGGCCATGCCGATGCAAATCCCCTCAATCCTTTAAAATACGGCTCATTTGTGCTCCCCACACGCACCCCGAGCCTATCGTCCCTGAAAGCTGCATCAAGAATCAGGTGGCCCTGCTCCTCGTCCACCAGGTGAACCCGGACAATCAGATGGCCTTGCTTCCAGTCACCGCGGCATTGACACCGCATATGGGAATGAGGAAAAATCCCCTCTTTCCATGCACCCATGTAAAAAGAAAAGCAGTACTCGTCCGTACCTCTGCACAGGCGAAGCTCCATCTCCTCCCTCCCGGACTGCGGCTCCCCGTCCCGTGTGCCGTACACCATGGTCGTCAGATTCATGGCATTGGGATAAAAACGGTAATGCCCGACTCCCAATATTTGGGAGTCTGCTCCCGGTATTTGGGAGTTTGCTACCGGCTTCCCGGTATTACAGTCTTCCGCAAAGGCTCTGGGATTGTCCAGCGGCCTCTCCTGCAGATACGGATACACAAAATGATAAAAGCAATCATATAAAATCTGCAGCCCGGCCTGATTTCCGATGGTATCTGCCATGGTCAGCAGGCAAAAATCCTTCTTTGGAAAACAGAGCGCCAGCTGTCCTCCCATGCCGTACATGCAGAAACCCTCCTCCCGGGGCATCCAGAAAAAGTATCCGTAACCGCACTGCTCATCCTGTACAGGCTGCAAATCCGTAGGCACCAGATTGGAAGTCGCCTTCCTTATGTATGTCTCCGGCAGCAGCTCCCTGCCTTCCAGCCATCCGTAATGATTGCACAGATATGCCACACAGGCCACATCCCGCAGGGTGCTCATCATACCGCTTCCGCCCTGGGAAACTCCCACCCCGTCCGGCATAATATAGGCTTTTTCGGAAAAGCCCAGATCCCGTAAGACTTTCTCTCTCAGATAGTCCAACATCTTCTTTCCTGTCAGCTTTTCCACCAGTGCTGCCAGCGTGTGGGAAGAAGAAGTATCATAGGAAAACACCGTGCCCGGAATATGATCCGGCTCCACCCGGAAAAAAGATTTTGTCCAGTCGTCCGAGTCATAGATTTTATAGGTGGTGGAGCCGTAGCAGGTCCGCATGGAAAGCATGTCCTCTATGGTCATTTCCCTGCACCAGGGATAAATTTCCGCATGTTCCGTATACTCCGGAAAGTAATCGCAGATCCTGTCCCCCAGCTTTATTTTCCCTTCCTTCTCCAGAAGACCCACCGCCAGGGCAACGAAGCTTTTGGTAATGGAATACATACGGTGCAGGGATTCCTGTCCGTAAGGCTCGTAATATTTTTCCGCCAGGATTTTTCTGCCCTGCAGGAACATAAAGCCGTGCAGATGCACTCCCGCCGACATCACCTGATTCTCAAATTCCGCTACCGCATCTGCGGGAATTCCAAAGGTCTCCGGTTTTTCCTTTTCCCAACAAAACATGTCTTTTCACCTGTGCGCCTCAGCGGGGCGCTCCCTTCTCCAGATATATTTCATAATTTTTGCCATATATTTGAATGACCTCTTCTATCCCCATCTCCACCAGTGTAGCCCTGAATTCGTCAAAGGTATCAAGAGATTTTTCCCCCGTCACATAAGCCATACGCATTTCTTCTACATATTTTCCGATTTCCGGAAGCAGTTGGTTGACTTTTTCCCGATCTCTGGCCGGAAACAAAATATTCGGCGGATAAATCAGAGAAGTGTCGCAGTTCGCCCATACCTTCTCGGCAATAAGCTGCTCCTCAGGATAAGTCTGCAGCACCACCGTCTCTCCGTCATACTTCGGAAACGCAATATGCCCGATAGCCACGTGATGCAGATTCATGTACCCATCCTCCGCAAGCTCCAAGGCACCGGGCAGCAGATACTTTGCACCATTCGCACCGACCTGATAAGTCTCCCCCTCGATTCCCCAGGTCAGATAGTCGGATCCTTCTTCACTGTACATGTAATCAATCACCTTCATGGCAGCCTCCGGATTGCTGCATGCGCTGGTAATCACGGTCACCTGGTTCCGGATATGGGTCTTCAGATTTGCCGTGGACGCATAGGATTTCCCATCCTTTGCCTTTGGAATGGGAACCGCTGTCAGCGCCGCTTCCTCGTTGGTTTCCAGCAGGGACGGAAGATATACCCTCCAGGCATTATCCAGGCCATAAAAGGAACCGGAAATATCATTGATGATATTGGCTTCACTCCATTTGCTGGAGCCGGTGACGGCGCTCTGTCCAATCAGCCCTTCCTCGTACCACTGGTTCATAGTCTGCAGAAACTCTTTATATCCGTCTTCCATAGGGCCGTAGATCACCTCATTCTCACTGTTCAGCAATATTCCTTCGAAAACCCCGAAGGAAGCTCCAAACAGCTGATAGCGAAAATCATCAAAAGGAATCTCATCCGCTATCCCGTTACCGTTGGGATCCCCTGTCTTAAATGCCGTCAGCACCCTGTGCCATTCCTCTATATCAGTAGGTACTTCAAGATCCAGCTTATCCAGCCAGTCCTGGCGGATCAGCAGACCTGAATAAGCCAGACGGTAGAAATCCTCATCGGACTTCATGGGATTCAGGGAGGGGAAATAAATCAGCTTTCCGTCGTTTGTCTGTACTTCCTGGTAAATATCCGGATTTTCCTCGTAAATCGCCTTGAGGTACGTGGAATTGTTTTCCACCAGCTCGGAAACCTCTATTGCAACTCCCCTGTTATACAGATCCAGAACCTCCCCGTTATAGAGATATGCCACAATTACATCCGGATATTTTCCGGACGCCAGCATATAATTATATTCTTCCTTTGTCATCAGCTTGAAGGTAATGTTGACCCCTGTAGCTTCTTCAATTTTTTTAATGCCCGCAAGACTGTTGTACAGCTTCTCGTCCTCTTCCAGAAGCACCCATACAATCTCCTCCGGCACAATCTCCTCACCGCTCCCCCCGCATCCCGTCAGGCTTCCGGCCAATAGAAAGAACGCCCAGCATACTGCCAGCAACCTTTTCATACTAACTCCCATCCGCCCGATTCAGCGGGCATACAAAGTTTGCAAAATGCCAGTCGCCCCCACCCGTAAAACGGGTGGCTCGGGACGCGGGCTCTAAGCCCG
>CANPOY010000032.1 GCA_947575805.1 uncultured Lachnospiraceae bacterium
TTCCATTTTTCGGAACACGAAAAACTCCAATGCCCTCAACGGGCTAAAGCCGTAAGCATAAAACGCCGGCGCTATATGCGCCGGCGTTCAGATACCTCTCGATACGTTACCGATAGCGCACCATCCGAAATACAGGGATGACAGTCATACAGTTATTTACTGTATGCCCAAGAATCGATCTGCAGGTCGTCTCCTCTTTCGGCGTCTTCCCCTTTTCCCGTCTCTCCTCTGCTCCTGCCGCATCAATCCGGATACTCTTGAAAGGCGCAACCTCTATCTTTACTTATAAATTATATGAATCATATCATCTTCTTATTACAATGTCAAGACTTTACCGCCGGAACCGTCTCGATTCTGGAGACCTCGTCTGCCAGTGCACAGATATCGTCACTCAACTTGGTACCGGTCAGGATGATATTCGTTTCCCCCCGGCACTCCAGGAGGTTTTTTAAGTCCTCCACTGACACGATTCTTTTCTCCACCAGACCCAGCACCTCGTCCAGAACCAGCAGATCACATTCACCCGTTGCCAGCACCTTGCGGGCATAGTTCATGCCGTTGCGGATATTGCCGATTTCTTCCGTCTTGCGCTCTTCAGAAAGGTCTTCGAAATTTTCGTCGGATTTCTCAAAGCGGAAAAGCTTGATTTCCGGTTCCATTTTTCTTAAAAAGTCCGAATTTTCCTGACTCTTTCCCTTAAGAAACTGGAGCAGTACGACATGCTTTCCTTCCACCGCGGCCTGAACGGCCCTCCCAATTGCTGCAGGAGATTTCCCCCTTCCGTCCCCGGTGTATATAAATATCAGACCCTTTGCCATAACAGACCTCCATGCTTGTTTGGCCCACAAATGTACTCAACCCTATCGCGCAGGCATCTGATACATGCCTGCCCGGCCGCGCGTGAGCCACAGCGACAAACACAATATACCACATTTCTCCGGTTTTGGCAAATACTGTATCAGCTTTCTTCCTCCAGACGCTCCAGCTTACTCACAGAAACCTCAAACGCCACCCTTCTCTCCACATTATCCTCGTCCAGCTTTTTCATGTACTCGCGGCTCTGGATCCTGCCCCATACCGCGCACCGCTCCCCTACACTGAAGCTGCTGGCATAGCGGGCATTTCTTCCCCAGCAGATACAGGGAATATAATCAGACTTTCCATAAGGCCTGTTCACCGCAAGAAGCAGATCGGCTATCTCTCTTCCCAGCGGCGTCTTGCGATAAATAGGCTCCTTACAGATAAAGCCATCCAAAAAGATCTGATTCGTTTTGGAGCTTTCCTCCATCTCCTCAATGAAGCTTACTTCCCTGGCAAACACGGAAAGCACCAGCCGGTTCTTGCGCTCCTCATGGCGGTTATAAGAACGGAACTGGCCGGTGATGCAGATCAGCTCGCCCACATAATCCGCCGTCACGTCCATCAGCCGCTCGGAAACCATGACCGGTATAATGTCAAAGCTTTCACTGAGCCGTTTGCACCTGACATCCATCATGTAAAATCCTTCTCCGTAGATTTCGTGGCTGTATGAGAAACCACTGACGATCTCCCCCATCACCGTTACCTGATTGTTTTCAATTACCTTATCTGTCATTTTTGTTCTCCCTTCTTACTTCAAGACTTTTTCCGGTAACACCGCCCCAGGGCTTTGGACCCTTCAGTGGATACTACTATTTATACAATAAAACAGAAACTTTTAGTACCTTTTTCCATCGCGTTTTTTTGCGCTATTCCGATCTTTTTTTCGAATTTTATCGCGGTACAGTCCCATATGTCTTGTGCGCAGGTACTTGCGCCGCGTCTTCAAAAGTGCTATACTGTTACGGTTTGAAAGTTGACAGGAATACCTATACTGAAAATCAAAAGAGGCTGAATATGAAACAAAAACGAGAAGATGTAAGAAATGTCGCGATCATAGCCCATGTTGATCACGGCAAAACCACCCTGGTGGACGAGCTGTTAAAGCAAAGCGGCGTATTCCGTGAGGGCCAGGAGGTTGCGGAACGAGTGATGGATTCCAACGACATAGAGCGGGAACGGGGAATCACGATCCTCTCAAAGAATACCGCCGTCATGTATAAGAACACCAAAATCAACATTATCGATACTCCCGGCCACGCAGACTTCGGCGGAGAGGTGGAGCGTGTGCTGAAGATGGTAAACGGCGTCATCCTTGTGGTGGATGCCTTTGAGGGAGCCATGCCCCAGACAAAATTCGTGCTGCGGAAGGCTCTCGAGCTGAAGCTGCCCGTTGTTGTCTGTATCAACAAGATAGACCGTCCCGAGGCAAGGCCGGACGAGGTTGTGGAAGAAATCCTGGAGCTGTTTCTGGAGCTGGATGCAGACGATGCGCAGCTGGACTGTCCCTTTGTCTTTGCATCCGCAAAGACCGGCGTCGCTTCCATGGAAGCGGAGCAACCCGGCACCAACATGGAACCCTTGTTTGAGACCATCTTAAACTATATCCCGGCTCCCGAGGGCGACCCCGAGGCAGGGACCCAGGTACTGATCAGCACAATTGACTATAACGAGTATGTGGGCCGTATCGGCGTGGGCAAGGTGGACAACGGTTTTATCCGGGTAAACCAGGAAGTGGTTATCTGCAACCATCACGAACCGGACAAGCATATAAAGGTGAAGGTCAGCAAGCTATATGAATTTGACGGCCTGAACAAGGTGGAGGTAAAGGAGGCAGGCATCGGTTCCATCGTGGCCATCTCCGGCATCGCCGACATCCATATCGGCGACACCCTCTGTTCTTCCGACCATGTGACCCCCATCCCCTTCCAGAAGATCAGCGAGCCTACTATCGCCATGCAGTTCATGGTAAACGACTCGCCCATGGCCGGTCAGGAAGGCAAATATGTCACCAGCCGCCATATCCGGGACAGGCTTTTCAGAGAGCTGAACACTGACGTGTCCTTAAGAGTCGAAGAGACAGAAACCACGGAATGCTTCAAGGTATCCGGCAGGGGGGAGCTCCATCTGTCCGTACTGATTGAAAACATGCGCCGCGAAGGTTATGAATTTGCCGTCAGCAAAGCGGAGGTGCTTTACCACACCGACGAGAACGGCAAGCGGACGGAGCCCCTGGAACTTGCTTATATTGACGTTCCCAACGAGTTTGCCGGCGCAGTTATCGAAAAGCTGGGACAGCGAAAAGGGGAGCTGCGGAATATGGGTACGATTTCCGGCGGCACCTACACCCGCCTGGAATTTTCCATTCCCGCAAGAGGCCTGATCGGCTATCGGGGCGAATTTTTAACGGATACCAAGGGCAACGGTATCATGAATACCGTATTTGACGGATACGCTCCCTATAAGGGAGATATACAGTACAGAAAGCAGGGCTCCCTGATTGCTTTCGAAGCCGGGGAAGCAGTTACCTACGGCCTGTTCAATGCCCAGGAACGGGGAACTCTCTTTATCAGCCCCGGTGAAAAGGTTTATGCGGGCATGGTAATCGGCCAGACCGGAAAAAGCGAGGATATTGAGGTGAATGTCTGCAAGAAAAAGCAGCTGACCAACACCCGTTCCTCCAGCGCTGACGAGGCACTGCGCCTGACGCCTCCCAGGATTCTTTCCCTGGAGCAGGCTCTGGATTTCATTGACACGGATGAGCTGCTGGAGGTCACTCCTTCCCACCTGCGCATCCGCAAAAAGATTCTCGACCCGCTGATGAGAAAACGGGCCGGAAACCGAAAATAATTTATAACACCGTTCGCGGTATGGTAAGCTCTACTCTGGTTCCCTTTCCCACACTGCTTTCCACCGCAATGCTGATTCCCAGCTGCCGGCATACCTTCCTGCAAAGATAGAGGCCTATGCCGGTGGCTCTTTTGTCTGTGCGGCCATTGTAACCCGTAAATCCCCGTTCGAAGATTCTCGGCAGATCCTCTGCCCGGATTCCCATTCCCGTATCCTCAATCTCCAGAACGGTTTCCTCTCCCTGCTGCCTGCCGCTGAAAGAAATCTTCCCTTTTGGGGTGTATTTGATGGCATTGAACAAAATTTGCTCCAGACAGAAAGAAAACCACTTCTCATCCGTCAGAATCCTGCATCCGCATTCCGGCACCTCCACCTGCAGCCCCCTGTTAATGAAAAGGACGGAATATTTCCTGACCGCCTGCCTTAAAAGCGGCGTCAGCTCATACTCCTCCAGCACAAGATCGGACCCCATGCTTTCCAGCCGCTGAATCGTCAGCACCATCTCTGCATACTGCTCGATCTGAAACAGCTCTTCCCTCATTCGAAAATTATTTTCCAGATCCCCTGTTTCCTCCAACAAAAGTCTCATGGCTGCAATCGGCGTCTTGATCTGATGGATCCACACCAGGAAATAATCCCTGCGGTCCGCTTCCTGTTCCTCCCGCCGGCTTCGCTCTCCGGCCCGCTCTTCGTCCACTGCCGTCAAAAGCCGCAGCATTTGCTGCTCTGTTGTCCGGGGATGCCTGTCGCTCTCCCAGGCGTCCGCCACCTCACAGAATTCCCTCAGTCGCAGCTCCTTTAACTGTTCGAACTCCCTTTCAACCGTCTCCAGCATTCTGCGCTTCCGCACATATTTGCCGCCGTTTACCACGCCTGCCCCGATCCACAGGGCCAGAGTCATCAGTCCTGCGTATAGCAGCCTGCCCAAATTTTCAATATGGTATAGGCAGCATGTGGTCACAAACAGAAACACCGTTGCCAGATAAAGAAAGACTGCCGCCCTTTTTTCTCCCATATAATCTATCCAGTATCTGATTTCAGTCCTCATACCTTTCCCCCGTCCGTATCTTCCTCCTCTGTCGCCAGACAGTAGCCCATCCCCCTTCTGGTGTGTATCAGCTCTCCCGCCCCCAGCGTCTCCAGCTTTTTCCGCAGCCTGTTCATATTTACCGTCAGCGTATTGTCATCCACAAAACAGTCATTATCCCAAAGGCGTTTCATAATCGCCTCCCTGGAAATCGTCTTCTCCGGATTCTCAAATAGAAGCTGTACAATGCGAAATTCATTTTTAGTCAGCTCCAGCCGCTTATTCTCCGTCACGATGGACATGCCGGAAAGATCCAGCAGGATGCCGTGGTATTCCATCACGCTGGTCTGTCCCCTGAAGGCATAGGTCCTGCGGATCAGCGCCTGTACCTTTGCCCCCAGGATCTCCGGTTCAAAGGGCTTGGTCACAAAGTCGTCTCCGCCCATATTAACCGCCATAACGATGTTCATATTGTCACCGGCGGATGACACGAAAAGAATCGGCACCTGGGACACCTCCCTGATCTTCCCGCACCAGTAATACCCGTTGTAAAAGGGCAATCCTATGTCCAAAAGCACGATGTGGGGCGCCGTCATGACAAATTCCTGCAGGACATTCCGGAAATCCTTTGCGCATACTACCGCATATCCCCATTTCTCCAGGTAATTCTTTATATGCTCCGCGATGACCCCATCGTCCTCCACCAGCAGGATCCTGTATTTCCCACTTTCCGTAACATTCAACGTTTGCTGCCCTCCCTGCGGATAAAATCTTCATACAGCGGAGACATCTCCCGCAGTCTGCCCACGATCCGCTTCAGCTCCTCCACCACCAGATCAAGCTCCTCCCGGGTGTTTTCCCCGGAAAGAGTCAGTCGCAGGGATCCGCGGGCCTCCTCATGCTTCAGTCCCATGGCCAGCAGCACATGGGAGGGATCCAGCGAACCGGAGGTACAGGCCGATCCGCTGGACCCGCAAATTCCTTTCATGTCCAGCATTATCAGAATCGACTCTCCCTCCACAAACCGGAAAGAAAAGTTCACATTGCCCGGCAGACGCCTGGTCCTGTGTCCGTTCAGGCGGCAGTAAGGAATCTCCTTCTCAATCCTGTCGATCAAATAATCCCTGAGCCGGATCTCCTTCGCCGCCTTTTCTTCCATTCTGGCCAGGGCCCTCACCACAGCCGCCTCCAGACCCACAATCCCGGGGACGTTTTCTGTCCCCGCCCTGCGGTTTCTCTCCTGGGCGCCGCCGTGAATAAACGATGTCATCTTTAAGCCGGAACGGATATAGAGAAATCCGACTCCCTTGGGCCCGTTCATTTTATGGCCGCTGGCACTGAGCATATCAATCTTCATCTCCTGCACATTGACAGGCACCTGCCCAAAGGCCTGGACCGCATCGGTGTGAAACAGGACGCCGCGGGCCCTGGCAATGGCGCCGATCTCCTGAACAGGCTCCATAGTGCCTACCTCATTGTTGGCGAACATGACGCTGATGAGGATGGTATCCGGCCGGATCGCCGCCTCCAGCACTGCCGGATCCACCAGCCCGTCCTGATCCACGTCCAGATAAGTAATCTCAAAGCCTTTTCCTTCCAGATACTCACAGGTATGTAAAATGGCATGATGTTCGATTTTCGTGGTAATAATATGCTTCCCTTTTTCCTCGCAGGCCTCCGCTGCCGCCTTCAGGGCCCAGTTGTCCGACTCGGTGCCTCCCGCAGTAAAATAGATCTCCTCCTGTTTCGCCCCAATGGCCCCGGCAATCGTCCTCTTAGCCTGGTTTACCGCCTTCCCGGCGGCAGAGCCCAGGGAATATATGGCGCTGGGATTTCCGTATTGTTCGGTAAAAAACGGCAGCATTGCCTCCACCACCTCCGGGGCTGTCCTGGTGGTGGCTGCATTGTCCAGATAGATCATATCTTTTTCCTCTCTATAATCTATACTAAATTGATAGGAATTTCGTTTACAATATAGCACCGGGGGGTCGTTCTGTCAACTGCGGAAAAGGAATATATATAGAAAAAACATTTAGAACGGTGTTATATGAAAGCAAAAACAAGTCATCCGCTGATCGTCGGTACCGTCATCCTCACCATCACCGGACTGGTGAGCCGCCTCATCGGATTCTTCTACCGCATTTATCTCTCCCGCCTTTTCGGTGAGGAAGGTATGGGCTTATATCAGTTATTAAATCCCGTACTGTCCCTCTCCTTCTCTCTGACTGCTGCCGGATACCAGACCGCAATCTCCAAGCTGGTAGCGGAGCAGACCGCCAGGAAGGGCCGGATCACCATGGGACCCATGGCAGTGGGACTGAGCATTTCCCTGCCGCTGTCCCTGCTCTGCAACGCCGCCATCTACTTTGGAGCAGACTTCATCGCCGGCAGTCTGCTGCAGGAACCAAGAACAGCACCCATGCTGCGCATTCTTTCCTTCTCCGTACCCATGAGTGCCGTGCATGCCTGTGTCAACGGCCATTTTTACGGTGTCAAAAGAGCCGGCATCCCGGCCGTCTCCCAACTGCTGGAGCAGATTTCCAGGGTAGGCTGCGTTTTCCTCCTTTCGGGGCGGAGCCTGCGCCTGGGGCAGACTCCCTCCATCCATGCCGCCGTCCTGGGCCTGACCCTTGGCGAACTGTGTTCCATGCTGTTTTCTCTGGCTGCCATCCGGGCAAATGCCGAAAGCAAAAAACCGCTTCCCGGCTCCGGTCCCCTGGCAGGCAAAGTATCCCCGATGGGCGGACTCTATCCCAGCCTGCTGGCCATGGCGCTTCCCCTGACGGCTAACCGCATCGTCCTTGGCCTCCTGCAAAGCGTGGAATCCGTATCGATCCCGGCCAGGCTGCGGCTTTACGGCTATGACAACACCACTGCTTTAAGCGTATACGGTGTCTTTACGGGCATGGCAATGCCCTTCATCTTTTTTCCCAATGCCCTTACCAGCTCGGTAGCGGTGCTACTGCTGCCCGTTATCTCCGAGAATTACGCCCTCGGGAATCACCAGGCAGTCAAAAAGGCCACCGTAAAGACAATCAAATACTGCGGCCTGATGGGTATCTTCTGTATGGCAGGCTTCCTGCTCCTGGGTAAGTGGGCCGGCACAGAGCTGTTTGACAGTCCCCTGGCCGGTTATTTCATCACTACCCTGGGCTTCATCTGTCCCTTCCTCTATCTGGACACCACCCTGTCCAGCATCCTCCAGGGCCTGGGCATGGCGGGACATATCTTTGTCATGAACGTGTTCTGCCTCCTGATCCGCCTGGCCTTTGTCTTTCTTGCGGTACCGCGCTTCGGCATCAGCGGATATCTCTGGGGACTCCTGGCCAGCCAGCTTACCCTGGGCATCCTTTATCTCATCTGCCTGTGGTGCTTTCTGCAAAAACATACATAAAAGCTCAAAAAAAACAGACTCTTTTGAGTCTGTTTTCCTGTTAAAGCTTCCGTATCACCACTCCGTCAATGGGCTTAGTTCAGCATCTTTTTCAGCTCATCCATAAAGGTATTGACATCCTTGAATTCCCTGTAGACAGAAGCAAAGCGGACATATGCCACAGGATCCACGGTTTTGAGCTTGTTCATCAGGAGCTCTCCGATTACCTGGCTGGAGATTTCCTTCTCCTCCATGTTCATGACCTCATTCTCCACCTCGTCCACCAGGCACGTAATCTGCTGGGCGCTGACCGGCCGCTTGTGGCAGGCACGAAGTACCCCCGCCTCAACCTTGGAGCGGTCATAGGCCTCTCTGTTGTTGTCCTTCTTAATGATGATCAGCGGAATAGTCTCCACCTTCTCATAAGTCGTGAAACGCTTTCCGCATTCGTCGCATACCCGCCTCCGCCTGATGGAATTATTGTCTTCCGCCGGCCTGGAATCAATCACTCTTGTATTTTCATGACTGCAATAAGGGCACTTCATGTTCGCTCTCCTTTTATGACAATTTTGCCTAAAAATCTATGTTTTTCTATGTTAAATTTAACATATTCAGCAATGAATGTCAACCAGAATGATGTCCGGCCCTATCTGACAAATATCCTTGAAGGGAATCACAATATCCGGTTCACAATTGAGAAAATTGAGAATCTTATTGCCGCCGGGAACCATAATTTTGCAAATGCAGCCGCTGCAGGGATCAAACTCCAGATCGCATACCTTACCCAGCTTTTTACAGTTTTTGGTATTGATCACATCTTTGCATTTCAGCTCGGAAAATAACACGTTTCTACCTTCTTTACTGTAAACATCGTTGTAATAATATATGTTTTTCCCACGCCTTACAGAACTGAAAAGAACACGCTCCGCCATGGAATAATTTTCGCGGTCAGGTACATACTACCACTATTGAAATCAGTATAATGCAGGCGCGAAAAGCGCGGAAATGAGGAGACACATGGCACAGGGAAAAGTTGAAATCTGCGGAGTGAACACCTCCAGGCTACCGCTGTTAAAGGCAGAAGAAAAAGAAAAGCTGTTCCGGCAGATCGAAGCCGGCGACGCCAAAGCAAGAGAAACTTACATTGAAGGAAACCTGCGGCTCGTCCTAAGCGTTATCAAACGCTTTTCCTCCAGCAGCGAAAATGTTGACGATCTTTTTCAAATCGGCTGTGTGGGGCTCATTAAAGCCATTGACAATTTTGATTCCTCCCTGAACGTCAAGTTCTCCACTTATGCTGTCCCCATGATCATCGGGGAGATCCGACGCTTCCTGCGGGATAACAGCCAGCTCAGAGTGTCCCGCTCCTTAAAAGACACCGCCTACAAGGCCATCTATGCCCGAGAGTCCCTGACCAGGCGGAATCTGAAGGAGCCTTCCATCGAGGAAGTCTCCGCCGAAATCGGTGTCTCCAAGGAAGACATTGCCTACGCGCTGGATGCAGTTCAAAGCCCCATGAGCCTCTATGAGCCCATTTTCACCGACGGCGGCGACACGCTCTATGTGATGGACCAGATCAGCGACAAGAAAAATAAGGAGGAAACCTGGGTAGAACACCTTTCCCTCAGTGAGGCCATGAAAAAGCTGAACCCCAGGGAACACGAGATCATCTCCCTGCGGTTCTTTGAAGGAAAGACCCAGATGGAAGTAGCCGAGTCTATCGGCATCTCCCAGGCCCAGGTCTCAAGACTGGAAAAGAATGCCCTGCGGACCATGCGGACCTATCTGAGCGCATAAAGAGGATCATACCCCGTAACGGGGCATGACCCTCTTTCCTTTCAAGTTTACCCCGGGAAGCAGGCTGTTTTGTTTTCTGTCCACTCACACGTAGTACTGTGCCTGCGCCTCCCACATTCTATGGTATACTCCTCCCTCATCCGCCACAAGCTCCTCATGGGTTCCGTTCTGGACGATCCGTCCCTCATCAAACACGACAACCTCATCACAAAAGCGGCAGCTGCTCATACGATGGGAAATAAAGACCGCGGTCTTTTCCTCAACCATATCATTGAAGCGTGTATAAATATCCTGTTCGGCAATGGGATCCAGGGCACTTGTGGGCTCATCCAGTATCACCATCGGGGCATCCCGGTACAATGCCCTGGCCAGAGCTATCTTCTGCTTTTCGCCTCCTGATATTTCGATTCCCTCTTCATCTCCCTCCTGCTGATCCTTTAAGAGCCTGGAATCAATCCCGCTCTGCATGCTCTTGACTCTTTCATAGATACCGGCATCCTGAAGGCTTTTTATCACCCTGTCCCTGTCAAATTCAGGTCCTGCCGCCACATTTTCCGCTACCGAGAAAGAGAAGATTTTGTAATCCTGAAATACAATGGAGAAGAGCCTGATATATTCATCATAATTATATTTGCGGATGTCAATGCCATTTAAAAGAATCTCTCCCTCAGTAGGATCATAAAGCCTGCACAGAAGCTTGATGAAGGTAGTCTTGCCTGCCCCGTTGGCACCTACGATTGCCAGTTTGCGGCCTTGCTTCAGGCGAAAGGATACATTACTTAAAACCATCTTGTCATTGTTGGGATAGTGGAAGCTCACATTCCGAAACTCCAGCTCATACTCGTTATCAATACGCTTTTCCACAGGGAGCGTACCATCATACTTTTGGTTTTTGACAGCCATCAGCTCATTGTAACTCTCCATATAAATATTCTGTGTATTAATACCGATAAGCAGAGAAAACAGTACACCGATCTGCGACTGCAGAAGGGTGATGGCACTGATGTATTTTGTCACTTCTCCTATGGTTATCATGCCGTAAATAGCCTTGATTCCCACATATACATAAACTGCCACGATAAACAGATTCTGTACAAGCAGTGCCAATGCTCCCACCTTCAAAGTGTCTCTGATCGCCTGCTTCTGCGCACTCTCAATATCATCCCGGGCTTCCATGCCTTTCCTCCGGATCATATCGAACATTTTAAAGATCCGAATGTCCTTACCCATGGAATAATTACTGATCAGGTTATAGAAAAACCAGTAAATTCTCCCGTTCCTCACCCCTATCTGGTCACAATTGTACCGAATCTTCCCCTGCCTTGCCTCGCATTTACTCCCCACATAGATGGTAATAACCAGCAGCCCGAGAAGCAGGAAATAGCTGACCGGCGACGCGAAAAAGGCATACACTGCCCCTTCCCCATGATAAGGCGAGGCGATAAACAGTCCGGCCATGGCAGCCACCGCTCCGACGCAGGAAAACACGACACCAATCAAATCCATGGATTTGATTAAATAGTCACCCATGCCCCCCATCTTATCCGTATTGGCATCCGCCTGGGCAATGAGCTCCAGCGTGCTGTTTCTTTCCAGAAGGTCATAATCAAGACTCATCGCCTTGGATCCTATATCCCTGTTCTTCCGATGGGACACAATCTGCCAGTGAATCTGCAGCATCCTCATCATTGCGCTGCGGATCAGTTCCATCAGCATCCAGCCTCCCACCATCACCACGGCAACCGTAAGAATCTTTTTCTTATCTTCCCGATTCACCAGCATATCCACGATTTCCGCGCTCAGGATCATGTGCAGAAAGGGTATGGCCCGCCCCATGAGTGTATACACAATACTGGCAGGAATATACGAGGGACAAAGATGGTATATATTGCCGATATTCTTCTTAAAACATTTCCAAAAAGGGAGCTTGTTACTCTTAGCATCCGCATTATTTTTCTTCATGATTTTCGGCCTCCCCTTCCTTATAATACTGACTCTGCACCTCAAAAACCTCCGCATATTTCCCCTTCTTTTTCAGGAGTTCGTCATGAGTCCCGGTTTCCATAATTCTGCCGTTCTCCATGAAGAGGATCTTATCACAGAACTTCGTGCTGGCAAGCCTGTGGGAGATAAACAACGCTGATTTTCCCCGGGTTGCCGATTTATATTCTTCATACATATTGCTTTCCGCAATGGGATCCAATGCGGCCGTCGGCTCGTCAAGCACCAGCATGGGAGCATCCTTATACAGACACCTGGCAAGCATAAGCTTCTGCATTGTGCCTCCTGAAAGCTGGATCCCGTCAGGGTCAAAGTTTTGGGTCAGATTCGTCAGCTCCTTCCGCTCAAGAGCCTCCACATCCTTCCACAATCCGGCCCGGTGCAGGCATTCACGAACCTTTTCCATATCCGTCTCCGCCTCTACATGTGCCGATATGTTGCTGGCAATGGAAACCGGTACCGTATTAATATCCTGGAAAATAACCGCCAGAAGCTCGTGGTACTGGTCCAGATTCAATGTTTCAATGGAACGGCCGCCAATCAGGATCTCTCCGCCTGTAGGGTGGTAGAATCCACACAGCAGCTTTACAAGGGTGGTCTTCCCTGCCCCGTTGTGCCCGACAAGCGCGATCTTCTCCCCCGGCCTAATGGTAAAGGATATGCTTTTCAGAATGTCCTCGCCTGCTTCTTCATAGCGAAAAGACACGTTTCTGAATTCAATCTCGGGAAGCTGTCTGTACCACTCAGAAGGAATACTTACCCCTTCCTCCCGCAGAAATTTGTTAGGATAATCCATCATTTTGCGATATTCACATACCATCTGATTCCCTTCCAGCAGATAACTGATATGATAACGCAATAGTCCGAACCATTGGGCAAGTCCGGCGACCACGCCCAGACCCAGCGTAAATTCCGCTATGCTTAAAGAACCGTCCAGCACCCCGGTGACCAGAATGCCATACGCCAGAAGATCCCTTGCCGCAGCAAAAACAGCATCGGATACACTTACTGCATACTTGCGCCTGCCCTGACTTTCCCCCAAAGCCCTGTTTCTGCCTTCCAGCCTGTCAAACCCGGAACGAAACCAGTCAGCCATATTGTAGATACGAATATCCTTGCCGTTCTCCACGGATGTTGTCTGCTGTTTGAGATAATAAAACCTGCCCCATATCCTGAACTGCTCGTCCATAGTTTTGGCTCTGAATTTACGGGACCGTGCCTCCAGCAAAGAGCTGACAATAGACATGACCACTATGATCACCATAATCCGCCAGTCAAAAAAGGAGATTGTCAGGGAATAAAGAAAAATTCCCAGAACCGTCGCAACGATCAGCGGATAATTGATGTATATCAGGTTTACGCCCTCCCTGAACGTGTTGACGGCATGGGTGGCCCGGGTCAGAAGACGCTGCTGCGCGGGGGACTCCACATTATCATAATCCGCATGCAGGCTTTTCTCAACGAGGTTCATCAGAAACTCCCTGTTCTGGGCAATCTCGTAATAATGATCGCTCCACGACTTAATATACTGGCTCCCAAACTGGCAAATCATGAACACAGCCAGCATAACGGCCATGACCATCAGATAATGTTCGATCCTGCCCTTTTCCGTGATACTTGCAACGACTGCGGCAAGAGTGATCGTCCCCACCATACTCCCTGCCAGATTGAAAAATACCGATCCATACACCCCCAGTATCATGACGGGATTTACTTTATACAAGGTCTTATACGCGTACCGAACGTTGCCAAACAACGAGTACTTCTTTTCTTTCCTGTTCATACCAGTCTCCTGCTCTTTCCCTTCCTTTTTCATCATTTCGCCAAAGCCTCCTTCTTTCTCAGGAGCAGCCTCGCCAGGGCGATTCCCTGCAGCTCGGCCTCCAAGAAGTTCTTCCCTTCTTCCGAAATTTCCTGGTCTACTCCCTTTGGAAGCTTCCGAATGGTATCATAAACGCCAGCTTTCCGCAACGCTTCAATGACCTGGTCTCTTGAGTAATTCTGATATAAGGCCACATTGTTGAAAACGGTGTCTTTGAACATGTACATCTGCGGATAACTCACAGGATTCGCGTGCTCATTGCTTTCCCGGGTCAACAGGCTTTCCATCTCCGCCATTTCCTTCTCCAATGCTTTTAACTGAAGGATACCGTCGGCAATCTTCCTACAGGGCTTGAAAACAAAATTCATAATATAGATAATGGCCGCCAATTCACCCATTGTAATCCTGCCCGTCACCACAAAGAACATGCTGCTCCACAGAACGATCAGCAACGCCCCATTGCTGACAAAAGAAGCCAGTGCCTTCAGCCAGTACAGCGTCCGGGAAGCTGATTCCTTTTCCCGGCAGATATAGTCATTTAAGTTTTCCTGTCTCACCAGGAACTGCTTCACCGCGTCAAAGGCTCTGAGCACCTTACGCCCGCCCAGTACGCTTCTGACTCCGTCAAGATAGCCCTCCAGTGCCCTGGTATATCGCTCTTCCGTGAAACATGCCTTCCTTTTCAGCATGCACGAAACTGCAAACTGCCCCGCACTGATCACAGCAACGACCGGCAGAATTAAGGGCTCTGTGCACAGCAGGTAAATCACCGCCGTAATCACGTACACAGCCTGCAGGATCATGTCATACAGATTATTGACTCCGTCCTCCAATATCATTCTGATACCGGCCGCATATTTTGATAGATAATAGTCCAGGCTCTTTTTCTCAAACTGGTCTTCGGAAATAGAAAACAGCCTGTGGATCAGCTGATTCCGCAGATCCCTTTCCATATCCCCCGCAACGATTGCCTGACGGCTCCTGCCCAGCCACTCAAAAAGTAATACCCCCAGGCTGAAGGCCGCCACAATCGGACATTTTTCCAACAGCTCCCCGATATTGTCGGAATCTATCAGAAACTGTATCACACGGGCTCGCAGAGGGGACATAACGCCTAAAATTACCACGGGAACCAGGCTGAGCATAACCCTGCCTGCATTTTTTCTGTAAGTATCTTTAATCATTCTTATTCTCCTCCCTTCCCCCTTATCTTACCACGTTCTCGAATAATAACAAAAATCGTGCACGAATTGTTTATTTTCGTGCACGATTGCGGTTTATACCCTTCCGGATGGTACAAACCATGATGGAAGCCCGACTCAGCAAATCATTCTTCCAATTTATTTTACCATATTTTGTGTAGACGAAAAAAATCGTGCACGAACTGTTCATTTCCGTACACGATCTGCACCTCCCGTTACTCCGGCTCTCCGGGAGCCGTCACAGCGGCAGCATAATCTCTGTGGAAAACACGCCGGGCTCATTGGCCCGTCTGATATAGCCGTTATACTTATCCACCACCAGGTCAATCCGTTTCAGGCCGTGCCCATGATCGCCCCGCTTATTTGAAATATACTCCGCGTCAAGCCTGCGGATTACTTCACCGGTGGAATTGGTAGCGGCAATGTACAGCTGCCGCTTCCGGATACATAGATAGATCCGCAGAAACCGCTCTGCATCTGCCGGCATTTTCCGGCAGGACTCCACCGCATTATCAATCAGGTTTCCTATGATAACACACAGGTCCATATCCCCAATCACCAGATTTTCTGCAGCCTCCGCCTTGCAGATGACACGGATCTTCTCCTTTTCGGCAATACTCAGCTTACTGTTGAGGATTGCATCCAGGCTGACATTGCCCGTGGTATATTGCACCCTGATGTCATCCAGGTCTCCCTCCAGCTCATTCAGATACCGTTCCGCCTCCTCAACCTGCCCCATGGCAAGATGCGCCTTAAGCTTCTGAAGATGATTATGGTAGTCATGACGCCAGCCCCGCATAATCATATAGATCTCATTCACTTCCTCAACCTGCCTGGACATCACCTTTACCTGATAATCCAGATATTTTCTGTCTCCAAAACGAAACATCCAACGCCTCCCGACTCCGGTCTGCCCCTTCCCGCATTATTTGAAAAAGTATTTCATAAACGCCTCATTTAACGGCCCGTATGCACCGCGGCTGACCGGTATTACCTCCCCGTTTTCGAGAATACATTCTTCCCGGGTAATCTTGCTGACAAATTCAAGATTCACCACTGCCGACCGGTTTGCCTGCACAAACCTGACGGGATCCAGTTTCTCCAGCATCTCCTTCAGACTGGCCTTCCATTCATAAACCCTGTCCACCGTCCGCATCTTGAGATAATGTCCTTCCACCTGTATAAACAGAATCTCGCCTCTGGACAGCCGCAGATTCTCTCCCTGGTACTTCATGGTAAGGTAATCCTCCCTGCTGCTCCCGAGCTTCTCCATACATGCGTCCAAGGCTTTCATCAATTCCCCCTCCTGCACAGGCTTAATCAGGTATCTGACCGCGCCGATCTCATATCCCTCAAATACAAACTCGGATTTCCCGGTCATAAACACGATCTGCACATTGCGGTCAAATTTTCTGATTTCATGGGCCAGCTCCATGCCGTTCATATCCTTCATGCAGACATCAAGAAAAATAATATCAAATATATTCTGCCCGCCATACTTAAACAGATATTCCTCCGCGCTCTCAACATATGTCATCACCGGCCGGAAATTTTTGACATTCCCCCACGCTTCCACCATCTTCCCATAATAGTCATGCAGTTTAGCCTCATCCTCTACGATTGCCACTCTGACTAACATAAACAACTCCTTGCTTCTAAATGCTTTTGTAGAAAGTATAACGGCCTCCAGAAATCAGGAAAAGGGAAACGGCCCCTGACCCATCTCCTGCACCAGATACCCTCCATCATTGTCCGCCGGTTGCCGCCTGCCCACTCCCCATACCGGATCTGCTCACGGTCGGCGGTCAGGCAGGACAGTCCACAACCTCCCCGTAAAGTCAAGTCTCTTCTTTTGTGTTACCGACTTTCGCATTTCCGACTTTCGTATTACCGACTTTCGTGCTGCCGGCTTTGAGCCACCTTACAAGACCGCCTGCTACCGCAAAGAACAGCCCGCCGATCAGGGCCCCCAACGTATTGGTTACAATGTCGTCAATCTGGAAATAGCCCCTGCCCGTCAGCAACTGCATTGTCTCGATCCCAAGGCTGGTCACCGCTCCCAGGAATGTACACCGGAAAATCTTTCTTTTCCGGTTAAAATTCCAACAGTAAAGAAAGCCATAGGGAATGAACAGCAAGACATTCTCTATGACAAACGCATTGTTCCTGTCGTTGATACCCCAGGTGGAAAACAACCTCAGATCCAACACACCCGACCTGCTGCCGCTCTCTCTTGACAGAAAGGTGATCGCCAGCATCACGGTCATGTAAACGCAAAACATCGTGACCGGCACCCACTTCGCCGGCGGCTTCTGCTTCTTTTTGCTTCTGAGATTTACAAGCCATACATCGATCACGGCAACAGGAAGTCCCACCGCCAGACCATAGGGCAGGTATCCCAAAGCCTGCGACATATCCTCATATATAAACTTTATCATGAAAGCTCCTTCATCAATAGCTGTCCCAATGTTCGCCTGCGTGCTCCCATTTATCCTTCTCCTCGAACAGCCTGTCATTCATCCATGCCACCGCGTCCGTGACACCGTCTTCATCAAACGAAAACTCCGCACTTTCTTTTAATTCATCTGCCGTTGTAATAAAATTAAAAGGCTCCGGCCATACAGTACAGCGGAGCTTCTTTCCCTCCGCCTCTGCCGCCACGCCCTCCAGACGAAAGCGCATTCCCTGATGGCAGCCCGTATATTCTGTCTTCTTTAAATATTCCATGGAAAGAATATCATTTCTGCTTATCACATCTTACCTCTGCTTAATACCACCGGCTAAACCCATTCATATACCATAAAATTCCTGTTCATTAAGTATATACCATCATTCTGTCCCTTTCAAGCCATTTTATCCTTAAATTCAGGAAAACGGAAACGCTCCCTCAAAATAGTAAACCTGATAGATCCCGCCGTGGGAGGCCGTCCATTGATCCGCCAGCCGTGGTTCCTGCTCCATCTCCTGCACCAGATACGCCATGCCGCCGGAATTCTCCTGTCCGCCCTCTGCAATTACCAGAAAGTAAAATCCGGATGCCTTCCCCAGGTATTCCTCAAGCCGCTTCTGGGTTCCGGGAGTATTGGAAAACCATCCGCCTCCATATACCGCATTTGTGGGTTGGTATACATCCGTTTCAAAGACACTCCCCGTATAGTAAGTCATACTGTGGGCATCCAGCAAATACCGGTTCCCGGGCCTGCTGTCACAGTAATCCCGGATTTCCTCAAGCCCCTTCATTAGAATCTGCTGACTGCCGATGGTTTTCTTCACATACTGAATTTGTCCGTATCCGGCAGCAAGACACAGCATTCCCCAAATGCTGCATCCTGAAAGCAAAAGGGCCTTCTTGTATCCGACTGCCTCTGCCTCACCGAAACTCCGCCATACCAGAGCGATCAAAAAAATGATTTCACAGGCTGAAAGCGGCAGCGTCACCCGCAGAGGCAGTCTGCCCATCCATACCAGATAAGCCCATACTGCCGTCCGGGCTCCCAGGATAAGCGCACCTCCCAGACAGCATCTCCACTTTCTGTTCAAAAGCATCCACAATACAAAAATCCCCCAGGCTGCCCCCGTCACATACTGTATATGCCATGGTACATCTGTCACAGAGACCTTGTATATGTCCTGAAGCAGGTGTCCAGACTCCGAAGGCCGGTCCTGGTGCTCCTCCATATAATCTTTCATCCTCTCGTCCATGGATCCGTCCATCTTCCAGTCCAGAATCATATAGGAACGATAGGCCTCATACTTTTCCTTGCTGACCCCGTACTCCTCCAGGATGGGCCGGATCCTCTCATAGTCCGGTGTCCCGTAATAGTCAAATAAAAGGACCCTGGTGTCATTGAACTGCCTGTATCTGTCCCATTCCTTTCCGTGATAGCCTGCCAGGCTTCCTATGCCGCCTATGCACAGTATCAGTATCAGCAGTGCCGACACTTTCAGAAGCTCCCGCCATCCTTTCTTCTGCCACAGCCTTTCCGGCATGGCCGCGGCAACGGCCGCCATACCCAACGGCTGCACCATCAGCATAGCCTCCCATCGCAGCAGGTACGCCAACAGCTCAAGCACGAAAAACCAGATCAGGCCCGTCCGCATGTTCCGCCGCAGCAGCAGACAGACATAACCTCCCACTGCCAGAAAGGCTGCCGTAGAAGTAAACTCCACTAATCCCATACAATAATAAAAAGCAGCAAAAAGCCCTGCCAGCGCCGCTGTCACCGGCGCATAATAAAGCTTTCTGCTGCATCGGGTATAAGCGCTGTCCAGCATCACTCCCCAGCACAGCGTCATAAAGAACACCAGCATTCCTCCGTACCACGGTATTTTCACGGTAATGCGGTACAGCAATGCCAAAGGCAGAGTCAACAGATAATTTACATGAATCACATGGGCATCCGGCCTCCCCGTGATCACCCCTGAAAGAATCGCCGTAATATATACGTCGTCATTGGTCTCGAAATGGATTCCCGTCCTGCACCACACAAAGGCCATCAGCACCGCAGACACCGCTGCCGCCAGACAGACCCTGAATATTCTCTGTTTCCCCGGCATCTCATCAAAAGTACCAGCCGCCATCCTGATCCTCCCTGTAAAAGGTCATATATTCTCATACTGCCCTTTTCAAGGTATTTTATCCATTAAATGTGCATACTCATCTCCTTTTTCAGCTGGCGCATGATTTTTTTCTCCAGTCTGGATATGTACGACTGGGAAATACCCAGCAGAGAGGCCACCTCCTTCTGTGTCATCTCCTGCCCCTCCCTGTTCCCCAGGCCGAATCTGAGATTGATGATCATCTTCTCCCGCTCCGACAGCTTGCTGATGGCCCCCAGCAGCAGCTTGCGCTCCACTTCGCTTTCCAGGTCACGGTAAATCACATCCTCATCCGTCCCCAGAATATCCGACAGCAGCAGCTCGTTTCCGTCCCAATCCACATTCAGCGGTTCATCCAGGGACACCTCCTGCCTGACTCTGCTGTTGCGTCGCAGATACATTAGTATCTCATTTTCAATACATCTGGAAGCATACGTAGCCAGCTTAATATTCCGTTCCGGGTTGAAGGTATTGATGGACTTTATCAGCCCTATGGTGCCGATGGAAATCAAATCCTCCACTCCCACTCCGGTATTGTCAAATTTCTTGGCGATATAGACCACCAGGCGCAGATTATGCTCGATCAGGGTTGCCTTTGCCTCAGCGTCCTCCTCTGTTCCCAGATCGCTGATCACCCTGCTCTCCTGCTCCACCTCCAGCGGCGGAGGAAGCACCTCCGCCCCGCCTATGTAATGGATCTCATTCTTCCTGCCAAACAGAGGATTTTCTCTCCGTATCATCTTAAATTTCATTCTTCCCGGTATTGCCACCTTTAATATCATATTTCCTCTCATTCTGCCCTTTCCCGGGCCTCCCCCTTTTTGCTTCCGTCAAAAGCCGGGGATTCATAATCATTTTTATGGATTCCGCCTCCGGCACATCCGCTGCCGAGATCGTTTCCGGACTTACCGCAACATAAATATCATGAAATAACTTCCGCACTCCGTCTATTTCCACACACAGCTCCGGCAGGAGATACCCTTCGAGAATACCTTTTCTTTTCCCGATGCTGTGGTAAGGAATCGCACGGTACAGCTGCCCGCCGCTCTCCCACAGGCTGCGGAACACTTCCTCGTCCACCACGCACACCGGCTTCCCGCTGATTGGCTCCACCAGGCCGTTTCCCGAATCGATCAGTGCAGATACCGTAACCTTTTTTTCTCCCTTCACCAGTGTAGCCCGGCAAAATCCGCTCTCCGTCCTTGACTCCCAGGGAAATCTCCCCAGAAACAGGAAGAAAATCCCTCCCAGCCCAAGCACTCCGAAAATGCCCGTCAGTGCTCCTTCCCTGACAGGAAAGCTGCGCAACAGGAAAATCAACGCCCCGCCCATGCAGAAAGAATATACAAGCATCTTTTCCAGGAGCTTGAGAAGACTTCTTAACCCCCTGACAGAAAAGGCCACAGGCAGCATTCCCACCGATCCTGCCGCTCCCAAAAGCAGCTTGAGCGCCACGGGGAGGTTCAGAATGAACATCAGCAGATAAATTCCTCCTCCCAGTGCCGCCCCCGTCAGCAGCCGTCCCCGCTTTGCGGTTTGAAACGTGCTTCGGTCCACAAGCATCAGTATATAGAGGTTCATAACAAAGTTGACTAGAAACAAGCTGTCTACATATAACTCATAACCCATCGGCATCATCCTTTTCATAATGATTATAAAGGGATGTCTGTATGGAATTTGTCAAAACCCCGTCAGGGAAGGATAATTTTATTCGACAAAAAACCGCGCAGCTTTTCGCTGCGCGGTTTTATATCTTATCATATCTTATTTTCTCTGCAGGAAATCCGGTATTTTCAGGCTCTTCTCCTCCACGGAGCTTCTGATGTCTACCGGCTTCTGGATGCCCTGTACCGGTCTCGGCACAGGCTGCCCTCCGGGCTGCTGGATACCTGGCGCTCCCGCTCCAGGCTGTATGTTCATGCCCTTGAGAGAATTTGGCATAAGGTGCGAGGTAGGCTGTCTGTAAGCCGTTCCTGCCCCCAATCTGGGCTGTAAGGCCGAATTTGCCGACATATCCTCCAGACCCGTTGCAATAACCGTAATGGTACAGCTGTCGGACTTGGCGGCATCATACATTGCACCGAAGATAATATTGACTTCCTCGCCTGCCAGATTCTGGACATAGCTTGCCGCATCATTGGCGTCAGCCAGCGTAATGTCGCCGGAAACATTGATAATCACGTGGCTTGCGCCGGTTATGGTGGTCTCCAGCAACGGGCTTTCCACTGCCATCTTGACCGCTTCCAGCGCCTTGTCGTCACCCTTGCCGTCACCGATCCCAATATGAGCGATGCCCTTGTCTTTCATAACCGTCTGCACATCCGCGAAATCAAGATTGATGACGGCAGGCACGTTGATCAGATCCGTAATGCCCTGTACTGCCTGCTGCAGCACCTCATCCGCCTTTTTAAGCGCTTCCGGCATGGTAGTACGCCTGTCCACAATTTCCAGAAGCTTATCATTGGGAATGACAATCAGCGTATCCACCTGCTCTTTAATATGTTCAATGCCGCTTAACGCGTTGACCATACGTGCCTTCGCCTCAAAACGAAAGGGCTTTGTCACCACGCCAACGGTAAGAATTCCCATTTCCTTTGCCAGCCTGGCCACCACAGGAGCTGCACCTGTGCCGGTGCCGCCGCCCATGCCGCAGGTAACGAATACCATATCCGCCCCTTTAAGTGCCGTGGAAATCTCCTCTGCGCTCTCCTCCGCAGCCTTTTCGCCGATCTCCGGCTTGGCCCCGGCCCCAAGTCCCTTGGTAAGCTTTTCCCCGATCTGCAGAAGCTTCGGCGCTTTGCAAAGCTGCAAAGCCTGCTTATCGGTATTGACACCGATAAAGTCCACCCCGTCTATCTGTTCTTCAATCATTCTATTCACAGCATTATTACCTGCGCCACCGACACCGACAACAATTATCTTGGCCGCAGATTCAGCGTCATTCGTCTTAATCTCAAGCAAAGGTATCTCCTCCTTTTAACATATTCACATCATCTTAACTCATATAGACTATCATATAATTATTTCTTCAATTTAGCAACCATTTTCTGAAAAAGTTTCTGCCCGTTGGAAATTCTTACCGCCGCAATTTCCGCTGTCCTCAATCCGGTTTAAAAACATACCGACCACCGCTTTCCGCATAGGTCTGCATCTGAAGTGTGCCGCTCTGGTCCGCCAGTTTCGGCAACAGCTCCGGGAGCAGCATGATCTTGTCGTCGAGGGTATTCACATCATTTCCCAAGGCTACCTTCACATTGCCGAAGCTGACCGTGATTTCACCGCCTTCCTTAAAGTAAAGCTTGTCCGCCTTCAGCTCATACTTGTTCAGAAGTCTTGTGATGCTCAGAATACTGTTGAACACATTTCTGTCCTCCACCGGAAGCTCCTGTCCCACTATCATATAATCGAAGTCCAGCCCAATGATCTCAGGCACGCCTGCGGTCCGCATGCCTGAGCTTTCCACCACATAACCGTCCTTATCAAAATACATATAGGTGTCCATGAACCTCACATATCCTGTCAACGCCTTTTCGTAAACAATGATCTTGATGGTATCCGGCGCCGGCACCTTCACATCCATCACATCCACAAAGGGCACGTTTTGCACGCCCTTATTCCGGTATTTCAGAGAGAGATACAGGGAATTATTGCCAAGGGGACCGTCCATGACGATCTCCTTGATCTCGTCCTCCGTGTAATGCACGTTTCCCTCCACATACACCTGCCGCACCGTGTATGTGGTCATAATATAATATCCGACCCCTGCTGCCGCTGCCGCCAGAATAACGAGCACCAGTATGCTGATAATCACATTCTTCCTTTTAAACACTTATGATCCTCGCTCCCAATTCCCTGAAATCCCTGCAGATATTTTCATACCCGCGGTATATATACAGGCATCCTGAAACGCAGGACTTCCCCCGCGCCATCAGTCCGGCGGACACCAGTGCGGCCCCGCCCCGCAGCTCCTTGGCTTCCGTGCATGCCCCGTGCAGCACCGGCACCCCGCTGACCAATACCCTTGCCTCATCTATCTGCTCGATACACGCTCCCATTTTGCGCAGCTCCTCCACCACTCTGAAACGGTTCTCGAAAATCTTTTCCTCGATCATCGTGTCCCCGTCGCCGACAGTCTCCACTGCCAGCGCCACAGACTGCAGATCCGTTGGGAATCCGGGATACGGCTCTGTCCTGATACATTCCACCGCCCTTGGTCTGTCCGGTCCCTGCACATAGATCCCCTTTTCGGAAATGCACAGCTTCCCTCCCATACGGCGGGCCAAATCCGTCACAGCCTTCATCTCGTCCCGGGGTGCATTCTCCAGAAAGATGCTTCCGCCTGTCCCTATGCAGGCAAGGAGATAGGTTCCGGCCACAATACGGTCTGCAGGCACCCGGAAATCCGTCCCGTACAGCGTCCGTCCGCCTTTAATGCACAGACACTCTGTCCCAATTCCCTCAATACATGCCCCACAGGCTTGAAGATACCGGCACAGCGCCGTAATCTCCGGCTCTCTGGCAGCTCCTTCCAGAATCGTATCCCCCTCCGCCATCACCCCGGCAAGAATGATATTCTCCGTGGCGCCCACACTGGGCTTGGGCAGCCGGATCCTTGCACCATGAAGCCGGTGAGCGGATGCCTTCAGCAGGCCTGCCTCCTCCTGAAACTCCACCCCCATCTGCTCCAGCGCCGAAATGTGCAGATCAATGGGACGGGAACCGATCACACATCCCCCAGGATGCTCCATGACCACTTCGCTGCACCTTCCCAGCATGGCTCCCAAAAGGCACAGGGATGAACGCATCCCCCTCACTGCCTCAGAACACATATCCCCCCTCTTCACTCTGGACGAGTCCACTAATATCCCGTTCTCCTGCCAGCTCACAATACATCCCAGGCTCTGCAGCAGACTTGTCATTGCATATACGTCCGAAATTCTGGGACAATTCCCGATATAAGAACATTCACCTGTAAGCAGCGTCGCTGCCAGAATCGGAAGCGTCGCATTTTTGGAACCCTGGATACATACTTCTCCCTGCAGGGCCACACCGCCCCATATGTGAATAGAATCCATATTTTCCAAGCCTCAATTAAGATTACTATATCCTATGAGGCAGGGCCTGTATTAGTTCCCTACAACTCTTTCAGCTGTATCCGCCGGGCCACGCTTAAGACCAGCCCGATCTCTATCAGCAGGAACATGACCGAGGATCCCCCGTAACTGATAAAGGGCAATGATATACCCGTATTGGGTATCGTGTTGGTCACAACGGCAATATTTAAAATGGACTGGATGGCAATATGGCCCATGACACCCACCACCAGCATGGCCCCGAACAGATCCGTGGCATTGTTGGCGATCACCATCATCCTCCACAAAAGCATGATGAACATTAAAATGATGGCGACGGCTCCAAACAGTCCCAGCTCCTCGCAGATAATGGAGAAAATCATATCATTCTGGGCCTCGGGCAGGAAGCTGAGCTTCTGCATACTCTGCCCCAGCCCTTTCCCCCAGATCCCGCCGCTGCCGATGGCGTACAGGGCCTGGATGGTCTGAAAGCCCTTGCCCTGGGCCTGACTCTCCGGATCCAGCCAGGCCACGATACGCTCGCTTCGAAAGGCCAGCTCCGAGCCGGAGGAATAGGCGGATACGATCACAAAGACCGCTACGGCCACCAGGGCCACGCCCCCCACGCCCATGATGATAAATTTCTTGTAATCCGGACTTGCCACAAACACCATCAGCACAGAAATCCCCAGGATAATAATGGCAGAGCTCAAGTTCCTCGTGATCAGATAGACCTCCAGTACTACAGGCATGGGAACCAGTATCATAATGATAAAGCCCTTAAGGGTACGGACGCTTTTTCCCATCTTACACACCAGCACCGCCAGGAACAAAATCATACACAGCTTTGCCACCTCCGCCGGCTGCAGGTTCAGACCCAGACCCGGAATCTTGATCCAGCGCCTTGCACCGTGGGATTCCACACCCAGAGGCGTCAGCACCAGGGGCACCAGGGCCATGGATACAATGTATCCCAGAAGTGCGAACCTCTCCCAGAAATGATAGGGAATATTCGCCACAAAGATCATCAGCACCAGCCCGATAATCACCGCCACAAGCTGCTTCTTCAGATAATACGCCGCGTCCTGAAAATCCTGAGACGCCTCATAAGAGCTGGCGGAATAGATCATTACCAGCCCGAATCCCAGCAGGAAAAGTACGATAAACAAAAGGCTGTAATCAAAAAAATATTCGGATTCTTCTTTTTTTCTCCGTTTTGAAATTCGCTGTGTTGCCATAGATGCTCCTTTTGCCGCTTATGCCAGTCCCCTGACGTATTCCTTGAAAAGCTCTCCTCTGACCTCGTAATTGGGAAACATCCCCCAGCTGGCGCAGGCCGGTGACAGCAACACAGCATCTCCTTCTTCGGCAAGCTGCGTACAAAGCTCCAGGCATTCCTGGTAACTGTCTGCAAACCTTATCCGCTGGAATCCGTGCTTTCTTGCACATTCCGCGATCTTCTCCCTGGTCTGCCCGATGAGTACCAGCCACTTCACCCGGCCGTCAAAACTTTCGATCCATTCGTCATATTCATTCTGCTTGTCGTATCCCCCGCCAATCAGCACCGTAGGCTTACTCATGGCCCGGATCCCCTGGATCGCGGCGTCGGGATTCGTCCCCTTGGAATCGTTGTAATAGTCCACGCCCCCTCTGGAGGCTACAAACTCGATCCGGTGCTCCACCGCATGAAACCTCCTGATAACCTTGAGCACGGTTTCCTCCGGCACTCCCATCTCATCGGCAATTGCCAGCGCCGCCATCACGTTCTCCACGTTACAGAGTCCCACCAGGTTCATGTCCCTGTGAATATCCAGAATCTCCCGGTCCTCTCCTCCACGGCTTCTCACGATTTTATCCCCGCACAGCCAATAACCGTCCGCCAGTTTCCCTGCCGAAGAGAACCAGACCACTCTGGCCGGGCACCTGTCTCCGAAACCCCGGGTATATTCATTATCGTAATTCAGCACACAGACATCCTGCTTCGTCTGATTTAATGCTACATTCTCCTTCGCCGCCACATAAGCTTCCATGGTATGATGACGGTTCAAATGATCCGGCGTGATATTTAAAATGGCAGAAACCGCGGGATGGAAGTCACAGATCGTCTCCAGCTGGAAGGAGCTGATCTCCCCCACCGTCACCGTGTCGGCTTTGGTCTTCAGACATTCGGAGGTATAAGCCTTGCCGATATTGCCCACTACAAAGACCTTCTCCTCTCCCAGCGACTCCTTCATGATCTCCCCCACAAGGGTAGTAGTGGTGGTCTTGCCATTGGTACCCGTGATCGCCGCCACCCGGCCCTTTTCTTCCCGGTATCCCAGCTCAATCTCACCCATAATCCTGGCACCGCGTTTCCTGAAATCCTGAACCAGAGGAATATCGGCAGGCACTCCGGGGCTTAAGACAACGTTCTGTATCTTCTCCATCACCGCCTCCGGCAGACTTCCCGCAAAACATTCAGCTCTGCTGTCTCCGGGGAGCCTCTCCCGCACTTCCTCCACAGTCAGCGTCTCGCTGCCGTCATACAGGGTCACATTCTCGCCCAGATATTCCAAAAGCTTTACCGAACCCACTCCGCTGATGCCGGATCCGACCACAAGATAATTTTCCATAATTTACATTTTCCTTTTCCCAATTTATACTTATCAGTTTTTCAGCCCTATCAGCGCTACAAGACACATCAGCGCCGTCACAATGGTAAAAAGAGCCGAAATCCTAGTCTCAGACCATCCGCATAATTCAAAATGATGGTGCAGCGGAGCCATTTTGAAAAGCCGTTTACCGCCGGTGAGCTTAAAATACCCCACCTGCAAAATAACGGTAATCACCTCCACCAGGTAAATAACGCCGACGATGGCAATAAACAACGGCATCTGCAGCATATATCCGCAGGCCGCCACAAAGCCTCCCAGGGCCAGTGAACCCGTGTCCCCCATGAAAACCTCCGCCGGATGTACGTTAAAGAGCAGAAAACCCAGCAACGCCCCCGTCACCGCACAGGTCACAGGCTCGATCCCGCTTCCCGTGCCAATGGCCACCACGGTAAAAAACACTGCCACGATCACCGTAACGCTTCCCGCCAGCCCGTCAAGACCATCCGTAAAATTCACCCCGTTCACGGTTCCCAGCACCACGAAGAATAATATGGGAATATTCCATATGCCAAAGTCCAGAAAATATCCCGGCAGGAAAGGCACCCTCATGGCCAGGCTCACATCCGTGAACCGAAGCAGGTAAAAAGCAAAGACCCCGGTAACCACCAGCTGCCCTGCCATCTTCTGCGCAGGGGAAAGCCCCATGGAACGCCTGCAGACCACCTTTATGTAATCGTCAAGAAACCCGATCAGTCCAAACCCTGCCGTCAGGAAGAGAATGGGCGCGGTCCTGGGGTACTCCCTGGCAAAAAGCAGGGTTACCATTGTCACCGACAGAAGAATCAGCAGACCTCCCATGGTAGGAGTCCCGTTCTTTTTCAGATGTCCTGCCGGTCCGTCCTCCCTCACCGTCTGCCCGATCTTCAGCCTTTTCAGCCAGGGAATGATCACCGGCCCCAGAAGCGCACTGATACAAAAGGATATTATAACCGCCCAAATACTGACCATACTTATCATTGATTATACTCCACTATCCCCAAATACGGAAGAATATTTTCAAAAAGCTGACGTATCACGGGGGCTGCCACCTGCCCGCCGTAATAAGTTCCCTGCGGATTGTTTATGATGGCAAGCGCGATGACCTGGGGGTCATCCGCCGGTGCAAAACCGATAAAGGAAGCGATATATCTGCCGCTGCCCCTTGGCAGGGTCTGACTGGTAGCCGTCTTGCCCCCGATGCGGAAACCCGCGATACCGCCGTTTTTCCCCGACCCCTCCGCCACCACCATCTCCAGTATTTCCCGCATGGTGGCACTGGTCTCCTCCGATACAACGTTCTGTGTCACAGGATAGGAAAAAGTTTCCAGCACATTTCCGTCCGCATCCAGTGTCTTCACCCCAAAATGCGGCGTAATCCGGTTCCCACCGTTGATGATGGAGGAAGCCGTAGTGATCAACTGTATGGGTGTGATCTGAAAGGACTGGCCAAAAGCTACCGTAGCCAGCTCCACGTTTCCCATATCGTCCTTCCGGTGCATAATGGTTCCCGCCTCGCCCGGCAGGTCAATCCCCGTCTTTGTCTTCAGTCCAAACCGTTCAAAATACTGATAGTATTTGTCTAACCCCAGCCGCAGCCCCACGGTAATCAGCGCCGGATTGCAGGAATTCATCATACAGTGCGTGAAATCCTGCGTGCCATGTCCCGCAATCTTATGACAGCGTATTTTCCTGTCATCCACCACGATAAATCCCGGACAGCTGAAGGTGCTGGCAGTGGTAATCACCTTTTCCTCCAGTCCCGCGGCGGCGGTAATGATCTTGAAGGTGGATCCCGGCTCGTAAGTGTCGTTGATACAGCCGTTTCGCCATGTGGTATTCAAAAGATCCTGCTTTTGCTGCGCCGTCAGTGCCGCCTCATCCGTCCCCTCCGGCAATCTGTAGGGATCGTTTAAATCGAACTCCGGCACATTTACCATGGCGTAAAGCTCCCCGTTTTTGGGGTTCATCACCAGTATAGAGACACTGTCCGCCTGCTTGGCGGCTCTCGCCTGAATCGCCAGCTGCGTGGCGTAGGACTGAATGTTCATATCCATGCTGATACAGAGGTCGCTGCCGTTCACCGGCTCTATTCTCCGCTCCCCGGCGGCCTCCACCTCAATGCCCTTGGCATCCGTTATAGTGAGAATGGTTCCCGGCTTTCCCTGAAGATATTCCTCATAGATCACCTCCAGGCCGATAATGCCCTGATTATCGCCGCCGGTAAATCCCAGGACCTTGCTGGCCAGTTCCCCGTAGGGATAATAGCGCTTGTAATCCTCATCCACCTTCACACCGGCCAGGTCGTACTCCCGGATCCTGTCTCCCACTTCTTTCTCCACATTGCTCCGGATGCGCTCCATGGATGAATACTTTTCCACCCGCTGCTTCACATATTCCTCGGAAAGCTCCAGCTCTTTGCACAGAATCTCGATAACCTTCTCCGGCTCCTCGATCTGATTATGTACCACGGATACCGTGCAGACCGTCTTATTGTCCGCCAGCACGGCACCGTTTTGATCCAATATCCTTCCCCTGGCCGCCTTAATGCTCCTTTCCCTCTCGTGAAGCTCCGTAGCCAGTCTCGAATAATGCTCCGACCGCCACACACACAGATAGATCAGCCTGCCGAAAAGGAGAACCAGAATCCCCGCACAGAGGAAAAAGATCACCAGGATCTTTTTCCTGTGAAAGATCTTGTTGTTGTCCGTCAGCATAGAACGCCTCATAAAAAAGATATTGATATACTTTATTCTTATTTCAGCGAGGTTATGTCTTGTGAAATGTATATTACGGTTCCTCGAGGCATAACTGCTGCAATTTAATTGATGTCGGGATTTACGGGCATGTCCTGTCCCATCACCGGATCCACCAGGAAGCCTTCCTGGGCGTCATATCTATATCCCGTGACAGGATCTGTCCTGTACCCGCTTTCCGGATCTACAGGGAAGGACTGCCAAGCCTGACTGCCCGCATTTTCCCCGGGATCAGACGAACCGGTGCCGTCCCCTTCGGGATTCGTATCTCCCCCGCCGGTATACTGGGTGGTAATCTCCAGATTTAATGCTGCCAGCTCCTGTTTCTCGGCCTCGCTCAGCTCCTCTGTCATAAAAATATTCAAATAGGGAAGAGCCTCCGTCAGAATACTGCGCACAAGACCTGTGGCCAAACGGGCATTTCCCTGCTTCTCCACATTGGGCCTGTCCACTACCACATAAATGGCAATCTTCGGATCATCTACCGGTGCAAACCCCAGGAAAGATACCACATGATCCGTCTCGGAACGCTTGTGGGTATCCTGATCAATGGTCTCGGCCGTCCCTGTCTTGCCGCCGATCATGTACCCTGCAGGCCTGGCCGTCTTGCCGGTACCGCTCTCCACCACCGCCCGGCAGTACTGTCTGATATAGGCGGAAGTTGATTCCGATACTGTCTGCTTCAGCACCCTGGGTTCAATGTTTTCCACCGTGGCTCCGGCAGCGTTGGTAATCTTGTTTACCATGTGGGGCTCATAATAATACCCCCCGTTGATCAGCGAGCTGAAAGCCGTGATCATCTGTACCATGGTCACGTTAAAATTCTGGCCAAAACTGTTGGTAGCCAGATCCGTAGGCCCCATTTTGTCCGCGTGATAAATCAGACTGGCCGTTCTGGCTTCCCCTGCCAGATCTACATTGGTCTTCAGGCCGAAATTAAAGATACTCTGAAATTCACAGAAGTCATCCCCCCCCAGCATCTGGGCAATCCGCATCATGGACACGTTGCAGGAGGTCGCCAACGCCAGCTCCAGCGTATGGGTGCCCCGCACGCTGCTGTGACACTTAATCTTATAACCGCCGATCTCCAGAAAACCCGAGCACTCAAAAGTGGAATTCGGCGCGATCACCCCCTTTTCCAGAGCAGCCGCCACCGTAAAGGGCTTAGCTACAGAACCGGGCTCATAAGTGCCGGTAATACAGTAATTCTTCCAGAGATTGTTCAGGTTTAAATATGTCTGGTCCTCATCCATAGCGTCCAGAACCGCCTGATCAATCACCGTCCCGTTCTTTTTAATCTCATAATAGCCGTTACCGATGTCCACCTGCTCCACCATCATGGAGCCGATCAGCGCCTGGGTATCCCGCACATTATTCAGGTCATAATTGGGATAGCTGGCCATCGCCAGGATCTCTCCCGTATCCACCCGCTGAATGATACAACCCACATTCTCTGCGCCGTTTCCCGGGTGGTGTTCGTCCTTGTGCTCCTCCATAAAGCGCTTTATATATTTTTCCACAATTAACTGCACATTTGTGTCGATCGTTGTGTGGATGCTGTTACCGTCCAGGGCCGCTTTCACAGTGCGCTCCAGGGCCAGATCATCGTTCAGGTATCCGTATTCCCTGCCGTTAATACCGTTCAGCACATCATTGTAGTACTCCTCCAGCCCATAGCTTCCCTGATTATCCTTATTCGAAAAGCCAATGGCATCCGACGCCAGAGAGCCATAGGGATAGATTCTCTTGTACTCCTCCTCAAACCAGACACCTTTGATATTGGAATTCTCTTCCTGGGCCGCCAGGAAACCGCTGATCTGGTCATAGGTCAGCTGCTTTAAAGGCACATACCAGGCGGAGTCCTTATGGGTGGCCACATAGTCTCTGATTTCCGTCATATTTAAGTCAAAATGTTCTTCCAAGGCTTTCAGGGCAGGCTCCAGATATGGCGTCTTTCCGCTGATCTTCGTATTCATGACCTTTGCGTCTATAACAAGGTTATATACCTTTTCGCAGGTGGCAAGCTTTGTCCCCTTGGAGTCTACAATATCACCCCTCCGGTAAGGCAGCGTCTTGGAATCATACTGCTGCTGTATCAGAACCTGCTTCTGATACTGAGTCCCTTTTTCCCTTGTCAAGAGAATCAGTCTTGCGCTTAAGACTGCAAAAGCCAGCAGTACCGCAGCAAACAGCACTACCAGCTTCTTTTGCATTTTTATGGAAAACCTGTTGTTTTTTGCTTCACTCACCTTACACCTCTGTTACATCATTTCGTTCCCTGCACCTGGCGCATAAAGTCATCACCTTCGTTATCATATAATATGATCTGGCCCTCCTGCGCATAAGTCATACCCAGTTCCCCAATAGCAATCCTCTTGATCTCCTCCAGATTAATACTGTTGATAATTCTGTTGTATTTCTCATTGTTGGCGTCCCTCAGGGAATTCAGCTCACTGGCCTTTACGGCCGTACTCCTGGTGAGATTGGTCAAATTCGCCTGCATCTGGATATAGTTTACCAAAACAAATGCAGCAGCACACAGCGCAGCCGCCAGGAAAAGCACATAGCCCGCGCTCATATGATGCGCCCTCTCACGATTTTTGCGGACAGCAGGCTGTATCTGCTTTCTGGGCTTCGCCTCCCATTGCCTCTCCGGCTCGAGCTCCCGCGCAGTATTCCCGTAAACGTAAATGCCTCCGTTTCTTTCAGCCCTTGCGTTGATCCGTCTCTCATATGCAGCTTGTCTGTCATCATATGTAGTATGTCTGTCATTCCTTCTGCTCCGAACCATAATGTTGTCCTGCTTTCTGTCCTGCTCAAATTTTGTGTCATGCCTGATGTACTCTTGTCTTACCTCTGACCGTTTCTCTCGAATACCCGCAGCTTGGCGCTCTTGGAACGACTGTTCTCCAGAAGCTCCTGCTCTGACGGCAGAATCGCCTTTTTCGTCACTACCCTTCCCATGGAAACCTTTCCGCATACGCAGACCGGAAAGTCCGAAGGACAGGTACAGGGATTCTCATTCTTCCTGAACAGGTTCTTTACAATGCGATCCTCCAGAGAATGAAAGGTAATAACACATAACCTCCCGCTCGGATTCAGCATTTGAATAAAATCATCCAGGGAATCCTTAAGCACCTCCAGCTCCTTGTTGCATTCAATACGGATGGCCTGAAAGGTCTGCCTGGAAGGGTGCCCGTTCTGCCTCATCTTTGCAGGTATGGCCGCCCTGATAATTTCATTCAGTTCATATGTAGTTTCAACGGGCTTGTCCGCCCTGGTTTTCACAATGTGCTTTGCAATATTCTTTGCGAATTTTTCTTCCCCGTAATCCCTGATAATACGGTACAGGTCGCTCTCGGAATACTTATTTACGATTTCTCCTGCCGTCAGGGACTGCCTCCTGTCCATCCTCATATCCAACGGTGCGTCATAACGATAGGAAAAGCCCCTTTCTTCCGTGTCCAGCTGATAGGAGGAAACCCCCAGATCAAGCAGGATCCCATCCACCTTCTCTACTCCCTCACCGCTAAGGGCCGCCCGCATATTACAGTAATTGTTCCGCAGAATCGTCACCTTGTCCGCAAAAGGAGCCAGCCGCGACCATGCAGCCCGGATTGCCGCGTCGTCCTGATCAATCCCGTAGAAATGACCCGCGGCAAGCCTGCTGCACACCTGAAAGGCATGTCCGCCGCCTCCCAGCGTACCGTCCACATAAATACCGTCCGGCTTCACATGAAGTTGTTCGATGGTCTCCGCCAACAGCACGGAATAATGATTAAAATCCATATCAGGCTCCTAAATCGTCAGCCCCAGGTTGATCATTCCTTCCGAAATCTTGTTGATGTCCACCTGCTCGCTGTTCTCGTTCCACTTCTCCAGACTCCAGATTTCAATGCGCCCGCCCATTCCGGCAAGCACCACATCCTTTTCCAGACCCGCAAACTCCCTCAGATCCTGGGGCATCAGAATACGCCCCTGCTTGTCCACCGTCACATACTGTGCACCCGAAAGAAAGAACCTCGCAAACTGCCTGGCCTCAACATTGATCAATGGCAGCGATGCCAGCTTTTCTTCGAAGGTTTTCCAGTCATCCACTGCATACACAAATAAGCAGCCGTCCATTCCCTTGGATACCACGAACTCATCTCCCAGGATTTCGCGGTACTTTGAGGGAATGCTCAATCTGCCCTTTGGGTCGATTGTATGATTGTACCTGCCCATGAACAAAAGCAATCACCACCAGTCCTAAAAGATGAGTCTGCTGTACTTTTATGGCATTCTATCCCACTTTTTGGGTTTTGATGCCATATTCATCCCACTTTTAAATAGATTTTAAACTATTATTAAAAATTTGACAAGCACTATTTTATGACGAAGCCGCACAAAAAAGCGCCCTGCAGGCATTCTGCAAGACGCTTTCTGCTTATAACCACAACATGTAGTATGTGGTTCGTTTTACTCAAAGCATATCTATGCTTTTAATAAAAATATATTTTTGTAAATCTTTATTAATATCTTTACCTTTTATGGGCAATCCGGCAGACAGCCAAACCCATTGTTTCTGTTGATTTTACTTCTATCTATTTTACTTTTGTCCATTTTGCTTCTGTTGATTTCATCCAGCTTACTGCGGAACATTAGTTTCGGGTAAGGTACTCCAACAGGGATCTACAGCCCAGCTCAATATCCCTGTAAGCCCTGTCAAAATCCCCAGAATACCAAGGGTCGGAAATATCCTGTTCCATATCGGCAAAGGAAAGCAGCTTGAATACCTTTCCCTCCGGGTCACCTCCCAGAATACGCCCCATATTGCGGATATTGGCACTGTCCATGCCAATAAGGAAATTATATTTAGCATAGTCCGCCTTTGTCAGCTGTACCGCCCTCTTTCCGTCGCAGTTGATGCCGTACTCCGCCAGCTTGGCCCTGGCAGGCGGGTAGACAGGATTACCGATCCCGTTCCATATTTCTTCCGTGCTGGTAGCAGCGGAAGAAATATGGAAGTTATCTGCCAGGTGCTGCTTTTGCACCATGTCCTTAAATATGAATTCTGCCATGGGGGAACGGCAGATGTTGCCGTGGCACACGAATAAAATTTTTATCATCTATTTTTAGCTCCTTGCATGAGTTGGATTATCGTGGTTTTTCTTGATTTTTGGGCGTTCCCAAGCTTTCAGGATTTTTCAGGCTCATTCGGTTTTTTGGCATATCTTGGCTTATCCCGGCATATGTTGGCGCTGAAAAGTAGTAAAAAAAGTAGTAAATTGAAAATTTGTAC
>CANPOY010000033.1 GCA_947575805.1 uncultured Lachnospiraceae bacterium
AGGGGCTGTGCGGCAGCTCCCTGACGCAGTTTTATTATGTGGCCCGGATGATCCTGGTGAAGAGCGAAACGGATTTTGACAAATTTGATATGGCCTTTGAAGAGTGCTTTAAGCCTGCCCAGAAAGAGACGGAGGTGGGGAAGGAAATGCTCCGCTGGCTGGACAAGTCCGACATGCTGGAGCTTGCCCATGAGGAGGCAAGAGCCCATTTGAACCAGATGGAGGACATTCAGGTGGACAAGGAGGACGTGGAAGAGACTTTCAAGCAGCGTCTGAAGGACCAGAATGAAGAGCATAACGGCGGCAGTTTCTGGATCGGCACCATGGGCAAGACCTCCTTCGGCAATATGGGAGGCAATGTTGGCGGCGTGCGGGTGGGCGGCCAGACCGGCTACCAGTCTGCCTTTTCCGTGGTGGGGGCAAGAAAGTACCGGGATTTTCGGGATGACCGGGTGTTGGATAACAGGCAGTTTCAGATGGCGTTCCGCAAGCTGCGGCAGTTCTCCTCCCGTCTGGACATACCGGAGTCGGAGCTGGATATTGACGGTACTGTAAACAAAACCTGCAATAACGGAGGATGCCTGCAGATTGTGATGCAGAAGCCCAGGAAAAATGCGGTGAAGTTACTTTTGCTCATGGATTCCGGAGGAACCATGATTCCCTTCAGCAGTCTGCTGAACGATCTGTTCCAGGCCGTTCACAAGTCCAATCATTACAAGGACGTAAAGACCTATTATTTCCATAACTGCATTTACAGCAAGCTGTATAAGACCCCGGAATGTGAGAACGGGGACTGGATTGACACGGAGTGGATGTTCCGCAATGTGGACAGTGATTACAAGGTGATTATTGTGGGGGATGCGGCCATGGCGCCGGAGGAGCTGTACTCGGACACCGGAAATTACCGGGGACCCAACGGTGGCCTGTCGGGCTGGGAGTGGCTGCAGCTGGTGAAAAAGAAGTATAAAAAGGTGGTATGGCTGAATCCCAAGATGGCACCGGGAAGAGCTCCCTGGCGGGAGGCGGAGACGGCGGTGAAGGAGCTGTTTCCCATGTACAAGCTGACGGTGGACGGTTTGAACCAGGCAATGACGAAGCTGATGTCAGCCCGCTGACAGTACAAAGTTAAGATGAAAGGGTGGATGATGGCAGGCAAAGCATGTATTATTTCCTTCAGCGGCATTTTCTAACCTTTCCATTACTCCCTGCGGGCACTGCGGCTACCAGTGCTTTCAGGCGGGGGATAAATGCCCTTATTGCAGCGATTCAGCAACACGGGTCAGCATTCATGGAGATTTAATGGATTCGGAGGAAGCGCGGCAGACGGTTCTGCGGTTTGCCGGACAGGATAAATAAAAAAACAAAAGTGGTGGAGGCAAAAAAATGACAGTATTTGAAGAATTGAAGGCAAGGGGGCTGCTGGCCCAGCTGACGGACGAGGAAGAGATTAAGGAGTTAATCAACGGCGGAAAGGCAGTATTTTATATTGGCTTTGATCCCACTGCGGACAGTCTCCATGTGGGACACTTTATGGCCTTGTGCCTGATGAAGAGGCTGCAGATGGCAGGAAACAAGCCCATTGCCCTGATCGGCGGAGGAACCGGCATGATCGGCGACCCTTCCGGCAGGAGCGACCTGCGTACCATGATGACCACGGAACAGATTGACCATAACTGTGAGTGTTTTAAAAAGCAGATGAGCCGGTTTATTGAGTTTGACGAGAGCGGAGCTATGAATGCGGACAGCTCCAAAGCGATCATGGTCAATAATGCCGACTGGCTCCGGGATCTGAATTATATTGAGTTTATCCGGGATGTGGGCGTGCATTTTTCCGTGAACCGCATGCTGACGGCGGAGTGCTATAAGCAGCGGATGGAAAAGGGCTTAAGCTTCCTGGAGTTCAACTATATGATTATGCAGAGCTATGATTTCCTTTGCCTGTATGAAAAATACGGCTGTAATATGCAGTTTGGCGGTGACGACCAGTGGAGCAATATGCTGGGGGGCACGGAATTAATCCGCAGGAAGCTGGGCAAAGACGCCTATGCCATGACCATTACGCTGCTGTTGAATTCTGAGGGCAAGAAGATGGGCAAGACCCAGAAGGGGGCAGTCTGGCTTGACCCGGAAAAGACATCTCCCTATGAATTCTACCAGTACTGGCGGAACGTGGCGGATGCGGATGTATTGAAGTGCCTGCGGATGCTGACTTTCCTGCCCATGGAGCAGATTGAGGAGATGGATCACTGGGAGGGCAGCCAGTTAAACCAGGCCAAGGAGATTCTTGCCTTTGAGCTGACCCAGCTGGTACACGGAACCGAGGAGGCGAAGAAGGCTCAGGACAGCGCCAGAGCATTGTTTGCGGGAGGCGGTGATGCGGCTGATATGCCCTCCTGCAAGCTGGAAGAGGGGGATTTCCAAAGCGGAACCATTGATATTTTAGGAGTGCTGGTGAAGGCGGGGCTTACCGCTTCCCGTTCCGAGGCAAGGCGTGCCGTGGAGCAGGGCGGTGTCACCGTGAACGACGGGAAGGTGACGGATGTGAAGACCGTGTATACACCGGAAGCCTTTGCAGGGGACGGTATGGTAGTCCGCAGGGGGAAGAAGAGCTATAAGAGGGTCGTGATGTAAGACGGCTTTGACGCTGCAGGGGATATGACCACAGGTGTCTGTGAGGGTGTTATGAGTGCACTTGCAATGAGGGAGATATTATTTAAAGATGCTGGATGTAAGCGCAGAAGAATTTAGAAGCAGCAGAAACAGACAGGAAGCCGCCGCGGAGGCTGTCAGTGACAGCAGTACGCGCAGGCTCCTGCTGTTTTATGCAGTGGAATGCGGTGGAAAATATCAATTGCTGGTAAATGAGAATAAATTTCTCTTCAGCAAGCTTTCGGAAGAAGATAAAGGCCTGGGGCATGATGTATGGCAGAGGGAAAAAGGTGCTGATTGTTGACGGTGACATGGAGGCTCCGGATCTGACGTGGCTGGGCAGGAAGGATAATCATTATGCCATCAGCTACCTTGATGTTCTTGCCATTATCGGAGCGAAGGGAAATCAGAAGGATATAATTGAGGACATCGAAAAGGGGCGGTACGAAATTAGTGTCATTATTGGTGAATAAATAATTGTATAGCAGATAAGGTTTCAGTCAGGGCAGACAAGTATGGTCTGCCCTGACTTTGTTATAGTGTGTATTGAACCTTTTTTATATTTTTTCCGACTATATAAGCGAAGCCGGCTTCAAAACTTACGGAAAGTGAGGCGAGAGGGATGGAGGATTTTGAAGAACTGCTTGGCAGACAAATGCCGGTGCTTGAGCGATTCGTAAAATACCGGATCGGGAATCAGCATGATGCTGACGACATTTTGCAGGAGGTCTGCATGGCGGCGTTCAAAAGCTTTGAGGGTCTGAAACAGAAAAATAAATTTAAATCGTGGCTTTTGGGCATTGCGCGCCATAAGTGCAACGACTATTTCAGAGATAAGGCAAAATATCTTCAAATTTCCATTGAAGACTTGAAGGAATCGGTTTTTACCCACGGACCGCATGGTGCAACTGTATCATCCGTTGTGCGTGAAACCCTTGAACTGCTCGGCGATAAGGAGAAACAGATCCTTTATCTCTATTATTTTAAAGAGCTGCCTCAGGATCAGATTGCAACGCGGCTGGGGCTTCCGATCGGGACCGTGAAAAGCCGCCTGCACTACGCCAAACAGAGATTCAAAGACAAATACCCTTACAAACCAAATCTGAAAGGAGAAAAAACAATGAAAGAATTTCCTGAATACATGCCGGACTATACCATAGAGGCGCAGAGTAAAGCGCCATTTGAGGTGATACACCGTGAACTTCCGGGGATGTTCATCATCCCTGCGGAAAATGAAGCGGTCTCTTTCGTAATGTATGATTTTCCCGGAAGAAAGCGCACCGCGCGCTACGATCTGAAAGTAACCGGAAAGGTGAATATCCACGGAATGGAAGGTGTCGAAATCAGATCGTGTTGTCAGGAAGAAAAAGAAAAAAAGGAAAATGTAATCTTTGCGCAGCTGACCGACACTCACTGCCGGTATCTCGGCGGTGAAAATGTTGTTGACGGCTGCCGAAAAATTATCACGTTCCTTGATGAAGAATTTGAAGGCGCCTACGGGATTGGCGAGGGGAACTGCGGCTTCCCGGTAAAGCGAAGGAGTGAAGGACGTATTATTCAGAAAGGAAATGAGCTTTTCTACGAAAGTCATGACGATATTTCCGACCTGACAGGAAGATTCACCGTCACGCTGGCAGGTAAAGAATACGACACCGTGCGCCTTGTTGACGCTGAGGAAAGTGAAGGCGGCGTTATGCTCTGCGAATACTACCTGGACCATGCAGGCAGAACCGTCCTTTGGAGACGCTTCAACAGCAATCACTGGGCATTCGGGCGATACGGCAAAACCTGGACGGAAATGCTGCCGGACAACGAGCGGCTGACAGTCAACGAAGAAACATTTGTGCATTGGTATGACTGCATAACCAACTATGGAAATCATAGAAAAAAATAAAGTAACCCGTTGACTCTCAACCATACATCAGGTTTATACTACACTCATGAAGCGCTTCAACATGAAGCGCTTCATGGGGAACTGTCAACAGATTTTGATAATCGGAAAGAGAGGCAGCGGCATGAGGATCGGCGAATTTGCCCGGCTGACGGGAATGCCCATATCGGTGTTAAGACATTACGACAAGGAGGGGCTGTTGTGCCCAAGCCACGTGGATTATTTTTCAGGGTATCGGGATTATACGGCTGACCAGATAGGGCAGGCGCGTAAAATCGAGCTCTTAAAGAGCAGCGGTCTTACCTTGAAGGACATCAGGGCCATTCTGGAACACACCGGGGACAATCAGTTCATAAATGAAATTCTGAATCGCCGGGAAGCGGAATATCATAGTATGCTCGCTGCCATTTCGGAGGTGAGGCATATGTTTGAGAAGGAAGAAAGAAAATTGATGCCCGAAGGGATAAGTCCGGCGGTACTGGAGAGGGATTCCTTTGGCGATCTGATCCTGAAAGGAGCGCGTTTGCTCCTGCCCCTGGCGGACAGGGGGGATCTGGAGGTCTTGCAGGCGGCGTGCCGCAGTCTGGAGGAGGAGATCCGCAGGAGGAACCTGCAGCGGATTTCCGGGTTTATGACCTTTGGGGAAGAGAGCGGCAAAGAGATCCAGGTGGGGGCAAGAGTACTGGAGCTTGGAGAGGAAAATCTCAAGGAATTTCATGAGGATATCGATCTTCCCTTTGAAGAGGATGAGCAGGTCATAGGTAAATGGAAGGTACTGGGGGAATATGCCGTCCGGGAAGATTTTTATGCGGATACGGGAGAGAGAAGGGAATCCTTCATGGGCAACAGGAACGGGGAGATTTTTTTCCTGCCGGGAGGAGAGGCTTACTGGATTTACAGTTGGACGAAAGGTTTTTTAAAACTGAACGGCGGCGACCAATCCTGTCTGTGCCGATATGAGCTGGAGGACTATGACGGAAGCCGTTACATGTTCGTGGAAAATAAGGGCGACGAATACCGGCGGGGCGGAGAACCCACTGTACTGGTGCTGGAGCAGATGGATCATAAAAAGTATACTGCCCGGGAGATCGCCAGGGAGGACGATACGGATCTGCCTTTTGTGGAGGATCCAAGAGTACTGGGAGACTGGAAAGCATATGATTTTATCCGCACCAGGGAGGAATTTGACCCGGCTGTGAATCATATCCCGCAGGACAGACTGATGTATAAGCACATGCACTTTGGAGAAGGGGGAGCTTTCACCAGTGTTTATATGGAGGAGACCATATCCGGTAAGGAAAAGCAGAGTTGGACAAAGGGGTATGTGCTGAAATTTTATAATCATACGGCCTGTGCTTACGAAATCCTGTCCGTGGAAGGCAGGGACTATATGATGATAGAATGTAAGAGCGGAGATTACCGCTGGGGCGGGTACGAAACGGATTATTATGTGTTTGTCAGGGAAGTATGAGAGGAATGAAGATTTTCTAAGTGTGTAATTGAAGATGTAGAATAAATAAAAATGGAAGATTTTGATACCTTGATACTGGGATATTTATGCCTTTGATCGACTTTTTGAGTTAATAATTTGTTACTATGGAGGGGAAGAAAATGCAGAAACCAGAAACGGTCTGGAAACTGATTGCCAAAAAGCCTTGTGCAGCGTTGACCGCAGCCCTGCTGATCCTGGTACGGGCGACTCTAAATGTGTCGGAGGTTGTAATTCTCCAACGGTTTATTGATGGATTTTGTAGAATGCAATGGGCGCAATCTGCCTTTTTTGCGCTCGGGTTTTCTGCAGTTTACGCTTTTTATTACATTCAGGTACCGCTGCTTGGTTATTTGAAGGATAAGGTTCGCCTGCAGCTGCGCATCCATTTGGAGCAGACCGCTATCGAAAAAACAGCCCGTATTTCGGTGGCGTCGTTAGAGGATGCGGAGAACCAGGCTCTACTTGCCCGGGTGCAGGACAGCCCGGAAAGCCGCTATGCAAAAGGGTTCTTTTCGGTGTTGCAGATTCTGGGAGGGATTGCAGGAACCGTGGGTGTCCTGGTGCTGGTTGTGGAGAACGCTCCTTATTTTCTGCTGGTCATTCTGTTACTCTTGGGACTGATGGTCATCGCATTTCGCCTGATTGCAAAGAGCAGGCAGTCCATGTACCGGAGCAGGCAGGAGATTTGCAGGAAGAGCGACTACTTGTCCGGTCTGCTATTTGATCGGCGACTGGCCCAGGAGAAAAAGCTGTTTGGCTATACGCCTTATATTCAGAAGCTCTATGAGGAGGAGACCGTTCATTCCGGCAGGAAGATGCTGGGCAGCGTATTGGTCTCCAACGTGACCTTATGGTTGTATGATAATGTCAACTTTCTGTTTTCCGCGTCTGCCTACCTGCTGTTCCTGATTCCTTTGCAGCGGGGAGAAATGGAGATTGGATCATATATTTCCATCATTCCGGCTTTGGCAAGACTAGGAACATTCTTTGTAGCAGTGGGCAGTGAACACTGGCCGTCTTATCAGGAGTACCGGATGTGTCGGGAGGATTTGGGTAAGCTTTATGCCCTGTCGGAGCAGTATTATGTCCAGGAAGGAGCAGATGACGCCCCCCTGCCCTTTTCTGAGATTAAGGGGGAAAAGATTGTGTTCCGTTATCCCGGCCAGGAAAGGCCAGTGCTGGACGGACTGGATTTTACCTTTCAAGCGGGGAAGAATTATGCCCTGGCAGGGGAGAACGGCTGTGGGAAGACAACCCTGGTGAAGCTGTTGATGGGATTTTACCGGCCGGACAGCGGCACTATTACAATTGATGGGGTAAATATACAGGATATGGAGTTTGGAAAACTGCAGCGCTATTTTTCCGTAGTTTTCCAGGATTTCAACCGTTATGATCACACGATAAGGGAAAACATTGTAATCTCCTGCATGGGAAAGGAGGATTCGGAGAAGGATGTGCGGCGTGCGGCCAAGGAGGCCGGGCTGGATGAATGGATTGAATCTTGTCCGGACGCATATGAGACGAAGCTTGGGAATTTGGAGGAGGGAGGTATGGATCTTTCCGGCGGCCAGTGGCAACGCCTATCCATCGCTCGTATGCTGTACCGCAGGGCAGGGATCCGTATCTGGGATGAACCCACTGCTGCGATGGATCCCCTGGCGGAATCACGCCTCTATGAGGATTTTCTTTCCAAACGCGAGGAGGGGTGTGCCAATATTTTTGTGACCCACCGGCTGGGGGTCGCCGTCCAGGCAGATGAAATCTGTGTGCTGGAAAAGGGGCGATTTGTGGAGCAGGGAAGTCACATACAGTTGATGAAGAAACCAAACGGGTCATATCGCAGGATGTTCGAAGCCCAGAAAGGAATGTATGAATGAAAAACATTATCAGAACTTTAAAGTTGGTTATACCCATCGCTCCCCTACGCATGACCATCTATCTGCTGTTGTCCCTGCCGGGCGCCATCTTGCCCGCCGTCCTTTTGTACCTGCAGCGGAAGATTGTGGATCGGGCAGCCGACTTCGGCCTAGGACTCCCTTTGTCTTATTACATGGGGCCGGTGTTGTTTTTGATTGGGACCTACATGATCCAAAAAATGTTTGAGCTGGTGTCAAGACAGTATATGGAATTTGGCTATTTCCGTTATGTCTTCCTGGGGCTGGACGCCAAAATCCACCAGAAAAGCGCGAAGATTTCTCTAGAGCATTATGACTCAGCACAGTATTTTCTAACGGTGGAGAAAGCAAAGCAAGCGTCCATGTTCTTAGTGTTCACTGCCAACCTTGCCATAATGTCGCTGGTGTTAATCTTTAACCTGATTTCCGTAGGCGGGTATCTTGTATCTCTGCACCCGCTGCTAATCCTGTTTGTGGTGATGGTAAGTGTTCCGGTCATCTTGGAAAAACGAAAGGGCGCCGGATACCAGTCCCGCTTGATGCAGGATTTGGCGCAGGCAGGGCGGAGAAAGAGCTATGCCCTCGGTCTTCTCTCTACAGCGGGAAGCAAAAAGGAGCTTGCCCATCACGGGGCGAGCTGTTATGTGGCGGAGAGGTATCTGGCAGCCTGCCGGGAGGCGGATGAAAAAGAAGGAAGTCACATCCGGAAGATGGGAGGTATCGGACTCATCTTTGCGGGAATCCGATCCCTGTTTCACAGCCTGTCCGTGTTCCTGATGGTCTGGCTACTGGTGACAGGACGCATTACCATAGGCGGATTTTCTGTCCTTCTGGCTAGTTTTGCTGCCCTGACAGGTTCCTTCACCCAGCTTTTTGATCATGCGGGCGAGATTTTGCAGACGAACATAATGTCCGCTTCTTTCTTTGAATTGATGGATCTTGAAGTTACGGATGGAAGGAAGAAAATGGAGCCGGGCGGGGAAGTGGCACGTCTGGAGCACGTATCCTACAGATATCCCAATGAGCAATCGTATGCGCTGAAGGATATCTCCTTATCCATTCAAAAAGGGGAAAGAATCGCCATTGTGGGGGAAAATGGCGCAGGAAAGACCACATTGGCAAAGCTGTTATCCGGATTCCTCCTGCCATCCGAGGGCGTGATGGAGTTGGGCGGAGTGGAACGAAGTCAGCTTGAGGAGAATAGTATTTATGAACAGATTAGTGCCGTCTATCAGGAGTTCGGACGCTATAAGCTGACCCTGGCTCAGAATGTTTACTTGGGGGATACGACAAAAGAGATGGATCATGAGAAGATCAGCCATGCGCTGGAATGGGCGGGAATCCTGCTTGGTAATCATCCACAGGAGTTGCTTTTGGGTAGGGAATTTGGAGGGACTGAGTTATCAGGCGGGCAGTGGCAGCGACTGGCGCTGGCCAGAAGTCATTACCGGCAGCGTCCCATCTTGTTCCTGGATGAACCAACAGCAGCCATTGACCCGCTGGAAGAGATGGCCATTTATCAGAGGTTACATGACCTTGCCCAGGATCGGACGGTAGTTCTGGTGACTCACCGGCTGGGAGCAGTCCGTGGTGCGGACAAAATCCTTGTGCTGAATCAAGGTAGCATCACGGAAGCAGGAAGTTTTGAGGAGTTGATGGAGCAAAGGGGTTATTTTTACCATATTTGGAATGAGCAAGCGAAGTGGTATCGGGAGGGGTAGGATTTATGAAGGTAATCTTTCTTCTAAATGGGAAAATTGGTGGGGCGTTCATAAAACATGCCAATTTTTAACATTACTAGTTTGATTGCATTATTTCGTATTATTGGAATCATCGTTTGCCAGAGGAAATATGCGATAAGTATGATTGTTAAAAATCTAAATCATTCCTCGAAGAATCGCAAGAGCAGCGATTCTTTCTGCTCGACTTCATGGATTGTTTGTACCGAAAAAGTCGACAATGCCGTCGGAGGCGGCATGTCTGGAAGAAAAATTGCCACAGAGAAGCCAGCCCGCAAAATCGCGATGGGGCTGGCTTTTCTCATGGAGATGGATCATCCGAATTTCCCTGTGAGGCAGTATTAAGGGAGTTCACTTAAGTATACCTGTACCCGGTTGGTAATGAGCTGCCCGACGGTTTCCGCGGTTTTACTGCCGTTGAAGTAATCCGCCGCTTCCTCCCTGATAATGGCCAGGATGGGGAGGGTGCGGAGAGGGCAGGACCGCGCCTCCTGCAGGGCCAGACGGTATTCGGCGGCCTTTTCTTCTGTAATATCGTTTTCCGTATAAACATGTTCTTCCGCAGAAATGACAGAATTGCTGCCTGCCTTATAAACTACATAGCCGATTCTCTTTTCCCCGCTGTCCCTGACTTCTGCCAGCTGTGCGTCCAGCCAGGCGTCAAAGTTCTTTTTTCTTAACGGAATATAATAAACGGGCTCGGAGGATTGTACCTCTTCTCCCAGAAGAAAGCGGATAAATTCCCAGGCACCGTCCTTGTTGGCAGAGCTGCTGCTGATCGCCATGGTGGAGGAAGAGGACAAGCCTGCGTGGCATTCGTCGTCAAACAGGATTCCACAGGCCGTTTTTCCTGCCCTTTTCATATCCTCCGAGCTGTCAAATTCAAAGAGATTCGAGAAGGAACGGCCTTCAGCAATACTGGAAGGATTTAATCTGCGCCCGTCGTCCCCATACAGGGCGGCAGTCTCTAATATTTTTGTAAAAAGTTCTCCGCTGAAGTCACAGGCCATGTCTTCCCAGCTTACCGTGCCCCACAGAGTATCACTGCCCTTTAAAAAAAGTTCCAGCAGGTCCTGTGGGTCATAGCCGGACAGAAACACGGTATTCTCCTTCCCCGGCGAGAGCAGGGAATCAGAAAATTTCGTAAGGAGTGTGTTATAGATCTTTTCGTGGCCATCCTCATGGACGGTGCGAAACGAATTGCGCCAGCAATAGCCGTTTCCCTCCGAGTCCAGATACCATTTCCGGAAGGCAAAGCCGGTGGAAGCGTATTCGGCAGGAATTTCAGGGAACAGGATCTTACAGCTTCCATCTGCGCGGTAAAGCCAGACATCCATAATGCCTTCCGTACGGGGGACGGCCCAGAGCTGTGCAGCTTCTTCTCCATAAACACGGTATCCAGGAAGGTGGGGTAATAGCCCTCCGGGGTTTGTCCCGGCCGGTAGAAACAGTCTGTCTCGACATCACGGTGACATCCAGATAAGCAGTTCTTTCCGTGAGTTCATACAGTGCCTCCATGCCGGGCTGCCTCCCGGATTGAGCTGCTGTGCCCCCGGCCCGGTTCCCACAGGAAGACAGGAGAATGCAGCACAGAAGGAAGGTAAGAGAAAAAGCGCGTGATTTGTTCATAGGCAGAATATAATGAACAATACATATTACTTCATACAGTCAGAACGAAAAAGGAGAATCGCATAAAGCAAGATATATATATTTATGAAAATTAATAGTATATTATTATAATTTGAGTAATAACACAACAGTTTTCTAACAGTTTGTTTTTGTCTATTACTTTTTGATAAAATGTGTTATACTGGAATTCCGGCAGGTAGGCTACAATCATATAAGTACCCTTACAAATTGTAAGTCAGGAGGCAATTCGATGAATGCCTTACCGATAGAAGACATGAGCAAAACATACTTTGAACACTCCATGGTAATCCATAATTTTCTCTGAAAAGTCGGAAGTCAGATTAAAGACAGCCTGTACCGTACAGCGCTCAATATCAGTGAAATGAAAACGATGATAAGGTAGTGTTACCGGATGTCTCCATTATTTGTAACATGCGTGACAGGGGAAAATGTGTCGTTTACAGACATTACCTGTTTTTTCAGCGCGCCGGATGGCGCATGTTTCGCACCGGCGGCATTGACACAGACCGGTGTTATTGATAAAATATACGTTGAGTCGGAGTTTGGCTGATACATAGATAATGAAGATAACCAAAAATACAAAATACGATACGCCAGGAGGATTTTTTTATGTATCATTGTCATGTGTGCTTTTATTTTACGGGACATCAGGGGCAGCTGCCCGAAATAGTAAAGTGCATGGCGCCGTTAGAGGCTTTTGAGCATGAATTTACGGAAAGCGCAGTCCCTCAGGAGACGCTGGCAAAAGAAGCGGATGTGATTTTTGCGGATCTGAGCAGTGGGGATGCAGCAAAGACAATAAGGGAGCTTGCTGCATGGAAGAAGCCGGAGGCGGATCTGATCCTGCTGGCCGGGGGAGGACAGGTTGAGGAATGGACGGACAGTCTGAACCGGGTTACGGATATATGGACGCTTCCCATGACGGAAGGGGAAATTCGCTTTCGTTTTCTGCGCTGGCAGCAGGCTTATAAAAAGCGTAAGGACTGCTGGCAGACCAGCCAGTATCTGGAAAGCGTGATCAACGGAACGCCGGATCTGATCTGGTATAAGGATAAAAACGGTATCCATGAGAAGGTGAATGACAGCTTCTGCAAGGCAGTAAACAAAACAAAGGAACAGGTACAGGGACAGGGCCACGCTTATATCTGGGATGTGGAGGCGGATGATCCCGCCTGCATTGAATCGGAGCGCATTGTTATGGAGAGCAGGCAGACCTGCATTTCCGAGGAGGTCATACAGACCGGCGACGGGAAGCGGGTGCTGACTACCTATAAATCCCCGCTGTATGATCTGGACGGAAGCGTTATGGGTACTGTCGGCGTGGCAATTGACGTGACGAAGGAGCGTGATTATGCTCAGGAGCTTCTGAAGAAAAACCAGACCCTGGAGATGCTGTTCACCACCATGGATTGCGGCATGATTTGCCATACTCTGGACGGGAAGCGGGTTATCAGCGTCAATCAGGCGGCCTTGAACATACTGGGATATGAATCTACTGAAGAATTAACAGGGGACGGTTTCTTTATTATCTCGCCATCTGTACTGGAAGAGGATAGGATCAGGCTGCAGAATATCATACAATCCATGAAAAATGTAGGAGACAGTGTCAGCCTGGAATATCGTGTCCGCCACAAGAGCGGGGAGATACGTTACGTGCTGGGCAGCATCAAGATTGTGGAGGAGAACGGGGAATTGCTCTGCCAGCGTTTCCTGCTGGACCGTACTGCGCAAAAGCTTCAGGAGGAGGAAGAGCGTATGCGGGATGAGCGCAAGCAGATGGAGATGATCCAGGCACTCAGTATTGACTACAGCCTTGTATGCTTCTTTGATCTGGACACCGGAAAAGGGAAAGCGCTCCGGATCGGTGATTGTAAATATAAAATACTGGATTCGATTTTTAACGGGGATCTGTCCTATGATGAGGCCATGGAGCGTTACATAGAGGCTGGAATATACGAACAGGACAGGGAGTCGTTGCAGAATGCCATATCCCGTGAAAACCTGATGAAGGAGCTGTTAAACAAATCGGTTTATCATATCAGCTATCGGATGACCTGCTGTGATGAATTGAGATATTTCCAGATGAAGGTAGTGCGTGCGGGGAAGTGGGACGAGAGTCACGGTATTGTCCTGGGATTCCGCAGCGTGGACGAGGAAACCCGCGCTGAACGGGAGCAGAGAACACTGCTGGAGAATGCACTTTCTCAGGCAAACCGCGCAAGCCGGGCCAAGAGCACCTTCCTTTCCAATATGTCCCATGATATTCGGACACCGATGAATGCCATTATCGGGTTTACCTCCCTGGCGATTACCCATATCGACAGCAGGGAGCAGGTTCAGGAATATCTGAAAAAGATCATGTCCTCAGGCAATCATCTGTTAAGCCTGATCAATGATGTTCTGGACATGAGCCATATTGAAAGCGGAAAGATACACCTGGAGGAGGAAGCATGCAGTCTTCCCGACATTATGCACGAGCTGCGCAATATCATTCAGGCGGATGTTCATGCCAAGCAGCTGGATCTGTATATGGATGCCGTCGACATTCACAATGAGGAGATCTGCTGCGATCGGCTGCGTCTGAACCAGGTCCTGCTGAATTTGCTGGGCAATGCAGTGAAATATACCGGTGCAGGCGGCATGGTCAGCATGAAGGTGATTGAAAGGCCGGGCACTTCCGCCGGATACGCACTTTACGAGTTCCATGTTAAAGATACGGGTATCGGTATGAGTGAGGAATTTGTGTCCCATATCTTTGAACCCTTCGAGAGGGAGCAGAACTCCACGACCAGCGGTATTCAGGGAACGGGACTTGGCATGGCAATCACCAGGAATATCGTTGATATAATGAACGGCACCATAGAGGTAACCAGCAAACAGGGAGAAGGAACGGAATGCGTCGTCTGTCTGCCCCTGCGTATAAACGGCGGGAAGAAGGTGCCTCAGACGATTCCTGAGCTGGAAGGCTTCAGGGCCCTGGTGGTGGATGATGATTTTAACACCTGTGACAATGTATCCTGTATGCTGCAGCAGATCGGGCTCAGGGCAGAGTGGACCTTGTCCGGAAAGGAAGCCGTCCTGCGTACCCGCCAGGCATTGACCCGCAATGATCCGTATTTTGTACATATCATTGATTGGCTTCTGCCTGATATGAACGGTGTGGAAGTAGCCCGCAGGATTCGGCAGGAGACTGGTAAGAATGTGCCGATTATTGTATTGACGGCTTATGACTGGACCGATATTGAGGACGAGGCAAGAGAGGCGGGTGTGACCGCATTCTGCAGCAAGCCTCTGTTCTTCTCCGAGCTGAGGGGCTGTCTGTATTCCATTGCCGGTTCGGACAACGACAAGAAGGAAAAGAGGACTGAAAAAGAGCCTCTTCGCACGGGCCGCATTCTGCTGGCGGAGGACAATGAGCTGAATCAGGAGATCGCAGTGGCCATTTTGGAGGAGGCGGGATTTACGGTGGAGGTTGCCGGGAACGGTAAAATTGCCGTGGATATGCTGACAGCCTCGGAAAATGGATATTATCAGGTGATTCTCATGGATGTCCAGATGCCGGTGATGAACGGTTATGAAGCGACGAAGACCATTCGCAGGCTTGACAACCGGGTGCTGGCTTCGGTGCCCATTGTGGCGATGACGGCAAATGCCTTTGAGGAAGATAAGCAGGAGGCTTTGAGAAGCGGCATGGATGGGCATATTGCAAAGCCCATTGAGATTGACAGGTTGATGGAAATGCTGGACCAGGTACTGGGACAGAGAAAACAGAAAATGGATGACGAAAGGTCATAAGACTTCTGCCTCCTGCATATCCTTCTATAGGATATGACAGGAGGCTTTGTCTATGGAACATGTATCGACTACATACGACTTGTATCACGATATACAGCAACGCGCGGGAGGAGAAATCTACATAGGGGTGCTGGGGCCGGTGCGCACGGGGAAGTCCACCTTTATCAAGAGATTTATGGAGGAGATGGTGCTGCCGAACATGGAAGATGAACACGCGAGAGAAAGAGCCCAGGATGAACTGCCCCAGAGCGCAGGAGGAAAGACCATCACCACCACGGAACCCAAGTTCATTCCCAATGAGGCGGCGAAGGTAAGTTTGAACGGGGACATCGACGTTTCGGTCAGGCTGATTGACTGTGTGGGATACATGGTGGAAGGAGCCGCGGGACACATGGAGGAAGAGACGGAGAGGATGGTAAAAACGCCCTGGTTCGACTACGAGATCCCTTTTACCCAGGCAGCGGAGGTGGGCACTGACAAGGTCATGAACGACCATTCCACTATCGGTCTGGTGGTCACTACGGACGGCAGTTTCGGAGAGATTCCCAGAGGCAATTACCTGGAGGCGGAGGAGAGGACGATACTGGCGCTGAAAAAGCTGAGAAAGCCGTTTCTGGTGCTGGTAAACAGTCAGAAGCCTTATTCTGAGGATGCAAAAAGGACCGTGGAGGAACTGGAAGAGAAATATGGGGTGTCGGCGATTGCTGTGAACTGTGAGCAGTTGAAAAAGGATGACATTCATATGATCCTGGAAAATGTGCTTTATGAGTTCCCGATTTCGGCTATGGAGTTCTACATGCCCAAATGGGTGGAGATGCTGGCGGAAGATAACCGCATGAAGCAGGACCTGATTGAGAAGGTGAAGCTCATCATGAAGGATTATTCCACCATCCGGGATGTGCTTGAAAAGCCGGTAAACCTGGAAAGCGAGTACATAAGGCGCTGCAAGACGGATACCGTATCCCTCTCGGACGGCTGTATCCGGGTAACCCTGGATGTGGCGGATTCCTATTACTATGAGATGCTGACGGAGATGGTGGGTGAGAATATTGCCGATGAATATCAGTTGATCAGCAAATTAAAGAGCTTTGCGGCCATGAAGCATGAATACAACAAGGTGCTTGATGCGGTCAATATGGTCCGCATCAAGGGATACGGCGTGGTTACGCCTGATAAAGATGAGATCGTCCTGGAGCGGCCGGAGCTGATCAAGCACGGCAATAAGTTCGGCGTAAAGATCAAGGCTTCCAGTCCCTCCATCCATATGATCCGGGCTAATATAGAAACGGAAATTGCTCCCATAGTGGGCACTCAGGAGCAGGCGGAAGATCTGATCACCTTTATCAATCAGACAGACGCCCAGAGCGGAATCTGGGGAACCAATATCTTCGGAAAGACTGTAGAACAGCTGGTGAATGACGGGATCACGGCCAAGGTGGCGGTGATTGGGGAGGAGAGCCAGATCAAGCTGCAGGATACCATGCAGAAGATTGTCAACGACAGCAACGGCGGGATGGTGTGCATTATTATCTAGTGTACTGTATAGTACGCTGTGCTGTATGGTACACTGTACAGTACTTTGATTTTTGGTTTACAGGCGGTCGGGAGCAAATGCCTGCAGCTCCCGGCCGCGAAACAAATTGCTTTTTCCCCCATTGTTCTGTATAATAGAAAAAAAGCAAAGGGGGAAGCCGCTGAATGAGTGAAATATACCAAAAGCTTGTTAAATGCCGTGACTGCGTAAGGGAAAAGACGGATTTTGTGCCGGAAGCAGCCATTGTCCTGGGATCCGGACTGGGGGATTACGCCGAGAGCATCAGGGTGGAATATGAATTGCCTTACGGCGAGATCGGGGGCTTCCCGGTGTCGACGGTGCCGGGACATGCGGGTAAATTTATTTTTGGATATGTGGATCGGATTCCCGTGGTCTGCATGAAGGGACGGGTGCACTATTACGAGGGATACCCTATCAGTGATGTGGTGCTGCCGGCCAGACTGATGAAGCTTCTGGGCGCGAAGATCCTGTTTCTGACCAATGCGGCAGGCGGGGTGAATACCTCTTTCCATGCAGGAGATCTGATGCTGATCAGGGATCATCTCTCCGTTTATGCCCCCAATCCTCTGATCGGGCCGAATGTGGACGAGCTGGGGGTGAGATTTCCCGACATGAGTGCGGTGTATGACGGGAAGCTGCAGCAGATCATCCGGGAAACGGCCAGAGAAAACGGTATTTTCCTCCAGGAGGGGGTTTATGCCCAGCTCACGGGGCCTTCCTTTGAGTCTCCTGCCGAGATTCGCATGCTGCGGACGCTTGGGTGTGACGCGGTGGGCATGAGTACCGTGGTGGAGGCCATTGCGGCCAATCATATGGGGATGAAAATATGTGGTATTTCCTGTATCTGTAATCTGGCGGCAGGGATGACTGCGGCTCCCTTAAGCCATGAGGAGGTGCAGGAGGCTGCGGATCAGGCGGCGCCAAATTTCAAAAAGCTTGTGACAGAGTCCGTAAAAAGGTTTGCAGATGTGTTATAGAACTTGGATAATAGAAATTTCCATGAACCTTTTCGTGAGAGGAGAGCTATGAAAGAGCAGAAGACAACAGATGCGGGAGCGTTGGCACAGGCTGCGCTGGACGCCCGGGGGAACGCGTATGCGCCCTATTCCCACTATACAGTGGGGGCAGCTCTGCTGACGGAGGAAGGTGAGGTATTTACAGGCTGTAACATTGAGAATGCTTCCTACGGCGCGGCGAACTGTGCGGAGCGGACGGCTTTTTTCAAAGCGGTGAGTCAGGGCAGGCGGCGGTTTCTGGCGATTGCCATTGCAGGCGGAATGGAAGGGGCTGAGCCGGAGGATTATGCTTATCCCTGCGGCATCTGCCGCCAGGTGATGCGGGAGTTTTGCGACGACAGCTTTCAGGTGATTGTCGTAAGAAGCGTGGAAGATCGTCGGGAATACTGCCTGGACGAGATTTTGCCCTTTGGATTCGGAGGTGAGTCGATCAGGTGAATATCAGGCTTTACAATGCAAGAATTTTGACGATGGAGAAGGACAGGCCGGTCTTTAGCGGAGAGATCTGGGTGAAGAATGACAGAATCGCTTATGTGGCGGGGCAGGATGAGCTGAGGATCAGTTGGAACAGCGATATTCCCAGGATTGTTTGGGATGTGGAGATCGACTGCCGGGGAGACCTGCTGATGCCCGGATTTAAAAATGCCCACACTCATTCTGCCATGACCTTTTTAAGGTCCTACGCGGACGATGTGCCGTTAAAGCAGTGGCTGAGCGAAAAGGTTTTTCCCCTGGAGGAGAAGCTGACGAAGGAGGATATTTATCATCTGACCCGACTGGCGGTGCTGGAATACCTGACATCAGGTATCACATCCATATTCGATATGTATCTGATTCCCGATGCCACCGCGGAGGCCTGTATGGATATGGGGATGCGCTGTGTACTTACCAGCGGCCTGAATAATTTCGTCTCGTCACCGGAGCAGATGGAAGCAGAGTATCTGAAATGGAATAAGAAGAATTCCCTGATCAGCTACCAGTTGGGATTTCATGCCGAGTACACAAGCTCCAAGGAGCTTATTTACCGGGTGGCCCAGCTCGCCCATAAGTATCATGCCCCTGTCTATACCCATCTGGCGGAGACCAGGAGGGAAGTGGAGGAATGTAAGGAAAGGCATGGTATGACGCCGGCAATGTTTCTCGATATGATGGGGATCTTTGAGTATGGTGGCGGCGGGTATCATTGCGTCCATATGACGAAACAGGATCTGGAAATCTTCAGACGGCGCAGGTTGTTCGCGATTACCAATCCGGCCTCCAACATGAAGCTTGCCAGCGGCATCGCGCCCGCAGCGGAGCTTGAGAAGAGAAAGATTCCCGTGGCAATCGGCACGGACGGAGCGGCCAGCAACAACTGTCTGGACATGTTCCGGGAAATGTTTCTGGTGACGGGTTTAAGCAAGCTGCTGGAGGAGGATGCGGCCAGCATGGATGCCATGAAGGTGTTAAGAATGGCTACCGTAAACGGTGCAAAGGCCATGCACCTGCCGAAGGCGGACGTACTGGCCAAGGGAAAACTGGCGGATCTGATTCTCATAGACCTGCACCAGCCCAATATGCAGCCGGTTCACAATATTCCAAAGAACCTGGTGTACAGCGGCAGCAAGGCCAATGTGCGAATGACGATGATTAACGGGAAAATACTTTACCGGAACGGAGAATTTAACATTGGCAGCAGCGCAGAGGATATTTATGCAAAGTGTGACAGTATTGTAAGGCGCATTGTTTATGCCTGACGCATATGCAAAGGAGGAGATTAAAAAATGCTGGAGAAAATTTTTAAGCTCAAAGAAAATAAGACGACGGTAAAAACAGAGATCATTGCCGGACTGACAACGTTTATGACAATGGCTTATATCATTGCCCTGAATCCCAACCTGCTGGTGGGCTTCAGCGAAAGAGGAACCAGTCTCTGGAACGGAGTTTTCCTGGCTACCTGTATTGCTTCGGCTGTGGGGATGCTTGTTATGGCATTCGTGGCAAACAAGCCCTTTGCAATGGCGCCGGGGATGGGGCTGAACAGCTTTTTCGCGGTAGTGGTGGCAAATATTGTTGGTCTGACGGGAATGACCTATCTGGAGTCCTTTCAGGCAGCACTGTGCATTATACTGATTGAGGGTCTGGTATTTCTGGCGCTTTCCGTGCTCAATGTACGGGAAAAGATCGTGGATGCAATTCCCCTGGGAGTCCGCCTGGGGATCGCGCCCGCCATCGGCCTGATGCTGCTAAACATCGGTCTGGGATCCAACGCCGGCGTCGGACCTGCCAGCTCGTTTTATGTGATGCGGGACTTTTTCGGTGCGCTGACACCCAGCATTGCGAAGGCAAATATGGGTGACAGCTATCCCGCCATGGTGTTGACTGTGGTGACCATGTTCATCGGCCTGTTTGTGATTATTATTCTGAGTCAGAAGGGAGTCAAGGCCGCAGTTATTCTGGGAATGCTGGCAGCCAGCATCATTAACTGGGCGGGGCAGGCACTTATCCTTCATACCAATCCTTTTGCAAATCTGGCAGGGGCGTCTTTCCTGCCTCCCTTTCAGGATATGGTGGAGACCACCCTGTTCCAATTCAATTTCAGCGGGTTTGCTCAGATCGGCGGCTTTACGGTAGTGACGCTGATCGTTACCTTTTGTATCATCGACATGTTTGACACCATCGGCACCCTGGTGGGAACGGCAAGCCGCGCAGGCATGTTGGACAAGGACGGCAGAATGCCTCAGATGAAGGAAGCGCTGCTGGCGGATGCAGTGGGTACCGTGGCAGGCTCCGTGACGGGAACTTCCACCGTGACAACCTTTGTGGAATCCGCATCCGGCGTGGAGGCAGGAGGCCGGACAGGATTGACGGCGCTGACTACAGGAATAGTGTTCCTGGCATGTATGTTCCTGGCGCCTGTGGCAGCGGTGATTCCTCCGGCAGCAACCTCGGCGGCGCTGATCTATGTGGGCGTGCTGATGATCACGGGGTTGAAGAATATTGATTTCAGCGACATCTGCCAGTCCGTTCCTACGGCGCTGATGCTGATAGCCATGCCGGTATCCGGTTCCATCGGACATGCCATCGGCATCGGATTGATTTCCCATACGGTGATCAGGCTCTTTACGGGCAAGGCCAGGGAGGTGTCGGTGCTGACCTATGTTCTGTCGGTGATCTTCCTGGTGAAGTTCTTTTTAGTCGCTTAGACGTGAAGATTAGGGGAATTGGCAGATGGAGTATGTTTTATTGGCGGGGGCGCTGGCTGTATTTGTGCTGGTAATCTTTGGCCTGGAATTTTACCGTGGGAAGAAAGAAGAGAAGAATTTCATTGAAAAGCTGTACAGAGGGTATTTAAAACTTTCCGACAGGAAGTATCCTACGGAAAGATTTGAAAAAATGGACAGCTTTTACAGACGGCATCCGCAGGAGTGGCAGATCGACGACATTACCTGGAATGATCTGGGGATGGACGAACTTTTCAAGCGGATGAATTATACCCTTTCCGCAACCGGGGAGGAATATCTGTATTACCGGCTGCGGACCCTTTGCCGGGATCAGGAGGAGTTGGAGCGCTTTGAGAAGAAGGTTCGTTATTTCGGGGAGCATCCGGACGAGCGTGTGCGGTTTCAGTTCCGCATGAATAAGCTGGGGCATACGGGAAAGTATTCGCTCTACGACTATATAGACAATCTGGATTATCTGGGAGAGCGGTCCAACAGGAAACATATTTGTATGGATCTGCTTTTTCTGTCGTTGGCAGCCCTGTGCACGGTCAATTTTTCTCTGGGGCTCATCGGGATCGTGGCGCTTATGATTTACAATATCATTTCATATTTTAAGGAAAAGGGCGAGATCGATCCTTATATTATCAGCTTTGCTTATGTTATAAGGCTGTTGGACATCTGTGACGAGCTGGAGAAGACAGGTCTGTCGGGATGCGAAGAGGAACTTGGGAAGATCCGGTTTCACAGGAAAAGAATGCAGGCCATGCGGCGGAACAGTTTCTGGGTAATGAACTCCGGCTCCGCAAGGGGAGGAAATGCTTCCGGAGATATTATAGGCGTCCTGCTGGACTATATCCGCATGGTATTTCATGTGGATCTGATGAAATTCAACAATATGCTGAATGTCCTGCGGGAGCACGTGGAGGATGTGGACGGGCTGATTGCTGCCGTGGGATATATGGAGACGGCGGTGGCAGTATGGATCTTCCGGGAGTCGCTGACAAACGGCTGGTGCTGCCCGGAATTTACCCGGGGACCAGCTGAGAAATCTGCCAGGGGGGAAAGAATCGAACTGGAAAACGGTTATCATCCCTTGCTGGACAATCCGGTGAAAAACAGTATTACCGCGGAACGGGGTGTGCTGCTTACCGGATCTAACGCTTCGGGAAAGTCTACCTTTTTAAAAACGGTAGCCATAAATGCCATTCTGGCCCAGACGATCAATACTTGTGCTGCCGACGGCTACCGTGCCTGCTTTTACCGGGTCTATTCGTCGATGGCCCTGCAGGACGACCTGGCGGGGGGGGAGAGCTATTACATCGTAGAGATTAAGGCGCTGAAGCGGATCCTGGATGCGGCGGCATCAGGCGAGGGCAGGGTGCTGTGCTTTGTGGATGAGGTGCTTCGGGGGACGAACACGGTGGAGCGGATTGCCGCCTCCAACCAGATTCTGAAATCCCTCGGCAGGACAGGGATCGTTTGCTTTGCGGCCACTCACGATATTGAACTCACGGAGCTTCTGCGGGAGGATTTTGACAATTATCACTTTGAGGAGGATGTGCGGGACGGTGACATCAGCTTTAATTATCGCCTGCAGGCCGGGAAAGCCAGCAGCCGGAATGCCATCAGGCTGCTGGAGCTGCTGGGGTATGACGACAGGATTACAGACAGGGCATCCCGCCAGGCGGAGAGATTTCTTTCCACGGGAAGCTGGAAATGAGAGGCTGGAAATGAAACGGTCACTATTTGCTTGACGGGAGCGGACGGTGTTGTTATACTTAAAATCAGGGTGTGCCCTGCTTTAAGGCGGGCACATACAAACATTTAAGAAAAGAGGCTTAAGCTATGGAAAAGCTGATTGAATTTGGAAGAATGTTTTTGTCTTATGGATTGTTGATGCTGATAATAGTGGTGGTTTCCGCCGTGGCAATTTTTATCGGTATTACCATGGCAAAGAAAAAGAATGAAAAAAATGAGGCGCTTGCCGGTTCCGAGGAAGATCTGAAAGCAGAAAAGGTATAACCATCATGGCGAGGTCGGCGGGGCAGAAGCTGAAGCTTCTGTATATCATCAAGCTTCTGACGGAAAATACAGATGAAAATCATCCTGCGAGCACAGCGGATATTATTGCGTATTTAGAGTCAAATGATATTCATTCGGAGCGAAAAAGCATCTATGATGACATAGAGAAGCTTTGCGATTTTGGCTACGATATTGTCCAGGTTCATAGCAGACTTGGCGGTGGCTATTACATGGCAAGCCGTGAGTTCGAGCTGGCGGAGTTAAAGCTTCTGGTGGATGCGGTGCAGTCTTCTCGGTTTATTACTACGAGGAAATCCAGGAGCCTGATCAAAAAGCTGGAGCATATGGCAGGGAAGCACGACGCCGGTAAGCTGCAGAGGCAGGTTTATGTGGCCGGCCGCATCAAGACGGAAAACGAAAGCATCTATTATAATATTGACAATATTCACAGGTCAATCCAGGAGAACCGGCAGATCGAATTCCAGTATCTCGACTGGAATCTGAAGAAGGAGCTTGTGCCCCGGGTAGGCAGTAAAAAGCAGGCCAGTCCCTGGGCGCTGATCTGGAGGGAAGAGAATTATTATCTGGCGGCATACGACGCTGTAGACGGTATCCTGAAGCATTATCGGGTGGATAAAATGGGTCAGGTGAAGGTGCTGGAGGAAGCCAGAGAAGGCATGGAACAGTTTTCCCGCACGGATCCGGCGGTCTATTCGAACCAGACTTTCGGGATGTTCAGTGGGGATACGGATACGGTTACGTTGCAGTTTCCCAACAGGCTGGTGGGGGTGGTGCTGGATCGCTTTGGCAGGGAAGCGGACATTCGTCCCATGACAGACAGGATTTTTCGTATCCGTGCCAAAGTGGCTGTCAGCGGTCAGTTTTTCGGCTGGCTTGCCGGGATCGGACGGGAGGCGGTGGTGATCGGGCCGGCTTCTGTGAAGGAGAGATATCGAAGGTGGCTCACAGACATCGTGGCGACGATGCAGCTGACGGCGGAGCTGCCGGAGTCTTCTCATGAGGAAAAGGAAAACGGAGCAGGTATCTGAATTAATCCATAAAATTCAGGTACCCTTTTTGTGTATTTTTTTTGTCTGTGTACGTTGACAAGCAGGGATTTTTTTCTTATACTGGTAAAGAACGGCACAATATATTGGGATTAGCGTGATGAATATTCCTATATTTTGTATCAAGACTAATGAGGAAGGCCCGGCGGTTCTATCGGGCTCCGGACATTGTTCCGGAGCCCGATACTGTTGGGGTAATGCCCGCAGGCCTTTGAAGTCCGGGGAAAAATAGAAACATTTTTTGAAAGGGAAAGGAATGTATGAGCAGTAATTTTGACCAGGCGGTTACGGAGAAAACAAATTACGGTGAAGAGTTTAAGCCTTCAAGAGAGGTATATGTCATCAAGAAGGATGGCAGCAAGGAGATCTTTAATGTGCAGAAGGTTGTCAATGCGGTGGCAAAGAGTGCATATCGGGCTTTGACAAGGTTCACCGGAGAGGAAGAGGGCAATATCTGCCGGTATGTGATTGAAAAGGTCAATGAAATGGGTGTGGACGAGATTCCCATTCCCGTGATGCACAATATTGTGGAGAGTGCGCTTGAGCAGGTAAAGCCGGTGGTGGCAAAGAGCTACCGGGACTATCGCAATTACAAGCAGGACTTTGTACGCATGCTGGACGACGTGTATAAAAAGAGTCAGTCTATTATGTATATCGGGGATAAGGAAAACGCGAATACGGATTCTGCGCTGGTGGCTACCAAGAGAAGCCTGATTTTTAACCAGCTGAATAAGGAGCTGTATCAGAAGTTTTTCCTGACTACGGAAGAGATTCAGGCCTGTCGGGACGGCTACATTTATATTCACGATATGTCCGCCAGAAGGGACACCATGAACTGCTGTCTTTTTGACGTGGAGAATGTGCTGCGGGGCGGATTTGAAATGGGAAATGTGTGGTATAACGAGCCGAAATCTCTGGATGTGGCTTTTGACGTCATCGGGGATATTGTTTTGAGCGCCGCCAGCCAGCAATACGGAGGATTTACCGTTCCCAGCGTGGATCTGATCCTGGAGCCCTATGCCGAGAAGTCCTATGACAAATACATTGAAAAATATATCCGCCTGGGGATTGATCGGGATACTGCAGAGGCTGAAGCCTATGCGGATGTGGTGAGAGAGTTCGAGCAGGGATTCCAGGGCTGGGAATACAAATTCAATACGGTGGGAAGCAGCCGGGGTGATTATCCCTTTATTACGGTGACGGCGGGAACCGGAACCGGCAGGTTTGCTAAGCTGGCTACCATCACCATGCTGAACGTAAGGAGGTGGGGACAGGGCAAAAAGGACTGTAAGAAGCCGGTGCTTTTCCCCAAGATTGTATTCTTGTATGACGAGAACCTTCACGGACCGGGCAAGCCCCTGGAGGATGTTTTTGAGGCGGGAGTAAAGTGTTCTGCCAAGACGATGTACCCTGATTGGCTGAGCCTGACGGGCAAGGGGTATGTGGCAAGCATTTATAAGCAGTATGGGAAGATCATTTCCCCCATGGGCTGCAGGGCCTTTCTTTCCCCCTGGTATGAAAGGGGCGGGATGCACCCGGCGGATGACAAGGATGTGCCGGTATTTGTGGGGCGTTTTAATATCGGAGCGGTGTCTCTGCATCTGCCTATGATTCTGGCGAAAGCCAGGAAGGAAAGCAGGGACTTCTATGAGGTGCTGGATTACTATCTGAAACTGATCCGGCAGCTTCACATCCGCACCTATGCTTATCTGGGCGAAATGCGTGCTTCCACGAATCCGCTGGCTTATTGCGAGGGAGGTTTCCTGGGAGGGCATCTGGGCCTGCATGACAAGATTAAGCCGCTGTTAAAGTCGGCTACTGCCAGCTTCGGCATTACGGCCTTAAATGAGCTGCAGGAGCTTTACAACGGGAAATCCCTGGTGGAAGACGGGGAGTTTGCCCTGGAGGTTATGGAATTCATCAATACAAAGGTGAATGAATTCAAAGAGGAGGACGGCAATCTTTATGCCATATACGGGACTCCGGCGGAGAATCTCTGCGGTGTGCAGGTGAAGCAGTTCCGCAAAAAATACGGAATTGTGGAGGGCGTGTCGGACAGGGAGTATGTGAGCAACAGCTTTCATTGTCATGTGTCGGAGGATATTACGCCTATTGAGAAGCAGGACAAGGAGGACCGATTCTGGAATCTCTGCAACGGCGGTAAGATACAGTATGTAAAATATCCCATTGATTACAATGTGGATGCCATTAAGACGCTGATTCACCGGGCTATGGAAATGGGCTTTTACGAGGGAGTCAACTTGTCTCTGGCTTATTGTGATGACTGTGGCCATCAGGAGTTGGAGATGGACGTCTGCCCCAAATGCGGGAGCCGTAATCTGACCAAGATCGACCGCATGAACGGTTATTTGTCTTATTCCCGGGTACATGGTGATACCAGATTGAACGACGCCAAGATGGCGGAGATTGCAGAGAGGAAATCTATGTAAAGGGAAGGAAGACTTTCTAGGGCAGGAGAGATTCCGGCCTAAGAGAATCTAAGTCATTCCAGAAATCTGGAGCGGAAGGAATATTTTATGAGGTATCATGATATAACAAAGGACGATATGAAGAATGGAGACGGGCTGCGGGTGGTGTTGTGGGTGGCCGGCTGCAGCCATTGCTGCAAAAACTGCCAGAACCCCGTCACCTGGGACCCGGACGGCGGTCTTGCCTTTGACGACAGCGCCAGGACGGAGATATTTGAGCAGTTGGATAAGGACTATATTTCAGGGATTACCTTTTCCGGGGGAGATCCCCTGCATCCGGCCAACAGGATCGGTGTGCGGGAGCTTATGTCCGAGATTAAGGAGAAGTATCCGCAAAAGACCGTCTGGCTGTACACAGGAGATTCCTGGGAGAATATCCTGTACTACCCGATGATGAGGTTTGTGGACGTGCTGGTAGACGGGGAGTTCCGCGAGGAGGAGAAGGACGCAAAACTGCTCTGGAAGGGAAGCGCCAATCAGAGAGTTATTGATGTGCAGAAGACTCTTGCACAGCCCGATCCTATGATCCCCGTGCTGCACTGCGGTGATTATGCGGAATCCTATGAGCTGACCCGTAAGCCGGATAATGCCTGCGGCTGCTCCTGACGGCATCATGGAAAAAATACAGGTTCAATCGGAGGCAGAAGGGTGAAAAGAATTGCACAGTTTTTGAAAGTCAGCAGAGAAAATTTTATAAATTCCGTTCAGGAAGATTTTCCCGGGTATACAGAGACGGAAATTCAGGAAATGTATGAGGATATTAAACTGCCGGGTCGTGCCACAAAGGGCAGTGCAGGGTATGACTTTTATGCTCCGTTTGATTTTCGTCTGGCGCCCGGGGAGACGATTAAGATTCCCACGGGAATCCGGGTGTGGATAGATGAAAGCTGGGTATTGCACATTTATCCCAGGAGCGGGCTGGGATTCAAATATCGTCTGCAGTTAAATAATACGGTAGGTATTATTGACAGCGATTATTTTGATTCGGACAATGAAGGACATATTTTTGTCAAGCTGACCAATGACTCTAATGAAGGAAAGACCCTGGAGGTGGCAAAGGGCAGCGGATTTGCCCAGGGAATCTTTCTGGAGTATGGGATTACCGTGGACGATAACGCGGAAGGCGTGCGCAACGGAGGATTCGGCAGTACCACATAAGAAACGGCATTAGAATAAGGAACTCCTTTTCAGGCATACTACTAACGAGTCATTTTTCCGGAATTCCGGGAGGAAGACATTGTGAGTCTGAAAAAGCGGAAAAGGAGTTTTGTTTTGGAGAGAGAATATATTTCCGGGTGCCTGCAGGATGATATGCAGTACCTGAACCAGATATTGGATGTGGATAAGAATTTTGACGTTATCTACAGGGAGGTGAATATAGGCGGAAAAGAAGCCTGTATGTACCTTGTGGACGGCTTTTGCAAGGATGATCTCATTCAAAAGCTGCTGCAGTATCTCATGGATCAGAAAGCGGGGGATCTGCCGAGGGATATGCACGGTGTTTCCAAACATCTTATGCCTTATGTTGAGGTAGAGGTGGAGGGGCGATTCGATAAGCTCATTGATTCTCTGCTGTCGGGGATGTTTTTCCTGCTGATAGACGGTTTTGAGAAGGCGCTGCTGATCGATTCCCGGACCTATCCCGCCAGAGGGGTGGAGGAGCCGGAGAAGGACAAAGTGCTCCGGGGATCCAAGGACGGATTTGTGGAAACCATTGTGTTTAATACGGCGCTGATCCGCCGCAGGATTCGCAGTGCAGCGCTTTGTATGGAGATGACGAATGCCGGAAAGAGCTCTAAAACGGATATTGTGCTCTGCTATATGAAGGGCAGGGTTGACGAGAAGCTGCTGGCAGAAATTAAGAGAAAGATAGAGAATATCCGTGTGGACTCCCTGACCATGAATCAGGAGTCTTTGGCGGAATGCCTTTATAAGAGGCGCTGGTACAATCCTTTTCCGAAATTTAAGTACACGGAGCGGCCGGATACGGCGGCGGCCCAGGTACTGGAAGGGAATATTGTTATCCTTGTGGACAATTCCCCCTCTGCCATGATCCTGCCCACCACCATTTTCGATGTGATTGAAGAAGCGGACGATTATTATTTTCCGCCTATTACGGGGACGTATCTGCGTCTGACCAGGCTTTTGATCACACTGTTTACCTTTTTGATGACACCCACTTTTCTTTTGCTGATGAAACGTACGGAATGGGTGCCGGAGAGCTTTTCCTTTATCCTGCTGCAGGAGGATCCAAATATCCCGCTGATCTGGCAGTTCCTGATCCTGGAGCTTGCCATAGACGGGCTGAAGCTGGCGGCGGTGAATACACCCAATATGTTGAGTACCCCCTTAAGTGTCATGGCAGCCCTGGTACTGGGGGAATTTTCCGTAAACAGTGGCTGGTTTAACTCGGAGGTTATGTTGTACATGGCCTTTGTGGCTATTGCAAATTACACCCAGCAGAATTACGAGCTGGGCTATGCGTTGAAATTCCTGCGGATCCTGACCCTGCTCCTGACGCAATGGTTTGGGCTGTGGGGCTATATCGGCGGTATTTTGCTGGCGCTATTGTCTGTCTGCTGCAACAGGACGGTATCGAAGAGCAGCTATATTTACCCGTTGATTCCCTTTGACTGGAAAAAGCTGAAGAACCGCCTGATCCGCAGACGGCTTCCGGAATCCGGGGAATGACGTCAATCTCTGCACCGCACGCTTTAATGCCACATGCCCCGCTGACAGCGGCGGGGCATAAAAGTGTGTTTCGGGCGTGTGTGTCCGGGCCAAATATCCCGTGACAGGCTGCCGGAAACGATCGGGGAGGCGGGGATATGTTTCAACAGGAGCACGTGTACATATGAGATATAGTATATTGATAGTTGACGATGAGGTGATGCTGACAGACCTGCTGGCTGCCCATTTGCAGGACTGCGGCTATGATACGCTTGTGGCCAATGACAGCGGCAGGGCCATAGAGCTGTTGCAGAGGCAGCCGGACCTGCTGCTTCTTGACATTAATATGCCGGGCATGAACGGACTGGAATTATGCCGGAGTATCCGGGAACATACGGCCTGTCCCATCCTGTTTCTGACTGCCCGTATTACGGAGCCGGACAAGATCAACGGACTGCAGTGCGGCGGGGATGACTATATCACCAAGCCCTTCAGCCTAAAAGAACTGTCGGCCCGGGTTGCCGCGCATTTGCGGCGGGATGAGCGCAACAGGAACAGGGCACCCGTCCTGACCTCTGCTGACGGACTTATTGTCAATCTGTCAGAGCGCAGGGTGTTTTTCCGCGAGGCGGAGATTCCTTTTTCCAAAACGGAGTTTGATCTGTTGGAATATCTTATGAAGCATGCCGGGCAGGTGTTTGACCGGGAAAGGATCTATGAAGCCGTATGGGGCTATGAGGCAGAGGGGGACAGCAGTGTGATAAAGGAGCATGTCAGAAAAATCCGCGGGAAATTTCGGGATGTTACCGGACATGACTACATTGAAACGGTTTGGGGAGTAGGATACAGGTGTAAAGGCTAAAGAAAAAATACAGGGATTTGTCACTTCGTAGCGCTTTTATTCTGACGGTTCTGATTACCTTTTGTATTGTGTCGGCCCTGTCGGGATTGAGCATAGGGTGCTGCCTGGGGTTTCAGCGGTATCTTTTGCCGGATTCCAATGATGTGTTTCTCACGATAGAAATCACAGACACGGATGGGGAAGTTGCGACGTATAACAGTCTCATCGGCTTGGGTGAGGGGATGACGTCTCTTCCCCTCTTTTACATGGTAGAGGACGGAAAACGGATTATCACAGATTACGATATTTCTTCCATAAATGCGAACATAACAAAAGTGGAAAGGGGCTATGATATGCTCTCCCCAAAGCGCAAGCTTGCCTACCGGGGATGCAGTGTCCTGATGATTGCACTTCCGGCGGTGTTTTCCATGGCAGGGATATTGCTCTGCGGATTTTTCTTTTACCGTCATAAGCTGAATCGGCCCCTGAAGCTTCTTTCGAAGGCCACAGAGCAGATTGCGGACAGGAATCTGGATTTTTGTCTGTCCTATGGGGCCGGTGACGAGATGGGGCGTCTGTGCCGCTCCTTTGAGCAGATGCGGCAGGCACTTGACGAGAATAATCGGGAATTGTGGAAGATGATCGAGGAAAGGAAAATGATGCAGGCATCCATTGCCCATGATCTGCGCAATCCTATCGCAATCATAAAAGGCTACGCGGAGTATTTGCAGATGAATCTGCAAACCGGACGTTTGACGACGGAGCGGACGAAACAGATTGTAGCCAATGTGGACAAGGCGGCAAAAAGATTGGAACGGTATACGGAATCTATCCGTGCCATTGATCGTCTGGATGAGTTAGAGATCAGCCGAAGCCAGACTGTCCTAGAAGAGTTTCTGGAGGAGGTTTGTGAAGATTTTTCTCTTATGGCAGCGGGAGAAGGGAGAAGACTGGATATTGCGGGGGAAGTTCCCACAGGGGTTGTTTCCATGGATACGTCCCTGCTGTACCGGGTGCTGGAAAACGTCTTTAACAACGCTTTGAGATATGCGGAGGAAGCCATTGTCCTGTCGTTTGAATTGAAAAACCATATCTTTACCGTTACTGTCACTGACGACGGCAGCGGTTTTTCGGAGGGAATTCCGGGAGAAGGAAGCAGGCTGCTGATGCCGGTGGCAGGTGAGGACGGGCATTGCGGCCTGGGACTGACGATAAGCCGTCTGCTCTGTATGAAGCATGACGGACGGCTGGAGCTTTGCAACCATCCCGCAGGCGGTGCGATGGTAAAAATAATTGTCGGGGTTTGACCGTATTTTGACATTTAGCCTGTAAAATCTCTTTGTAAGCCTATAAAGGTAAGTACAAGGAGGTTTTTTTATGAAGAAAAAAATAGCATCAATTCTGTTACTTGGCATTTCGATTTCCCTTTGCGCCTGCGGGGAGCCTGTGGCGGAAGGGGAATCCGCCAACCCGTGGAATCCGGCTGTACAGGAAGGCGGGTCTGCTGCCGGTGAGGGCAGTTCCGCTGTACAGCAGGGAGGCCTGGACAACGTTGAGGGAGGTTCCGCCGTTCAGGAGGGAGATACGAACACGCAGGCGGGAAGTTCCGTCTCCCAGGCATCTGTTCAGGGAGAAATCAGCGGGCAAAATTCTCTGTCGCTGCTATACGATCTGCAGGGGGACGGCCTTGGCACTGTGTGCCGGAGTGATAAGGGATGCTATTATCTGTCAAAGGACAGTGAGCTTCTGGCGGATGGCAGTTATGCAAGTCATCTGATGTATATAGATGCCGCCACAAGACAGGAAATCTATCTGTGCAGCAATGCGGCCTGTACCCATAATACCGCGGACTGTACGTCTGTTTTCCTGAATGATGAATTTCCGCCGTATACCACAGGGATTTTTATGTGGAATGACAATCTGTATCTGATGGCCAAGAAGATGGATCAGGACGGATCTTCAAGCACTTTTACAGGAGCTGAAGGGATATTTGGGCCGGTCGAAAGCAAGCCGGCCACTCTTTACCGGATGAATCCGGACGGAACAGACCGCAGGAAGGTATATGCGTTTGATCCAACGGTTACAGTAGAGGACTTCGCGCTGGGGGATGAGGAAGGACTCTATTTCATCACAAAAAAGCTGAGCACCCAACAGATAAACGGAAGTACTTATCAGACCGCGGCGGAGCGGAAGCTTATTTATCTGGATGTGTCTGCTAAGACGGAAAAGGAGATCTGCTCCATGGGGTTCGGTGATAATATTTCGTGGAACATAATCGGCTGCAGCGGCCGCAGGCTTGTGGTTTGCGGAGTGGATTTCGGGCGGGTTGTTTCCCCGGAGGAGCTGCATGACGATGATATAAGAATATATGACGATTCTGATGAGGTGTTTGCGACTTTGAATGTTGATGACGGTACCCTGCATGAGTTTTACCGGGTACATGCGCCGAAATCGCGGAGTTGGGCTGTTTATGGGAATCAGCTTTATTTTTCCGTTGACGGAGGCGGGTGTATCGTGAGGGTGGATCTGGACACCGGGGAAGAAAAGGAGCTGTGCAGGATTACGAGCAACCTGATCTGGGGCATGATAGGAGACAGGCTGTACTGCTATGACAGCAGTGATAGCAGCTATCGTTTTGTGAATGTACATACTGGAGAGATCAGCCATTCCCGGCTTGTCAATAAAACCACCGGCTGGAGTATAGATTTGATCACGGAGATTGGAGATCAGGTTCTGGTCCTATATGATTCCGACGGCTACTTTAAGGGTGACGGTGTCTTTCATAACATCAGAAGCCACTACGCTTTGATTGATAAAGAGGATCTGTATGCCGGCGTCGAGGAGTATGCTCCCATCACCATGAAGGGAGGGCGGATAAATTGATGCTGGAGCTAAGCGGAATTTCCAAAAAATATAAGAAGAAACCTGCCCTGAATCAGGTTTCCCTGATCCTAGACGGGGGAATCTACGGACTTCTGGGTCCCAATGGGGCCGGGAAGTCCACTCTTATGAATCTGATTACCGGAAATCTCCTGCCGGACAGCGGTACGATAAAATGGGACGGGGAGACGCTGTCATCCCTGGGGGCATCCTATCGCAGCCTGTTGGGATATGCGCCTCAGCAGCAGGGAATGTATGATGCCTTTTCCGGGAGGCGCTTCCTTTCCTATATGGCTACGCTGAAGGGAATCGCCAAAAAGGATATGGCTGCGGAAACAGAGCGGGTTCTGGCCTGTGTCAATATGACGGAAGCCGCCGACCGCCCCATCGGAACCTATTCCGGCGGTATGAAGCAAAGAATCCTGATTGCCCAGGCGGTTCTGGGAAATCCAAAGCTGATCGTACTGGATGAGCCAACCGCCGGACTTGACCCGAAGGAGCGAGTCAGAATCAGGGAAAGCATTTCCGCCCTGGCGGGGGAAAAGACCATATTGGTGTCCACTCATGTTGTGTCGGACATAGAATCCATTGCGAAGGAAATCATATTGATTCGTGCAGGAGTAATCCTGGATCATGCCGCCGTGGGAGAGCTCTGTCATAAATATCAGGCTTCCTGCCTGGAAGAGGTGTATATGAAGCTGTTTGGGGAGGAGGAAGAACATGCGCCGGTTGATTCCCTTTGAGTTGCAGAAAATATGGTGCAGACGCAGTTTTCTGCTCCTGACCTGCGTCCTGCTTGCCATAAATGTTTTTTTCCTGTGGTACACAAACCTGGGGGGAGATGGAGAACCGAAGCTCTCCTCCTATAAAAAATTTCAGGCTCAAACAGGAAAAATGTCCGAGGCCCAAAAGAAAGCCTATGTGGAGGAATACAGACAAACTATAGAAGGGGTTATCCATGTAAGAAACGTTCTCGCCCTGCAGAACAGCGAAATGGGAGCTCTCTTTGTTGAAGAGGAAAGGCGGGAGCATCCGGGAGTGTTCGAGGCTTATTATGATTTGTTCGAGTCCGGAGAATATCTGCGCTATACAGATTCCCTGGAGTTGGAAGGGACTTTTGCGAACAGGCTGTACGAAGAAACAGAGAAGGTTTCCGGATATGGGGATTATCTGAAGTCCGTACAGGACAGCAGGAGCATACTGGAGGAAATGAAGTGCTATACTAAAGTTGTAACGGGAGTGGCTAATGAGATATAATAAAA
>CANPOY010000034.1 GCA_947575805.1 uncultured Lachnospiraceae bacterium
GATCGGACGTGTGTTCCGCAATGAGGGGCTGGATACCAGACATAATCCGGAGTTCACCCTGATGGAACTGTACCAGGCTTATACGGATTATTACGGGATGATGGATCTGACGGAAAATATGTTCCGTTATGTGGCGCAGGAGGTTTGCGGCACTACCCTGATTCCTTATGCAGAGGAAATGATAGATCTGGGGAAGCCCTTTGAGCGGCTGACCATGGTAGACGCGGTAAAGAAATATACGGGCGTGGATTTTGATCAGATCCATGATACTGAAGCGGCCAAAAAGATTGCAGACGAGAAGGGCGTGCATTATGAGACCCGTCATGCAAAGGGTGATATATTGAACCTGTTCTTTGAAGAGTATGTGGAGGAGCACTTGATTCAGCCCACCTTTGTCATGGACCATCCGGTGGAGGTTTCTCCCCTTACCAAGAGAAAGCCTGACAAGCCGGATCATGTGGAGAGATTTGAGCTGTTTATTTACGGCCGTGAAATGTGCAACGCTTACTCGGAGTTAAACGACCCTATTGATCAGAGGGAGCGCTTCAAGGCTCAGGAGGCAGCATTGGCGGCCGGGGACGAGGAGGCCAACACTACCGACGAGGACTTTATGAATGCACTGGAGATCGGTATGCCTCCTACCGGCGGCATCGGCTATGGCATTGACAGGCTGGTGATGCTGCTGACCAACAGTCCGGCGATCAGGGATGTATTGTTGTTCCCGACGATGAAGAGCTTGGATAAGTAAAAACCTAGGAAAATCAAGGGTTTACAGGCTTTGAGGCATTCATAAATACAGTTAGTCAAGGCGTTTTGACCAACTTTTGACCAATTTTTTTCATAGTCAAACAGAGCTTAACATAGCTTGGTGAAGAACTCTTGGTCCACAATTTAATAGAAACAGCACTATGTAGAGGATATTTTCTAAAGCAATTTAGAAGATATCCTCTTTTTTGCGTTATAGGAAAGATATTGAGTAAGAATTTTTATACTAATTTAAGTCATGTTAGCACGAAACTTTTTTGAAATGATTGGATTTGGAAGGAGACTATTATGGAGCATACAAAAACATATTTAGATTATAAGAAAAAAGCTAATGAGAAGTTTGTCAGATATGACGAGGGCGCAGAAATGTATCATATGGGAATTTCAAAGTTTATGCAGATTGCGAAAGACGCAAAGGCATGTTACAAGATTGGTCAGATGGTACTTGTAAAGCTGGAAATCATAGATGAATATTTAGAAACCTTTCATATAGTAGATGATGATTTTTATAAGTAGGAGGTTGTATGGCAATTAAATTAGAAGCAGGAAGTAAAGCTTCTTATATATCTAAAAGATATATAAGAGTGGCTGAAGCAACTACCTTGTATCAGAATGGAGATATTAGATTAATAGCGATAGCAGCAGGAGCATTATATAAGCTTCCGAGAACGGAATTAATACATAAGGAAAGGTTGGATGAACATATGAAACACCTTTACAAAGTACCCGGAACTAATAAACAGGTAGTTAAGAAGTTTGTGAGAATAGGTGAAGGCTCCATTATTTATGGCATAGGTCATCACAGATTTATTGAGATGGCAAGAGCAGCAGGAGCAACCTATAAGATAAATGAGGGAATGAGTACCTCTTTCCTTGTGATTTTAATTATATCTCATTAGCCACTCCCGTTACAACTTTAGTATAGCACTTCATTCCCCGACTGCTACCGCTATGACGAGGGCAAATTAAAACGCATCTTATCAGTGGCATTACAGACAAGACCCTTTTTGGCTACTTGGCTTTGCGTCAGTGCCAGTTCTCCCCGTGCTCTTTTAATGGCATACTCAATGAATAAGAAAATTCCTGCATGGCGGTTCACCTCTGGAGAAGAAGTGATAGCTGATGGGGCTGGCTTATTTATAAAATGCTGGAAAATTACGTGCCTGAGGGTTATAATATAGAAAGAGTCGTCATGCCGCTGTGACAGAACAGGAGGGGAAACGAAACTGGCAACAGCATTATCGGAAAGAGCGGATCTGCAGAGAAAGCTGCCGGAGCCGGGATGCCGGTTGTATCAAAACGCCAAAGTGCAGGAGGGCGAGGGACGGGCGGAAGCGCCGAAAAAGCTTCTGCCGGAGTCGGACAGGGTTGTGGGGACAATGGAGGAAATGATTGCCGGCCGGTGAAGAACGGAGGTGCAGGATGCACTTTACATATTGCCCCCACTGTGGGAGCAGATTGATTCGGAAAGAAATTGGGGATGAGGGGCTGATTCCGTTTTGCGAAGGCTGCAACGTGCCGCTATGGGATATGTTTACCACCAGTATTCTAGCTGCAGTGGTGAACGGGCAAAAGGAGATTGCGCTGTTAAGGCAGAACTATGTATCCTCTTCCGGCTATGTGTGCGTAGCCGGGATTATGAAAATGGGAGAGTCTGCGGAGGATACTGTCATTCGGGAGGTAAAGGAAGAGATCGGGCTGGAGGTGGAGAGTGTCCGGTATGTAAGGAGCTATCCGTATGAGAAAAAGGAGATGCTAATGCTGGGATACCTGGCCACCGTAAGAAAAACCGATTTTGCGCTTTCCGGAGAGGTGGATTCCGCGATGTGGGTAAAGCTGGATGATGCGCCGGCCCTGCTGCGGGCAGGGAGTATCGCATGGAGACTGGTGAAGGCAGTGACAGAAATACTGCCGTTATGATGATTTGCTCTTTTTTGTTTTACAGAATAGAGAGAAAATGACAGATAATACAGAAGGATGAGGAAAATGATTAAGATTATTAAAAAGCTGTTTTCGGAGGATAAGGCATTTTATATCAGGGTGTTGACCCTGGCATTGCCCATTGCGCTGCAAAGTCTGATTACCATAGGTGTCAATATGCTGGATACGATTATGGTGGGACGGCTGTCGGAGGAGGCGTTGTCCGCTACTTCTCTGGCAAACCAGTTTATCAATATTTACCATATCTTCTGCATGGGCCTGGGTATGGGGGCTTCGGTGCTGGTATCCCGATACTGGGGGATGCGGGAGAGCGAGCCGCAAAAGGCTGCGGAGGCGTTGAAAAAGACGGTTTGTATTATGGTGCGGCTGACGCTGAGTCTTGCCCTTCTTTTTGCCGTTGTCACCGCGGTTATGCCCGGCCCTGTTATGCGGATGTACACCCCGGAAGAGTCCTTGATCTCACTGGGTGTCATATATTTTAAATACTCCATAGTCACCTATTTCTTTCTGGGGCTGTCCCTGGTCTGTACCATAGTGCTGCGCAGTGTGGGACAGGTAAGGATGCCGCTGTATGTGTCTATCGGGGCTTTCTTCGTAAATCTGGTGGCAAATTACGGACTGATTTTCGGTAAGCTGGGGATGCCCCGGATGGGCATAGCCGGCGCCGCACTCGGGACGCTGATTGCCAGGATATTTGAGGCCGGCGTAATCTGCGGCTACCTGTTCTTTTTCGACAAGAAGATCGGCTTCCGGGTGAAGGATGTCTTTATGAAGACCGGTGATTTGATAGGGGAATACGTGCGCATCAGTATCCCGGTGCTGGTCAGCGACGGTATACTGGCGATCGGCAATAACACGGTGGCTATGGTAGTGGGACATCTGAGTATGTCTTTTGTGGCTGCAAACGCCGTTACCAGCGTCACACAGCAGATGAGTAATGTCCTGGCCCAGGGGGTAGCCCAGGCAGGGGCTATTGTCACCGGACAGACGCTGGGGCAGGGAGAACGGGAGAAAGCACTGCGCCAGGGATATGCTTTTCTGGGGCTGGGCCTGAGTCTGGGACTTTTTGCCGCTCTGGTGATCCGGCTGATCAGCGGCCCTGTCATTCATGCCTATGACATGTCCCCTGAGACGGTAGGGGTGGCCAGACAGCTTATGGACGCCATCGGCTTTATTATGATCTTCCAGTCTGCCAACAGTATCATGACCAAGGGAGTGCTGCGCGGAGGCGGAGATACAAAAATGCTGATGCTGGCGGATAATATATTTCTTTGGCTGCTGTCCATTCCACTGGGGCTGCTGGCCGGGTTTGTGTTTGGTTTTCCGGCCTTCTGGATTTATACCTGCTTAAAAGCGGATCAGATTGCCAAGACGGTATGGTGCGTATTCCGGCTTAGGGGCGGGAAGTGGATCAAAAAGATCACTACCGGGAATATAGAGTGAGGGAATGTAAGTCCGTTTTATGGGACAGAGCGAAAGCGTTATAAGTGTCAAAGAAGGTACAATCGCAGAAAAACGTATCAGTAATAGTGTACTTTTGGGACATCGGGTGATATACTTAAAGTATCAGAGGCCGCAGAGGGAAGCGGCTGTGATAGTGATCAATAATCTTGAAGGGGTGTGGTCTTATCAGTCACTTGGGAGGAAGTACACAGAGAAAGAAAGCTGCAGCATCTTTTATCATGGTAATGCTGGGGATACTGAGTCTCTTTCTGCTATCATGCGGTAGCGACGTTCATGCGGAGGAACGACGGGTGGTGAAGGTCGCCTTTTTTCCAATGGACGGCTATCACGTGGTCAAGCCGGACGGAAGTTATGACGGTATGGATGTGGCATACTTACGCGAGCTGTGCGGTTATGCGGGGTGGGAGATCGAGTATGTGACATGTGACAGCTGGGAGCAGGCGCTGCAGTTTCTGGCGGAACGGAAGCTGGATCTGGTAGGATCGGCCCAATATTCTGCGGAACGTGCGGAAATATACCAATATGCCGATCTGGCCAGTGGCTATACCTTTGGAGTCATTGCCACTAATGCCGAGAGTACCGTGGCATATGAGGATTTTATGGCTATGCGGAGAATCACCTTCGGCATGGTGGAAAATTATGTCAGGAAGGAAGAATTTCTGCAGTACCTTTCCGGCCAGGATATTAAATTTCCTGCGATTGTGGAGTATGAGTCGTCGGAAAAGCTTCGGCAGGCTCTGGATGCCGGAGAGATTGACGCGATGGTACATACGTTTACCGAGGTCAGGGAAGGACAGCGGCTGATCGGACGTTTTGCGCCCCGTCCTTTTTATTATATCAGTTATCAGGGCAACAATGATGTGATGCGGGAGCTGAACCAGGCCATTGCGGATCTGAAAATGAATCAGCCGGAGCTGGAAGCGGAACTGATGAACAGGTTTTACTACAGCAGATTCGACAAGGCCGCACTGCTTACTACGGAAGAAAAGGCTTATCTTGCGGATACGGAATTGCTCAGAGTGGGGTATCCTGACGGATTTTATCCTTTTTCTTATACGGAGGATGGGGAGTTTAAAGGGCTTTCCAGAGAAATGCTGGAGGGCAGCATAGCCATGACGGGGCAGAAGCTGGAATATGTGGAACTGGAGGATATGGCCACAGCCAGGAAAGCCCTGCAGGACGGGAATGTGGATATTATAGTATACAGTGCGGATTCCAGGGAGGTTTTGAGCGGGCTTCATCTGGAAGCGGCACGGGAATATGCGGATATTCCCCTGGTTCTTGTGACGGAAAGGAACAGCAGTGTAGCCGGTATACGGACTTTGGGTACGGTTTCCTATCTCTGTGACGAGGCAGCTTCGGCAATTTTGCTTCGGGATGTGGAGATAAAGATTTATAGTACGCAGCAGGAAAGCCTGACGGCTGTTAAAAACGGTGACGTGGATGCTGCCCTGTGCGATGGATATTTGGCGGAGCATTTATTCCGGACAGAGTCCCAATATGAGGATTTGCAGATAAAGAACGTGTTCCGGAGCGAGTATCCGATCTCTGTGGCAGTACAGGAGGAGGACAAGCTGCTTTCTTCCATTCTGGCCAAAACGATTACTGATATTGATTATCGTGCGGTCAGTGAGTATATGCTGAGGGAGAATACCTATCCTCTGGCAAATCTCCGTACCTTTATCCGCAACCACAGCACGGAGATTATTCTGCTTCTGCTGTGTATCCTGATTCTGGTGATTCTGGTAGCAAGACATATCATCCGGGACGAAAAGAAGATCCGCAAGCTGATGTACAAGGATACCTTCATGGACATCTGGAATCTGAATTATCTGATTTATTGGGGAGAATGCAGGCTGCTGCCGGAGCGCAGGGGCGGCTATGCCGTGGTATATCTCAATATATCCCAGTTTCGCCGTTACAACATTATATATGGATGGGACGCCGGCGAGAAGCTGCTGGAGGGCATTGCGGAGCTTTTAAAGTCCAGCGTGGATCCAAAGCTTGAGATTTGTGCCAGAAACCAGGGTGATCGTTTTGCACTGCTGCTGGTCTGCGGGAACAAGGAGGCACTGCTGGAGCGTTTACATGCCTTAAAGGCGACTGTTTTAGAGTACATATATAAGAATACGGAAAACCGTATGCAGGTAAAGATGGGTGTATATCTGGTGGAGCAGCAGGAGAAGGATCTGCAGGTTGCATTGAACTATGCCAATCAGGCTCTGGACTTTTCGGGAGAGAAGGATGATGAGGCCATTAAGGTTTATGACAGCCGTCTGGAGCAGATGCTGAAGGAACGTCACGAACGTGAGAAGCTGCTGCAGTCGGTGGATGTGTGGAAGGACTTTGCGGTTTACTATCAGCCGAAGGTGGACATTCGAACGGGAGAGATTGTGGGGGCGGAGGCCCTGGTAAGGTTTTTGAATCCTGCAGAGGGCGGAGCGGTAAAGGCGCCGGGCTTCTTTGTCCCTTATTATGAGCAGACAGGCAAGATTACGGAGATCGATTTCTTCGTCTACGAATCCGTCTGCAGGATGCTCAGGAAGCGTCTGGATGCAGGAGAGAGAGTAGTTACCGTTTCCTGCAATTTCTCCAGAATGCACTTTATCAAGCCGGGCTTCGCGGAAAAGTTTGAGGAGATTCTTGACAAGTATCGGATTGGCAAAGAGCTGATCGAGGTGGAGATCACGGAGACGCTTGTCATCGAAAAGCTGCAGCAGAATATGGTGAAGGAGACGCTGGATGCCCTGCATCAAAAGGGAATCCACCTGTCAATTGACGATTTTGGCGCAGGGCATTCTTCTCTGGGGATTTTCGAGCAGGTTCCAGCCTCTGTGGTCAAGCTGGATCGCTCTTTCCTGTTAAATCAGCAGGATCACAACAGGCAGGTGGCGATCATGCGGGGCATTGTAAATATGGCGGAGAATCTGGAGGCACAGATTGTCTGCGAAGGTGTGGAGACGGAGGCTGACATTCGGTTGATGCGGGAGATCGGTGCAAATGTAGCCCAGGGGTATTATTATTCCAAGCCGATTCCGGAATCGAAGTTTGAAGAAAAGCTGTCCGCATCCGGATATGACTTCTGAGCATAATCAACCGTATATCGGCCGCCCTTGTGCCAGGTGATGGCCAGAGGTGTCAGGCTGTATTCCGCAATTTTATATCCGTCAGGGGAAGGCGACACGGTGAATCTGGCCATGCCGCCTTTTAAGCTGTATGGCTCGGATTGGGCGCTGATATAATTGCCGAGAGAATAGTAAACCAGCATTTCGTGGCCGTCCTCTGCCGTCAGGGTTTCGCAGGGCTGGAGGACATGAGGATGGGTGCCGATAACGACGTCCGCGTGACTCTGCAGAAATATCTGCGACCACTTCTTTTGCTCCTCATCGATCTGGGGGGCGTTTTCCGTGCCCCAGTGGACAAACAGGAGGACGAAATCGGCATCTGCCCGGGCACGTTCAATATCTTCCCTGATTTGTGCCTCATCTTTCAGGAGATGGACCATATGGGGGGCGGAGTCTGGAACCTTGATGCCGTTTGTGCCATAGGTATAGTTCAGCAGCGCAAAGCGGATGCCCTTTTTCATGATGATCTCGTATGGCCGGTATTCCGCCGCATCTTCCGTTTGTATCCCTAAGCACAGTATGTCCCGGGAGGCAAAGAATTCTTTTGTGGTATTCACTCCGCCCGGTCCTCTGTCCAGTGCGTGGTTGGTGGCGCAGGTCACTATGTCAAAGCCGGCGTCTGCGATTGCCTGTCCCACGCCCACCGGAGTGCCGAACCGAGGGTAACCGCCGTACAGGGCAGGATCCTCCACCAGTGGGGTTTCCTGATTTATAATCGAGACATCACTCTCCGCAATCACATCCCGAAAGTTCTCAAACAGAAATGTGAAAGCTTCATCATTCTGCAAGGCATAGTGCCAGACGGGCTCATGGAGCAGATTGTCTCCAAAGGCAACAAAGGAAACGGAGGCATCCTCCAGAGTGAAACCCCAGGAATCCCACCTCCAGCAGCTGATCTCACCGTCCGGATCCGTGAACAAAAGCCGGTTCAGGTTATCTGCCCGACGGTACGCGGTGACGTCTGCCAGATCCTTCCCCAGGTAGGAGGACATCCACTGAGGTCTTATATTTTCCTGTTCGTACTCATACACAAAGAGGTGCTGCGACCACTTTTTCTCGTCCTTTTCCACCCAGAAGGGCCTGTCCCTGCCGTAGCGGCCTATTTTCCAGCAGAGCAGGACAAGCTCCTCCCGTTGGTCGTTGTCAATATCTGCAGACAGCACCTTCTGGACCAGCACACCCTTAGGCGAGGTCCAGATAACGGCTTCCCTTGCGGTGCCGGCGCTCTGTCCGGCGGCACCCTCCTGCCGGATGACTCTGACACTTTTACCGTGGAGTACAATTCGATATTCGCCGCTTTCATCCCAAAAATCAGCATCGGCCCAGGGAATCCAGCGGGGCAGGAAAGCACCTGCCCGCCATAGTGCATACCCTCCTGCAGCCAACGTCGATACCAGGATAAGGGCTGATACAATTTTCGGCAGTTTCTGTTTAATTCCGTTCATAGCGATAGCTGTCCGTCCATTTCGGCCTTTCAACAGGATTATCAAAATTAAAGTTTCCGTTTTCATCCTGCTGGCATCCGATCAGCCAGCGCCATTTGGAGTCTGTCAGTCTGTCCTCCGCCGGCCAGGTGAACTGATAGAAAGAGTATACGCTTCCACGGGTCACTTTCAAAATGCCGTCCACCTTAACCGCCACGAATATATCTGAGGGTCTGCCGGTGGCTGCTTCAAGCACCTGTCCGTTGGGATCTGTGGCAATATCCACAACAATTGGGGCGGGACATTCCGCGCTGGCAAACCATTCGGAATCGACGGTGTCTTTCGATGCCTCATACCAGAAATGTTCGATACTGCCGCCATAGGAGCGGATAAAGTCATATTCTTCATCGGTCAGGGTTTCTTCCTGCAGCTCCTTGCAGGAAATGGTCAGAAGCTGTCGGGCAATGTCTGACAGGCGGGAAAGATCCGCTTCCTCCTCCTGGGTGAGCATGCCATATTTCTTAAGCCCCTGGGCAGTGCGCTCTGCAAGATTATGGAATCTTGCGTACACCTGTGGCTCCGGTTCCACATAGCCTCTGTCGTCAATATCCTCATCATACCCGCCGCCCATCTCTGCAATCACCTGCTTGGTATAGAGGACGGTGTCGTGCTTCAGTTCCGCAAAGCTGCCGGAAAAGCATTCCAGATTTTTTCTGTTCCATTCCTCGTTCTGCATAAATACGGGATAGCCCTCACCTTTGTCCTTCAGCAGAGGTCGTAGTGTGTTCAGCCAGCCGGCGTATAGACTTGCGGACCAGAGGAGTGCATTTTCCTGAGAGAGCTTTTCCCGGAGCATATCCATTTTTTCCGAATAGCCCTTATAATCCGTAGCGCCGTTTTCTGCCAGGATTGTAAAGGCGGTATCACTGCCCAGGGCTGCGGCTACATCCAGTACATCCGGGAGCATGCGCAGGCTGCCGATGCTGTCTTTCCCTACGCTGCTGTAAACAAGATTCTGCATGATAGCGGCGTCAATGGTAAATCTCTGTCCCATAAACCGAAAACCGGGAATCACATTGTTTTCTCCGTCCTCTATGGGAACGGAATTAATGGCAGGCGGAGGCAGCTGGGAGGTGATGGTACGAAAGTTGTCAAAGGCGGAGCTGTTTCCCGGCAGATCGGCCACGGTAGCGTCATCCCCGTAAGCCTGGCGGACGGCGGTGGCATACTCGCTTACGCCCAGGTCATCGCTGGCCCCCGCGAAGAAGGAAGTCACCGCGTAAATAGCTTCCCAGACACGGTACGATTCGGCGTCGGAGGCCAGTGCCAGGGTGATAAGAAGGGCGCTTCGCTCCAGACTTTCCTGACTTTGCTCAAAGTGAATCCGGCCATACCACATCATTGCCTTAAAATACTTTTCCAGCTCCTCATTGCCGGTATAATATCCGCGGGGTATATACTGGGTATAATCCTCATATTCACCGGTTATGGCGGAGGGAAAAGTACCGGCGGCACTGTTGATGCTGTCCAGTTCCTGCCCGACGGTATCCGCCACAAGGTCCTCAACCGGTGTGGTATCGTCAAGCAGGCAGGAACCGATGGTAAAGAAAGCCACGTTACGCCTGGCTGCCTCCTCCCATTCACTGCCGGCCAGCTGCCGGTACTGGGCGAGGCTGGCTTCCAGCATTCTGCCGCTTAAGCGGGTGATACTGTCCGAAAGGTAATTCTGCTCTATATTCCGCAGCAGATAGCTGAAATAGAGATGGTAGGTGTGCATCAGGGAGTCCACCGTCACGAAGCTCGGAATCTGCGAATAACGATTGATTTCATAAATTTCATAAAATTCGTTATAACCGCTGACGGAATCTACCACAAAGCCGTTCCGGGACAGCAGGGCAGCCTGGTTCTTATCGTTCATCAGCCAGTAGAACTGATACAGGTTGGTGATGTTACTCAGATCCGGTTCTATGGTATAAGGCTCCACAGAGGGGGTCACGCTGATGTCGGGATTCGATACCGTGCCGAGGAGCATGGGCCTATCCGACATGCGGGCAAGTGTAATGACGGCTGTGTTTTCCGAAGGCGCGGCAGAGTTTGAGACATCCTCTGTGGCGGGGGGTACCGAGGATGTCACACCGGTGTCCGGTTCCGCTGTCGGCAGCGGGGTGTTCCGGGCAAGGGAGCCGTCGATCACCCCTGCTCCGTCAGTTCCCGGCTCACCCGGGCTGCGGAGCATGCAGGCTGCCCCTATGGCCAGTATACACAGGCAGGCTGCTGCAAGCCCGCCTGCCTTCCACGGAGAATGCCTTTTTATCGGCGGCTTTTGCAGCTTTGAACGTTCGGCTTCTTCCACAATTTCATCACTGATATTAGTAATGCCCTGATATATTTTTTCGCCTGTTCTTTTCGCTTCCCTTTTGTTCATAGATAGAATTCCTCCTTTTCAAGAGCGGCTTTCAGGCTGAGGCGCAGCCGGTACATTTTTTTGGTCAGTCTGGCGGCCGGAATGTTCCGGTTCGCTGCAAGGTCGTTCAGTGACTCGCCGTACCAGTAGCGGTGCACAAACAGGATACGGTCTTCCCTGTTCAGGGAAAGCAGCCATGTATCAATACATTTGCCCAGCTCAGCATCTTCCAGCTCCTGCTCGATGTTCCGGGAGGAAGGGACACACTCCTCCAGCTCATCTAGGAGCTGATTTATGCCGTAGCAGCGTTTTTGGGCGTGATTTCTGCGCCAGAGGCTGATGGAGATGTTGCGCACGACTCTGCACAGCCATGCCTTGAGATTATCGGGACGTTGCGGAGGCATGCGATTCCAGGCTTCGTTCCAGGTATCGTTGACGCATTCTTCCGCGTCTTCGTAAATTGAGAGCAGGTTCATCGCGATGCTGTGGCACAGGGCTCCGTACTTGCGGTCCGTTTCCAAAATTGCAGTTTCGTTGCGGCTCCAGTACAGATCCATTATTTCAAAATCCTCCATTCATATCCCCCTCTTGTCATCTTTTGCAAGCTTTCACTTTACTGGTCGAATACGGGAAACGAATATTCCATGCAGAAATGAATATTCTACAGATACTTTACCATATGTGCCTTAAAAAGGAAACTGTCGGACGACAGGCTGGTTTTCTTTTCGGATCCATGTTATTCTGTAGTAAGAAGAGAGGAGGCAAAATCAGGTGGAATACAAATTTTACGGATGGCAGACAGCCGGAAACGTGAAAGCAAAGAACAACTATTACGGGGGGCAGATCAAGACACCGTTAGATCTTTATGATGCTCTTGCGGCTATTTGGTGTGCGGATACCTGTGCACCCAGAATGCGGTCGGAGTGGAGCAGGGAAAACCGGACGCTGGGACAGTGCTCCGTTACGGCTTTTCTGGCTCAGGATATTTTCGGGGGTCAGGTGTACGGGATGCCCACGGATAATGGCGGGGTGCACTGCTATAATGTGGTGGACGGATTCATTTTTGACCTTACCAGTGAACAGTTCCGCGAGAAGGCCGGAGAACTTTGCTACGAGGGAAACGAAATACAGGACCGCGAGTCTCCGGGGCATTTCGGCAAGGAAGAAAAACGGCTGAGATATGAGTATATAAAGGAAGAACTTTACAAAAAATACGGCAACTCTTAAATCTCTCTTAAATTTTGAATTTGTACTTGAAATGGTACACGGGAAATCGTATATTATCCATATGATCGGAAACGGCAGACGGCAGAGGGTACCCGCATATGAATTCAGGTCGTTTCAAATGGAGGTAAAAATGACAAAGGCAGAGATTTTAAAAAAAGAAATTTTAAGACAGTATCGCAGCGTGCGCCAGTTTGCAATAGAGCTGAGCATTCCTTACAGCACGCTGGTGACTGCACTGGAGCGTGGCATCGAAGGGATGGCATATGGCACGGTGATTAAGATGTGTGACAAACTCAGTCTGAATCCGGTGGATTTTTCCTCTTTGGAAAGGGATACTTCTTTGGGAGCACAGCTTCTGGAAAATCGTGTCATGCAGTACTATGTAAAGCTGAACCAGGACGGACGTGATAAGATACTTGGATTGATGGATGATTTCGTACAGATCGACAAGTATAAGGCGAAAGGGAAACGGAATAAATGAGGTATGACTGGCTGATTGTAGGAGCAGGGCTCTGCGGGGCCGTATTTGCAGACAAGATGCGGGAGGCAGGAAAGAACTGCCTGTGCATCGACAGAAGAGAGCATATCGGCGGAAATATATATACGGAGGAGAAAAGGGGCATTCAGGTACACAAGTACGGCGCCCATATTTTTCATACGTCGGATAAGGCGGTCTGGGACTATGTGAGCCGCTTTGCAGAATTTAACGGCTTTGTGAACTCGCCGGTGGCGGTTTACGGGGACGAGCTCTACAATCTGCCTTTTAATATGAATACCTTCAGTAAAATGTGGGGAGTCAGGACTCCGGCAGAGGCCAGGAAGATGATCGAACGGCAAAAGCGGGAGGCAGAAGAGGAACTGGGAGCAGCCTCCTGCGGCAGTTCGTCCCGTGAACCGGCCAATCTGGAGGAGCAGGCCCTGTCCCTGGTGGGCAGGGATGTATATGAGAAGCTTGTGAAGGGCTATACGGAAAAGCAGTGGGGCAGGAGCTGCACCGAGCTTCCGGCTTTTATTATCCGCAGGCTTCCCGTACGGTTTACCTACGATAACAATTACTTTTCCGACAGGTATCAGGGAATTCCCGTGGGCGGATATACGCAGATCGCGGAGAAGCTTCTGGAGGGAACAGTGCTTTGTCTGGGGGTCTCTTACAGGGATTTCATGCGGAAGACGACAGATACCTTTGACAGAGTGTTGTACACGGGCATGATCGACGAGTATTTTGATTATTGCTATGGCGAGCTGCAGTACAGGTCACTGCGTTTTGAAGAGGAAATTCTGGAGGGCTGTGATAATTATCAGGGTAACGCCGTGGTAAATTATACCCAGAGGGAGATTCCTTATACCCGTATGATAGAGCATAAGCATTTTGAGTTCGGAACGCAGCCGGATACGGTGATCACAAAAGAGTATCCTGCCGCATGGCATAGGGGAGACGAGCCTTACTATCCGGTAAACGATGAGAACAACGGCAGGCTGTACGAAAAATACGCCCAGCTTGCGGCGGCGGAGAAAAATGTAATCTTCGGAGGCAGGCTGGGACAGTATAAATATTTGGATATGGATAAGGTGATTGCGGAAACACTGGCAATGGCGGAACGGGAGCTTAACAGTAGCTGTTAAAAAGCATTCCGCTGTATGCGCTTGAATTGTACGGGCTCACAAAATTATGGCCAGGATTCTTATAAGCAACCACAGTCTTCTGTACGTAATCCATTGGATTTAAAGCCACCAGATTGCTCTTGCGCATCAACGAGGCGGACAGGTTTTTGAGGCTGCCGAAGGTTTCGGTAATGTCGTCTGACTGCAGTACGGCCTGGTGAAGCACGTCACGGTTCAGATTGAGAGTGCCGTCCTCCCTGAGGTTGATGCCGATAGATTCCAGATCGGAACCGTAGAGGCTGACAATTCCCCTCATCTCGTTTACCAGCTGTCCGCTCTTGGACTGAGTGCTCATATAGGAGGCGGCAGTATTCACAAAGTCGTTGTATCCGCCCACCAGATGTGACACATTGTCTGCCAGGGACTCCACGTCGGTCTTGAGACCGATCCGCACAGAGTCACCCTCCTGTGTGATGCCCTTCAGCTGTACCTCAAACATTTTGCCGATGGTAAAATGATTGGAGGTGGAGCTCCGCTCTTCACCGTTAATGCTGAATCCGGCATTGGAGGCTTCACGGCTGACATAATCCAGTCCGAAGTAATCCACGGTACCGGTGCGTTTGCTGGACTTATTGTCGCTGACGGTAAAAAGCTGGTTCTTACCCGGTGCCAGACCCGTGGAATCCGAAGTCAGACGAAGGGCAGTCCTGCCGTCAGATTCGGCAATACCTGCCTTGATGCCGATGCCGGAATTATTGATCAGTCTCACCAGACGTTCCTGCACGTCGCGGTTTGTCTCGGTTTCTCCCACAGTGAATTGGAATTCGTAGTTCATGTCATTGATACCCACGTCAAAAGAGTAGGTAGCAGACGGAAGATCTATCTTCGTATCAGGAAGAAAGAGACCAAGATTCTCCTGTGAGACGGCAAGAGAGTGCACTTCCAGATCCAGGTCAGGTACTTCCCGGTCCTGCGATCCGATATAGGAAACGGCGACCACATTTTCGTCCGAGGAATAGGAACTCTTCTTATTGAAAATAACATTTTCTTCCATGCCGCCCAGCTGTGCAAGAGTATTGCGCAGCCCACGGGCATTTTCCTTGACGGCAACGGCGTACTGCTGAGTAGCCTTGCTGGTGGTAGGAAGATACCAGGGTGCATCCCTGTTTAGTTTGACAATGGAATTATACACGCTGCGAAGCTCACTTTTCTTGTGAGTATCGTAACGGGTAAGACTCTTTTGGGAATATGTGGTAAGATAGTTGTTGTATACCGCATTGAGACTTAAGCCCATTGTCACCCCTCCTTTCCTTACTAAAACACTAACCCACTTTCATGACTACATTGTATCACATACAGGAATAGGGCACAAGTATTTTCATAAAAAAATATTGACGTGGTTTGCCGGGTGTGTTATAGTATTCAGGCGAGATAAGATTTCAGGTCTTTTTTTTATGCTTAAAAAATCGAGTGGAGGTAGCCGATATGCGTACTAAAATCACTTTGGCTTGTACAGAATGCAAGCAGCGTAACTATAATACTACCAAGGATAAGAAGACGCATCCCGACAGGATGGAGATCAAGAAGTATTGTAGATTTTGCAGAACCCATACAGTACACAAAGAAACGAAATAGTTTCTTCGAAACAAAATGAGGCGGCCTCTTCGGAAGCCGGGCAGTCAGTTTGGAGGTCAAAATGGGAGATTCCGCAGAAAAGCAAAAAGGTCCCGGATTTTTCGCCGGGGTGAAAACAGAGTTTAAGAAAATTGCATGGCCGGACAGGCGTGAGACCCTGAAACAGTCCATCGCCGTTGTGGCGATTTCGGTCGTTGTCGGCGTAATGATTGCAGTCATTGACTATGTCGTGAAGTATGGCGTGGACTTCTTGATATCAATTGGTTAGAGCGAGGGTGATTGTATGGCAGAGGCAAAATGGTATGTGATTCATACCTATTCCGGTTATGAAAACAAGGTCAAAGCCAATATTGAAAAGACCATTGAGAATAACAAGAACCTTGCAGAGCAGATTCTGGAGGTGAGGGTCCCCCTGGAGGATGTGGTCGAGCTGAAGAACGGCGTAAAGAAGACCGTTCAGAGGAAAATGTTTCCCGGCTATGTGCTCCTGAACATGGAGATGAACGATGACACATGGTATGTTGTCAGAAATACCCGCGGTGTTACCGGCTTTGTCGGGCCGGGAAGCAAGCCGGTTCCCCTCACGGAAGCGGAAATGAAGCCGCTGGGAATCAAAACCGAAAATGTTTCCATTGACTTTGTGGAGGGAGACAGCATTGCGGTGGTGGCAGGCGTATGGAAGGATACCGTAGGCATTGTCCACAAATTGGATTACGGCAAGCAGACGGCTACCATCAATGTGGAGCTGTTTGGAAGAGAAACCCCCGTGGAAATCAGTTTTGCGGAGGTAAGGAAGCTTTAATTTTCCTGTATTATCGGAATATTTACGGCGAGGCCGATGATCTTCAGGCACGAGCCGATAAATAGACAGGGAGATGTCTACCGAAGATATTTCCCGGAACAAAGTGGGAGCGGGACCTGACAGGTTAAGCCCCGCGCCAGACTACCGCCGCAGCTTGGGCGGTATACCACATTATAGGAGGTGCCAAAATGGCAAAGAAAGTAGAAGGCTACATCAAGTTACAGATTCCTGCCGGCAAAGCAACACCGGCTCCCCCTGTTGGTCCTGCATTGGGTCAGCATGGTGTGAACATCGTTGAATTTACGAAGCAGTTCAACGCAAAGACAGCGGACAAGGGTGATGTGATCATCCCCGTAGTCATCACTGTGTATGCGGACAGATCTTTCAGTTTTATTACCAAGACTCCCCCCGCCGCAGTTCTGCTGAAGAAGGCATGCAACATCAAATCCGGTTCCGGTGCGCCTAACAAGACCAAGGTAGCAACCATCTCCAAAGCCAAGATTCAGGAGATCGCCGAGATGAAGATGCCCGACCTGAACGCGGCAAGCCTGGAAGCGGCAATGAGTATGATAGCCGGTACTGCACGCAGTATGGGCATCACAGTAGAGGAGGGATGATTATGAAGCGTGGTAAAAAATATGTCGAAGCAGCAAAGCTTGTGAACCGTACCGTGGCATACGAACCCGGAGAAGCGATTGCTTTGGTTAAGAAAACGGCAACGGCAAAGTTTGACGAGACCATTGAGGTTCATATCAGGACCGGCTGCGACGGACGTCACGCAGAGCAGCAGATCCGCGGAGCGGTGGTACTGCCCAACGGAACAGGTAAGACAGTAAGGGTTCTTGTATTTGCAAAGGGTGATAAGGTAAATGAGGCAGAGGCGGCAGGAGCCGATTATGTAGGCGGCGAAGAGCTGATCCCCAAGATTCAGAATGACGGCTGGCTTGATTTCGATGTTGTTGTGGCAACTCCCGATATGATGGGTGTGGTGGGACGTCTCGGTAAGGTTCTGGGTCCCAAGGGACTGATGCCCAACCCCAAGGCAGGTACGGTCACAATGGACGTTACCAAGGCTATAAATGATATTAAAGCAGGTAAGATCGAGTACAGGCTTGACAAGACCAATATCGTGCATGTTCCCGTAGGAAAGGCTTCCTTTACCGAGGAAGCGCTGCAGGAAAACTTTAATGCGCTGATGGAAGCGATCCAGAAGGCAAAGCCCAGCGCTGTGAAAGGTCAGTATCTGAGGAGTATTACTCTGACCAGCACCATGGGCCCCGGCGTCAAGGTAAATGTTCTGAAGTTTTAAGAAACAGGGGGTTGACAGAAGTCAACCCCCTGTGTTATTATTTTCAATGGTCATATGACCGATGCCGAAGACAGTAGGTCCCACAGGGTTTGCCCGGGGTAAGTTCGCAGGACGCCTACCGAGGAAAGAGTTTTTACCGAGACTTTTTGCCTTCCTGTCTTCAGGGAGGCTTTTCTTATATAAAACTCCTTTCGGCAGGGGAAATCCCAGATAATTCTATAAGGAGGTAAAAAAATGGCAAAGGTTGAATTAAAACAGCCTATCGTAGAACAAATTTCAGCCAGCATTAAGGATGCCCAATCCGTGGTTCTGGTTGATTATCGTGGCCTGACCGTGGAACAGGACACCCAGCTGCGCAAGAACCTGCGTGAAGCGGGAATTGTCTACAAGGTGTACAAGAATACCTTTATGACCCGTGCGTTTAAGGACACCGTATTCGAAGGCCTGACCCAGTACCTGGAGGGGCCCAGTGCAGTGGCAATCTCCACAGAGGATGCAACGGCGCCTGCAAGGCTGCTGTCTGAGTTCGCAAAGAAGGCTGATAAGCTGGAGATCAAAGCCGGTGTGGTGGAAGGCACTGTGTATGATGCGAAGGGAATCGCTTCTATCGCAAGCATTCCTTCCAGGGATGTACTTATTTCCAGACTGCTTGGCAGCCTGCAGAGTCCGATTACGAACTTTGCACGTGTCATGAACCAGCTGGCCGAAAAAGGCGGCGCGTCTGCAGTAGAAGCACCTGTAGCGGCAGCTGCTGAAGAGGCTGCAGCAGAATAGTTTTGAACCGTTTCAATTATAACAATTTAAAAATGGAGGAAAATTAAAATGGCTAAATTAACAGCTCAGGAATTGATCGATGCTATTAAAGAAATGACTGTATTAGAGTTAAATGACCTTGTAAAGGCTTGTGAGGAAGAGTTCGGCGTATCTGCAGCGGCAGGCGTTGTTGTTGCAGCGGCAGGTCCTGCGGCAGGCGGTGCTGAAGCAGAAGAGAAGACCGAGTTTGATGTGGAGCTGACTGAGGTTGGCGCAGAAAAGGTTAAGGTTATCAAGGTGGTTCGTGAGATTACCGGTCTTGGCCTGAAGGAAGCAAAGGATCTGGTAGACGGAGCTCCCAAGACTGTCAAGGAAGGCGCTTCCAAGGAAGAGGCTGAAGACATTAAGAAAAAGCTTGAGGAAGTTGGCGCGAAGGTTACACTTAAGTAATTATGCCGAATTCCCGCGGTTTTGCAGAACGGAAGAAAGAATGACAGGATACGGTTCCCATGGTCACATGCGGAACCGTATTACTTTTATGGAAAAAACTTCTTGACCCTTTGACGGGTTTGTGCTATCATAGACGATGCACTATTGTGCAGAGCTATGCCTTTTTTTAGTGGCAGAAAAGAAAGAACGGGGTGAAATGTCAATGGAAAAAAACAGAATACGCCCGGTAGCCGGTTCCAAGGTTATGCGTATGAGCTATGCGAGACAGAAAGAGGTTCTGGAGATGCCGAACCTGATTGAGGTCCAGAAGGACTCCTATCAGTGGTTCCTTGACGAAGGATTGCGCGAGGTCTTCGACGATATTTCTCCTATCGCTGACTATAGCGGTTCCCTGAGCCTGGAGTTTGTAGACTTTGAACTCTGCAGGGACGATGTGAAGTATTCTATTGAAGAGTGTAAGGAAAGAGATGCAACCTACGCGGCACCGCTTACGGTCACGGTTCGCTTGTACAACAAGGAGAAAGAAGAAATCAGCGAGCATAAGATTTTCATGGGTGATCTGCCCCTGATGACGGAGACTGGAACTTTTGTGATCAATGGTGCTGAGCGTGTCATCGTAAGCCAGCTGGTGCGTTCCCCCGGCATCTATTATGCAATCAGTCATGATAAGCTTGGCAAGAGGCTGTTTTCCTGCACGGTTATCCCGAACCGCGGCGCATGGCTGGAGTATGAGACAGATTCTAATGACGTGTTTTATGTGCGAGTAGACAGAACCCGTAAGGTTCCCGTAACGGTATTGGTTCGTGCGCTTGGAATCGGGACAAACGATGAGATCCGCGAGGTCTTCGGCGATGAGCCCAAGATTGAGGCAAGCTTTACCAAGGACACTGCTGAGAATTATCAGGAGGGTCTGCTGGAGCTGTATAAGAAAATCCGTCCCGGGGAGCCTTTGAGTGTAGAAAGCGCGGAGAGTCTGATTAACGCGATGTTTTTTGACCCTCGCAGATATGATCTGGCGAAGGTGGGCAGATATAAATTCAATAAAAAACTGGCATTCAGAAACAGGATCAGGAATCATGTTCTGGCGGCGGATGTGGTGGATCCCTCCACAGGCGAGGTACTTGCGTCCGCAGGCGACAAGGTGAGCGCGGAGCTGGCTGATTCTATTCAGAACGCGGCTGTTCCCTTTGTCTACATTCAGACAGAGGAGAGGAATGTGAAGGTCCTTTCCAATATGATGGTGGACATTACTGCCTTTGTGGACTGCGAACCTAAGACTCTCGGCATCCGTGAGAAGGTTTATTACCCTGTTCTGAAGCAGATATTGGATGAATTCGGTTCGGATCCCGGCAAGCTGGCCGAGGCGATCAGGAAGAATATACATGAGCTTGTGCCCAAGCACATTACCAAGGAAGATATTATTGCATCCATTAATTATAATATGCACCTGGAGTATGGTCTGGGGAATGACGATGATATTGACCATCTGGGGAACCGGCGTATCCGTGCGGTGGGTGAACTGCTGCAGAATCAGTACCGTATCGGTCTGTCCAGGATGGAAAGAGTGGTGCGTGAGCGTATGACCACCCACGATACGGATGACATTTCACCGCAGTCCCTGATTAATATCAAGCCTGTTACGGCTGCCGTGAAGGAGTTTTTCGGATCCTCCCAGCTGTCCCAGTTTATGGATCAGAATAATCCTCTGGCGGAGATCACGCATAAGAGGAGATTGTCCGCATTGGGTCCCGGCGGTCTGTCCAGGGATCGTGCCGGATTCGAGGTCAGGGACGTTCATTACTCTCATTACGGGAGAATGTGCCCTATTGAGACTCCCGAGGGTCCCAACATAGGTCTGATCAATTCCCTTGCAAGCTATGCTCACATCAATGAGTATGGCTTTGTGGAGGCACCCTACAGAAAAATTGATAAAACCAATGCGCAGAATCCGGTCGTTACGGATGAAGTAGTATATATGACTGCGGATGAGGAAGATAATTACCATGTGGCACAGGCAAGTGAAGCTCTGGACGAGGAAGGGCATTTTGTCCGTACCACCGTTTCAGGCCGTTATCGCGAGGAGACCTCCGAGTATCCCCGCGCCATGTTCGATTACATGGATGTTTCACCCAGAATGGTGTTTTCCGTTGCTACGGCATTGATTCCTTTCCTGCAGAATGACGATGCAAACCGTGCACTGATGGGTTCCAACATGCAGCGTCAGGCCGTGCCTCTGTTGACTACGGAAGCACCTGCGGTAGGTACCGGCATGGAGACGAAGACCGCAGTAGACTCCGGTATGTGCGTTCTGGCAAAGAAGGCAGGCACGGTGGACTATGTGTCTTCTAATCTGATCAGGATCATATATGACGACGGTGAGAAGGCGGAATTTAAGCTGATCAAGTTCTCCCGCTCAAACCAGTCGAACTGCTATAATCAGAAACCTATTGTCTTCAAGGGAGATCGGGTGGCAGAGGGTCAGGTCATTGCAGACGGGCCGTCTACCGCAATGGGAGAGCTTGCTCTGGGCAAGAATCCGCTGATCGGATTCATGACGTGGGAAGGTTATAACTACGAGGATGCTGTCCTTTTGAGTGAGCGGCTGGTGCAGGAGGATGTGTATACTTCCGTTCATATTGAAGAGTACGAGGCAGAGGCCCGGGATACCAAGCTGGGACCTGAAGAGATCACCAGGGACGTCCCCGGTGTAGGTGACGACGCGCTGAAGGATCTGGATGACAGAGGCATTATCAGGATTGGAGCCGAAGTCCGTGCGGGCGATATTCTGGTAGGGAAGGTGACTCCCAAGGGTGAGACCGAGTTGACGGCGGAGGAGAGACTGCTGAGAGCGATCTTTGGCGAGAAGGCCAGAGAGGTTCGTGACACCTCGCTGAAGGTGCCTCATGGCGAATACGGTATCGTGGTAGACGCCAAAGTGTTTACCAGAGAGAACTGTGACGAGCTTTCTCCCGGGGTAAACATGGCCGTTCGCATTTACATTGCACAGAAGAGAAAGATTTCCGTGGGTGACAAGATGGCAGGCCGCCACGGAAATAAGGGTGTGGTCTCCCGGGTGCTTCCTGTGGAGGATATGCCGTATCTGCCTAACGGCAGGCCGCTGGATATTGTGCTGAATCCTCTGGGTGTGCCTTCCCGTATGAACATTGGACAGGTACTGGAGATTCACCTGTCGCTGGCGGCAAAGGCCCTGGGCTTTAATGTGGCCACACCGGTATTTGACGGCGCAAATGAGACCGATATTATGGACACCCTGGAGCTGGCGAACGATTACGTGAACCTTCCTTTTGACGGGGAAGAGGCAAAAGCCTGGAAGGCAGAGGGAAGGGATACTACCGCCGACGGCAGAGAGTGGTCAGGTGAGAGCTTTGAGAGCCTCCATAAAGAAGAGCTGCTTCCCGAGGTAATGGAATATCTGTCCGACAATAGAGAGCAGAGAAGTACATGGAAGGGTGTGAAGATTTCCAGAGACGGCAAGGTTCGTCTGCGGGACGGCCGTACCGGTGAGTATTTTGACAGTCCTGTTACCATCGGCCACATGCATTACCTGAAGCTGCATCATCTGGTAGACGACAAGATCCATGCCCGTTCCACGGGTCCTTACTCACTGGTTACCCAGCAGCCTCTGGGCGGTAAGGCACAGTTTGGCGGACAGCGTTTCGGAGAGATGGAGGTTTGGGCTCTGGAGGCATATGGTGCGTCCTATACATTGCAGGAAATTCTGACAGTGAAGTCCGACGATGTGGTGGGGCGTGTTAAGACCTATGAAGCGATCATCAAGGGAGATAATATTCCCGAGCCCGGTATTCCTGAGTCCTTTAAGGTTCTTTTGAAGGAGCTTCAGGCTCTGGGGCTGGATGTGAGAGTGCTCCGTGACGACCAGACAGAGGTCGAGATCATGGAGACAATCGATTACGGCGATACGGATTACCGCTATGAAATGGAAGGAGACCGCAAGTATGACGATGATTATGACAACGGTTCTCTTGGCAGAATGGGCTATCAGGCGCAGGAGTTCGACGATGAAAGCGGAGAATTGATAAGCTCTGACGATGACAGCTTTGACGACGAGGAATTTGACGCTGAGGTGGAAGATTCCGAGATGGCGGATTTCGAGGGAGACGAGGACTTCGAGTGAAATTATAGATGCTAACAGCATAAGAAGGGAGTGCCATTCATGCCAGAAGTTAAAAATGAAACAGCCTATCAGCCAATGACGTTTGATGCCATAAAGATCGGTCTGGCTTCACCGGAAAAGATCAGGGAGTGGTCTCACGGCGAGGTGCTGAAGCCGGAGACAATTAACTACAGGACCTTAAAGCCTGAGCGGGACGGACTGTTCTGTGAGAAAATCTTTGGTCCCAGTAAGGACTGGGAGTGCCATTGCGGTAAATACAAGAAGATCAGATATAAGGGTGTTGTCTGTGACCGATGTGGCGTGGAAGTGACAAAGGCCAGTGTCCGCAGAGAGCGTATGGGCCATATTGAACTTGCCGCTCCTGTGTCCCACATCTGGTATTTTAAGGGTATACCCAGCCGTATGGGGCTGATTTTGGATCTGTCTCCCAGGGTGCTGGAGAAAGTATTGTATTTTGCATCATACATTGTGCTGGACGCGGGGGAGAGCAACCTTGAGTACAAGCAGATCCTTTCCGAAAAGGAATATCAGGATGCACGGGAAACTTACGGGAACAAATTCCGTGTAGGCATGGGCGCAGAGGCTATTAAGGAGCTGCTTCAGGCCATTGATCTGGAGAACGAGGCGGAGGAGCTGAAAGAGGGTCTCAGGGATTCCTCAGGACAGAAGCGCGCACGTATTATCAAGAGGCTGGAGGTTGTAGAGGCTTTCCGGGAATCCGGAAATCAGCCTGAATGGATGATTATGGACGTAATTCCGGTGATTCCGCCGGATATTCGTCCCATGGTACAATTGGACGGCGGACGTTTTGCAACCTCCGACTTAAATGACTTATACAGACGAATCATCAACAGGAATAACCGTCTGAAGAGGCTGCTTGAATTGGGGGCGCCGGATATTATTGTCCGTAATGAAAAAAGGATGCTGCAGGAGGCAGTGGACGCTTTGATAGACAACGGCAGAAGGGGACGCCCGGTCACCGGACCCGGCAACAGGGCGCTGAAGTCCCTGTCCGATATGCTGAAAGGTAAGTCGGGGCGTTTTCGGCAGAATCTGCTGGGAAAGCGTGTGGACTATTCAGGTCGATCCGTTATTGTGGTGGGGCCCGAACTGAAAATATACCAGTGCGGCCTGCCCAAGGAAATGGCCATTGAGCTGTTCAAGCCCTTTGTAATGAAGGAGCTGGTGGCAAAGGGGATCAGCCAGAATATAAAGAATGCCAAGAAGCTTGTGGATAAGATGGACACACAGGTATGGGATGTGCTGGAGGAGGTTATCAAGGAGCACCCCGTGATGCTGAACCGTGCTCCGACGCTGCACAGGCTGGGTATCCAGGCCTTTGAGCCTATTCTGGTGGAAGGTAAGGCTATTAAGCTGCACCCTCTGGTATGTACCGCTTTCAATGCCGACTTTGACGGAGACCAGATGGCAGTGCATCTTCCGTTGTCAGTGGAGGCCCAGGCAGAATGCCGTTTCCTGCTGCTGTCTCCCAACAACCTGCTGAAGCCTTCTGACGGCGGTCCTGTGGCTGTGCCCTCCCAGGACATGGTTCTGGGGATTTATTATCTGACCCAGGAAAGGCCGGGAGCAGTAGGCGAGGGCAAATTCTTTAAGAGTGTCAATGAGGCGATCCTTGCTTATGAGAATAAGTCCTGTACGCTGCATTCCAGAATTACCGTCCGGGTGAGCAAGACGAATGCCGACGGTGAGGTGATCAGCGGAAATGTGGAGTCCACGCTGGGGCGTTTCCTCTTCAATGAGATCCTTCCTCAGGATCTGGGCTATGTGGACAGAACGAAGCCGGAGGATTTCCTGAAGCTGGAGGTGGATTTCCATGTGGGTAAGAAGCAGCTGAAGCCGATTCTGGAGCGAGTCATCAATACTCACGGAGCGGTAAAGACTGCGGAGGTGCTGGACGATGTAAAGGCGATCGGCTACAAGTATTCCACGAAAGCCGCTATGACGGTATCCATTTCGGATATGACTGTGCCGGAGCAGAAGGCTGAACTGCTGGCGGAGGCACAGGATACGGTTGACAAGATCTCTGCCAACTTCCGCCGAGGACTGATTACCGAGGAAGAGCGTTACCGTGCAGTGGTGGAAACCTGGAATGAGACCGATAAGGAATTGACAGACGTGCTGCTGGCCGGATTGGATAAGTACAACAATATCTTTATGATGGCTGACTCCGGTGCCCGTGGTTCCAATCAGCAGATCAAGCAGCTGGCCGGTATGCGCGGACTGATGGCGGATACTACCGGACGTACCATTGAGCTGCCGATTAAGTCTAATTTCCGTGAGGGACTGGACGTGCTGGAGTATTTCGTATCCGCTCATGGAGCCCGCAAGGGTCTGTCTGATACCGCTCTCCGTACCGCGGACTCCGGTTACCTGACCCGGCGAATGGTGGACGTGTCCCAGGAGCTGTCTATCCGTGAGACGGACTGCTGTGAGGGAAAGCATGAGATCCCGGGCATAGTGGTCAAAGCTTTTATGGACGGCAAAGAGACCATCGAGAGTCTGAAAGACAGAATTACAGGAAGATATTCCTGCGAGGATATTTATGATAAAGACGGAAATATTATCGTCAAGCATAATCATATGATTACCCCCAGCCGGGCGGCCAGGATTTTAAGCGTGGGCGTAAATGAAGCGGGAGAGCCTGTTGAAGCGGTAAAGATCAGAACCATTCTGACCTGCCGTTCCCATGTGGGTATCTGCGCAAAGTGTTACGGCGCGAACATGGCTACCGGTGAGGCGGTGCAGGTAGGCGAGGCGGTAGGTATCATTGCCGCACAGTCCATCGGTGAGCCCGGTACGCAGCTGACCATGAGAACCTTCCATGCGGGAGGCGTTGCCGGTGACGACATTACCCAGGGTCTTCCCCGTGTAGAGGAGCTTTTTGAGGCACGTAAACCCAAGGGTCTTGCGATTATTGCGGAGTTTGCCGGTAAGGTGGAAATCAAGGATACCAAGAAAAAGCGGGAAGTAGTCATTAACAATGACGAGACAGGAGAGTCCAAGGCGTATCTGATTCCTTACGGCTCCCGCATCAAAGTGATTGACGGACAGATGCTGGAGGCCGGCGACGAACTGACAGAGGGTTCTGTCAATCCTCACGATCTGCTGAAGATCAAGGGAATCCGCTCGGTGCAGGATTATATGCTTCGGGAAGTACAGAGAGTTTATCGTCTTCAGGGCGTAGATATTGCAGATAAGCATATCGAAGTGATTGTACGTCAGATGTTGAAAAAGGTCCGTATCGAGAATAACGGTGATACGGAATTCCTGCCGGGTACTTTGGTTGACGTTCTGGAATACGAGGACATGAATGAGGAACTGACAGCCCAGGGTAAGGAGCCTGCGGAAGGAAAGCAGGTTCTGCTGGGTATCACTAAGGCTGCTTTGGCCACCAATTCGTTCCTGTCGGCAGCATCCTTCCAGGAGACCACAAAGGTTCTGACGGAAGCAGCTATTAAAGGTAAGGTGGATAACCTGATCGGCCTGAAGGAAAATGTTATCATCGGAAAGCTGATCCCCGTGGGTACAGGAATGAAGAGATACCGTAACACAAGGCTGAGCACGGACGAGATAGATACCATTTCCTATGAGGAGCTTGATGCCGGGAATGTGATCAGCGATGAAATTGCTATCGAGGAAGAAATCATGGAGGCTGAAGCTGAGGAAGAGGTAGAAGCAGAGGCAGCTATGGTAACGGAGTCATAATTTTGTCAGACGTAAGTCAAGGCAGACAAAGGGGAAGAGGGATAAATCCCTCCTCCCCCTTTCGACATATGGCGGGGAATTTCACCCGGCGGACCGGTTTACAGACGGAGGATAAAATGGAAGAAAGAAGAAGGATCGAGCGAACAAAGCATATTGATATGAATGTGATTATAATATGCGACAGTGAAGAGAAATATTATATTAAAGTGGAGAATGTCAGCCCGTTGGGAATGGGAATCAGGATGCCGGCGGGAAGTCCGGACATTGTAGGGAAGGAAGTCATTGTTGTTGCCGAGTGTGTGATCATGTTTGCAGTGGTGCGCCGTATGGTTCCCTGTGAGGACGGCAGTATTGAAGTGGGCATTGAGGGGAAAGCTTTTACAGAGGATATGCTGACATGTCTATTTGAAAATGTGGGGAAAGGAATGTAGTTGATTATGAGGGTCTTGGTGACAGGTGTAAAAGGGCAGTTGGGTTATGATGTCATGATTGAGCTGGCAAGGCGCAATATTCAGTCGATGGGGGTGGACATTGACGAGATGGACGTCACCGACGGGGCGAGTGTGGAAAGAGTGATCAGGGAGGCGGCACCTGATGCGGTTATCCATTGCGCTGCTTATACGGCGGTGGATGCGGCGGAAGAGAACCAAGCGCTCTGCCGCAGGGTCAATGCGGAAGGCCCTCGCCATATTGCCTCCGTGTGCAAAGAGCTGGACATTAAAATGCTCTATGTCAGCACCGACTATGTGTTCAGCGGAGAGGGAGAGCGTCCCTGGGAGCCGGAGGATGAGAGAGAGCCTCAGAGTGTATACGGGCAGACAAAGTACGAGGGAGAGCTGGCGGTTCAGGAGCTGCTGGACAAATACTTTATTGTGCGCATTGCATGGGTATTTGGCATCAATGGAAAGAACTTTGTCAAAACCATGCTGAAGCTGGCGGAAAACCATGATACCGTGCGGGTGGTAAACGATCAGTTCGGTTCGCCCACGTATACGTTTGATCTGGCCAGACTGCTGGTGGATATGGTGCTTACGGACAGATACGGGGTGTATCACGCAACGAATGAGGGGATTTGCTCCTGGTATGAGTTTGCCTGTGCTATCTTTGAGGAGGCAGGACTTCCGGTGAAAGTGGTGCCGGTGTCCACGGCGGAATATGGTGCAAAGGCAAAACGCCCGGCAAACAGCCGCATGAGCAAGGATAAGCTGACACAGATGGGATTTGAGAAGCTGCCGCCCTGGCAGGATGCCCTGAAGAGATATGTGCGTATTCTTTCCGAAATGTAAGCTCTGCGAACCGGTTATGCCGGTGGCATGCCGGGAAATATGGGGGGAGCGGAATTATGAAAAGGATTTTGTCTGTAGTAAGCCTTTTGCTGATACTTGCCGTTATGCTGGGCATTGGGGTGTCCGACAGCCGGGATACTGCCGATGAAGATGCCATCGGCATTGGCGTGATTAGGGGTGATATTGTAAGGGTACGCAAGGCTCCGTCCACAAGCGCGGAGATGGTTGCGGTGCTGAGGGGGGCACTGAAAGTAACCGTTCTGGCGGAGGAAAACGGCTATTACCGGATTATTGCAGAGATAGAAGGCGAGGAACCGGTGGAAGGCTATATGAGGGAGGAATTGGTTGATATAAAAGTCTATTTCCACAAAAAGCAATGAGATTAAGCAAAAAAATGAAAAATAGAATTGACAACACATCTGTTTGTAAGTATACTATTTAAGTGTGCGCACAGATGTGTAATTTTTTTGTGTGCCATAAATAATACTAATATATGAAAGAGGTGAAACAGAATGCCGACATTTAACCAGTTAGTGAGAAAAGGACGTCAGACCACTGTAAAGAAGTCTACAGCACCCGCTCTGCAGAAGGGATATAATTCTCTTCACAAGAAGGCTACGGATGTATCCGCACCCCAGAAGCGTGGCGTATGCACCGCTGTGAAGACTGCGACTCCCAAGAAGCCTAACTCAGCGCTCAGAAAGATTGCCAGAGTACGTCTTTCCAACGGAATCGAGGTAACAAGCTATATTCCCGGAGAAGGCCATAATCTGCAGGAGCACAGCGTTGTCCTGATCCGTGGTGGCAGGGTAAAGGATCTGCCCGGTACCAGATACCACATCATTCGTGGTACTCTTGATACAGCAGGTGTTGCCAACAGAAAGCAGGCGCGTTCCAAGTATGGCGCTAAGAGGCCCAAAGAAGCCAAGAAGTGATTGAGAACGTCTGCAGACTAACGGCGCTGCCGCGCCAGTTTTGTACCACAAAAACGCAACTAAGATAAGTGTTGGAATTCTGTTATGGTAAGATAAATCCTTATTGCAGAACAGCACGAACACTTGGGGAAACACATGTGAGTACCGACGATTTAACACAAGTTCATTTTGTTAAGGAGGGAAGAACCGTGCCACGTAAGGGACATATTCAAAAAAGAGATGTATTAGCAGATCCTCTGTACAATAACAAGGTGGTTACCAAGCTGATCAATCATGTTATGCTTGACGGCAAGAAGGGTGTAGCCCAGAGAATTGTATACGACGCATTTGCCAAGGTAGAGGAGAAGTCCGGTAAGCCTGCCCTGGAAGTATTCGAAGAGGCAATGAATAATATCATGCCCGTTCTGGAGGTAAAGGCAAGACGTATCGGCGGCGCTACCTATCAGGTGCCTATTGAGGTAAGGCCTGAGAGACGTCAGACTTTGGGTCTGCGCTGGCTTACCATGTTTTCTCGCAAGAGAAGCGAAAAGACCATGAAGGACAGGCTGGCAAACGAAATTCTTGACGCAGCCAACAATACCGGTGCTTCTGTCAAGAGAAAAGAAGACATGCACAAGATGGCTGAAGCAAACAAAGCGTTTGCACACTACAGATTTTAAAGACAGCATAATCAATATAGGAGGAAAAGATCTTGGCTGGAAGAGAATATCCGTTAGAGAGAACCAGGAATATCGGAATTATGGCTCATATCGATGCGGGTAAGACCACATTGACGGAGCGTATTCTGTATTATACCGGTGTAAACTACAAGATCGGTGATACTCACGAAGGCACTGCTACCATGGACTGGATGGAGCAGGAGCAGGAGAGAGGTATTACCATCACATCTGCAGCTACAACCTGCCACTGGACTTTGGAGAAAGAAACCAAGCCCTGTGAAGGCGCGCTGGAGCACCGTATCAACATCATTGACACTCCTGGCCACGTTGACTTTACTGTAGAAGTAGAGCGTTCCCTTCGCGTATTGGATGGCGCTGTCGGCGTGTTCTGCGCAAAGGGTGGTGTAGAGCCTCAGTCCGAGAATGTTTGGCGTCAGGCGGACACTTATGACGTGCCCCGTATGGCGTTCATCAATAAGATGGACATTTTAGGTGCCAATTTTTACGGCGCTGTTGAGCAGATCAGGACAAGGCTTGGCAAAAATGCTGTTGTTCTGCAATTGCCCATCGGCAAGGAAGATGATTTCAAGGGAATCATTGACCTGTTCGAGATGAAGGCATATATCTACAACGACGATAAGGGTGAGGACATCACCGTTACAGATGATCTCGGTGATATGAAGGATGATGCAGAGCTGTATCGTTCCGAGCTGATAGAGAAGATCTGTGAGCTGGATGATGATCTGATGATGATGTATCTGGAGGGCGAGGAGCCATCCGTAGAACAATTGAAAAAAGTTCTTCGCAGGGCAACCTGTGAATGTACCGCAGTTCCGGTATGCTGTGGTTCCGCATATCGAAACAAGGGAGTACAGAAGCTGTTGGATGCAGTCATTGAGTATATGCCTGCTCCTACAGATATTCCCGCAATCAAGGGGACAGATCTGGATGGCAATGAGGTTGAGAGGCATTCGTCGGATGACGAGCCGTTCTCCGCACTGGCGTTTAAGATCATGGCGGATCCTTTTGTAGGAAAGCTTGCATTTTTCCGTGTTTATTCCGGCAGCATGAATTCCGGCTCCTACGTGTTGAACGCCACCAAAGATAAGAAGGAGCGTGTGGGACGTATCCTGCAGATGCACGCAAATAAGCGGGCAGAACTGGATAAAGTGTATTCCGGTGATATTGCAGCCGCAGTGGGCTTCAAGTTTACCACAACCGGCGATACTATCTGTGACGAGCAGCATCCGGTGATCCTTGAGTCCATGGAATTCCCCGAGCCCGTTATCGAGCTTGCAATCGAACCTAAGACCAAAGCTGGACAGGGTAAGATGGGTGAAGCACTGGCAAAGCTGGCAGAGGAAGATCCTACTTTCCGTGCCCATACAAATCAGGAGACAGGACAGACTATTATTGCCGGTATGGGTGAGCTCCATCTGGAGATCATCGTGGACCGTCTGCTTCGTGAGTTCAAGGTGGAGGCTAATGTAGGCGCACCTCAGGTTGCTTACAAGGAAGCTTTCACCAAGGCGGTGGAGGTAGACTCCAAATATGCCAAGCAGTCCGGCGGTCGTGGTCAGTACGGTCATTGTAAGGTTAAGTTCCAGCCGGTGGAGGCAAACTGTGAGAAGTTTGAGTTTGATCCCAAGGCCAACATCCTGATCAACGAGCCACCTGTACTGTTGTTCGAATCCACTGTTGTGGGCGGTTCTATTCCGAAGGAATATATTCCTGCGGTAGGCGAAGGTATCAGGGAAGCAGCTCAGGCCGGTATCCTTGGCGGGTTCCCCGTGCTGGGCGTACACGCAAATGTATATGACGGTTCATACCATGAGGTAGACTCATCCGAGATGGCATTCCACATTGCAGGTTCCATGGCATTCAAGGAAGCTATGCAGAAGGCGGCACCCGTGCTGCTCGAGCCTATCATGAAGGTTGAGGTGACGATGCCTGAGGAGTATATGGGCGATGTCATCGGTGACCTGAACTCCCGTCGTGGACGTGTGGAGGGTATGGACGATATTGGCGGAGGCAAGATGGTGAGGGCGTTCGTTCCTCTTGCAGAGATGTTTGGATATTCCACAGACCTTCGTTCCAAGACCCAGGGCCGCGGTAACTACTCCATGTTCTTTGAAAAGTACGAGCCCGTTCCCAAGAATGTCCAGGAGAAGGTATTGGCTGCAAAAGGAACTAAGTAAATCTGAAACAGCAAAGGGCGCTATAAAGATTTGCTTAATTTCTGGAAAGATACCTGCCGTATTCTTCCAAAAGATTTTAAAAATAGCTTGAAAAAAACTGACTAATTCCATATAATGAGAATTAGCCGGGTTATAAAGCGCCGAGTGTGCGGAAATGCAATTCGGCGGGAAAACAAAAAAAGGTTTTATTAATTTTAAGGAGGACTTTAATAATGGCTAAAGCTAAATTTGAAAGAAACAAGCCCCATTGTAACATTGGCACCATTGGTCACGTTGACCATGGTAAAACTACTCTGACCGCCGCTATCACCAAGGTTCTGGCTGAGAGAGTTTCCGGTAACGAGAAGGTTGATTTCGAGAACATCGACAAGGCTCCCGAAGAGAGAGCTCGTGGTATCACCATTTCTACTGCACACGTTGAGTATCAGACCGATAAGAGGCACTATGCACACGTTGACTGCCCCGGCCATGCTGACTATGTAAAGAACATGATCACCGGTGCTGCACAGATGGACGGCGCGATTCTGGTAGTGGCTGCTACCGATGGTGTTATGGCTCAGACCAAGGAGCATATCCTTCTGTCCCGTCAGGTAGGCGTGCCTTATATCGTAGTATTCATGAACAAGTGTGATATGGTTGACGATCCCGAGCTGCTGGAGCTGGTTGAGATGGAGATCACCGAGCAGCTGGAGGAGTATGAGTTCACAGATTGCCCTATCATCAAGGGTTCTGCTCTGAAGGCTCTGGAAGATCCCAACGGCG
>CANPOY010000035.1 GCA_947575805.1 uncultured Lachnospiraceae bacterium
CAAAAGCATTCACAGAGTTCTGCGAATCTGCCCATGTGATCCAGAGCATGAGCAAAGCCGGATATCCATACGACAATGCACCGATGGAGAGGTACTTCAACACCCTGAAGAATGAATGCACCAATCTGTATGAATTTCGGACGGAAGATGAACTGTACCAGGCTGTGGAGGAATTCGCCTATGTCACCTACAATCATGTACGCCCGCACAGCTATAACGGCTACCGCACACCATGGCAGGCGCGGACAGCAGCATAAGGAGCGGCGGGAGCAGGATTGCTGATTGGATTGCTTGACTACCCAAAATCGGAGGTGGCAGGTTTTGTCAATGGCACGGCCGCGCAGCGGTGCGAAGCACCATTGAAAAGCTGACAGTTCCGATAGCCTTCAGGCAACAATCCAACAAATTTTTAGCCACAAGTGTTACAAAAAGGCTTGACCACTACAGTTTGTGCTGGGACTGTTATTATTTGCGGTACTCATAAATATTTGATACCGTTTTCATCACCAAGGACCATAACCACCTTTTCATTGGTGAAGTATTGCCGTTATTCCTGAATGTTAATATTTGTTGCTTGTAGCAACGGGCAATTCTTCATATAATTATGGCAAAAATCAAAAGGAAGGAGATTATCCCTGATGTTAAACGAAAATATGAAAGTAATCAGAAAATCAAAAGGACTTTCGCAACAAGAACTTGCTGTCAAGCTGAATGTAGTGAGACAAACAGTTTCAAAATGGGAGCAAGGATTGTCAGTTCCCGATTCTGATATGTTGATTTCCATATCGGAAGCGCTTGAAACACCCGTAAGCACATTGCTTGGGCAAACCGTTGTGGAATCGGAGGTTGATAACTTAAAAGCAATTTCCGAAAAATTGGAGGTTATAAACCTGCAACTGGCACAAAGGAAAACCACGAGAAGAAAAATTCTTCATTGGCTGCTTATCTTATTGTGTGTAGCCATGGCAGCAATTCTTGTGATTGTAGTAGTATCACATAGCCCTTATCTGGACTGGGACTATAGTGACCCTGAAACTGCCATTGTCGGAGTTGGTTTTCACGCATTTGAGTGGTTGTCTATCAGATTAGCACCGATTATCCTTATAGGGGCAATAATCGGAGTTTTTTTGACACGGAAGAAAATGTAAAGTTACTCTGTTTTTGGTGTGTTGATCAGCGGGACGGGTTATCTGAAACCTATTCCCTTCCTCCCCTCTGGCCGCAGAGAACAAACCAGAGGGGAAGAAAGAAATTCTATTGGAATTGTGTGTGCATTTATGGAAGGATAAAATTGTTTCACGATAAAACAGCAGCTTGATTGCATGGCGAATTCGGTACTCTTGAAAATCTTCCTGCACATCCGGAAAGAATAAAGCGGATTAGAAATCCCCTGTTCCAGACAGTCAAGGAGGGTGTTTTTCCCGCAATAGTCCCTCGGTGATGACGGTAATACCGTATTTCAGACCCATTCCCATTTGGCTGTTTCTTGACAGGACGATAAAAAATGATATGATACAGATAGAGGAAAAATTAGGGAAGGCAGATACATATAAATATGGTATGCCGCATGATGACAGAAGAAGATATTGATATAGTAATCAATCGTTATATAAAGTATTACAATACTTATGAGGACGGGGCATGGACACGGGAAACGGTTTACAGGCGCATCCATCAGGTGTGGAGCAGGGAGGATTCCCTGTGTATGATGATATTCAGGCCTATGATCTGGTGGAGATTGTGATTGCCCACAGGTATCAGGGTAAAGGAATTGGCACACGGTTTATGGAACTGATAGAGACAAAGGTGAGAGAATACGGCGGGGCCATGATCCAGCTACAGGCAGTAAGCGATGAGCAGCATAACCATTTTTATGACAAACTTGGATTTAAAAACTGCAGTAATCTGGTGCTGAAATCAAAGTGGCTGGTGTGAGGAGAAGGAAGATTTTTCCGGGCGGCCTGTATGTCTGTTAAGGGAATCCAGGACATTTCCGGAGGAATGTCTCAAATACGGGAATTTTGACGGATCAGGCAGGAGGATATGCCGGATTTTTGAGTGAGATCTTTGAAATAAAGGAAGTATACATACCCGGGGAGGGGGACAAAGGAGAGAGCGATGGGAAAAGATCTTCTTCTTGTAAATATTTATCTGAAAATACATCATAAGAAACCGCTTACCATGGATGAGCTGGGATATTTGGCGGAATATGACCCTGAATGCTTTGTGAAAACCTGCAAAAATGTGGTATACAATATTCCCGAAACGAAGCCGATCATGGAGCCGCCGGTTTCCCGGGCGCCCACTGAGGATCCGAAGCCGAAGCTGACCGAACGGCAGAAGATTGAGAAGATTCTGGAGAATCTGAAGCGGCTGGAAAAGAGTGATTATTATGCTGCCGGTGTCGATACGGACAGGGTAAAAAGCCTGCTGGGAAACCTGTATATGGAATTGCTGTTTCCCCATAATGATAAAGAGGCGTTTATCAGTATGCCGGGAGATCAGAATGGTTCTCTGTTTGATAAAAAGGCATAGCAGGAAGTTGCAAATGATATATCGGCCTCTACCAATCTGCTGGCGTTGAATGCTTCAATTGAAGCGGCGAGAGCCGGAGCTGCGGGCAAGGGATTTGCGGTTGCTGCAGCCGAAGTGGGAAATCTTGCAAACAACACACAGGAATCATTAAAGGTGGTGCAGGCAGTCATTGAGCGAGTACAGCAAAACGTAAAGGATATTACCACACAAGTAGAGGAAAATGCCCAAAAACTGGGTACTCAGAATGAATATTTTGCGGATGTATTTGAAGGCATGCAGGATATGAAAGAACTCTTGAACGTTTCCGTGAATGCGGTTAATACCATGGGAGATGCTCATTGTAAGTCTCAATCTATTAACGCAATGGCTGGGAGTAATGCAAAAGATACTGCAGAGCTTGCAAACCAGGCAGGCATCATCAATAATATGGCTGATCAGATGGCTAAGCTGCTCAATCGGGAGGAATAGAGGCAGACAGCATTGTGACGCCTGATTGTAACGGCGGAGATTATTGACTTTGAAGTATCTTCATGCTAAAATGAATTCAACATGGATTATGCGGATTTATAAAGGAGGTCAGCGGGTGAAAAGAGTATTGTCGGTGCTAGGGTTTGTAGCGATCGCTATGTGTTCCGGTGTTCTGTTTTCTTATTACACTACGGGCAAAAATCCGGCAAAGGTCAGAGCCGCAGCGCAGGAGGAAGCTGCGGACACGGCAATGTCGGGAATCCAGGCTTTGAACATGGTGCCGGTAGTGACCGGAGTCCCAGACACGGTTATGGCGGGGGCGGGAGAATACGGGCAGGCAGTTAATCTTACGGTGTCCTGTGGGGTGGAAGGATGTACACTAACGGGAAATCATCAGCATGGCATGTGCGGGATAGAGGGCTGTATACAGATTGGTGAACATAGTCACTGGACTTGCGGGATAGACGGCTGTACTCAGACCGGGGAACACCATCACGGCATGTGCGGGATAGAGGGCTGTATTCAGGTCGGTGAGCACAGCCACGGTGTATGCGAGGTTGCCGGGTGTACGGAAACCTGCGGGCATCAGCATAACGGTGTGTATTGTTACCCACACAGTGCGGACGACGGGCACGCATATCATACCTGCGGGATAGACGGCTGTACCCAGGCAGGGGCGCACAGTCACAGTACCTGCGGGATAGACGGCTGTACTCAGACCGGGGAACACAGCCACGGCATGTGCGGGATAGAGGGCTGCAATCAGGTCGGTGAGCACAGCCACGGAAGATCCGGAGGACGGCATCATTGTGGAGGTCACGGCGGGCATCATTAAGGATTGGCATACGAAAAAGGAGGATATGATTTGGTAGAATACAGTATACAAAATAAAAAGGCATGGGAATATAGCGCATATGAGTTTTGGGTGGAGCATTCGGGGGCACCGGCCGAAAGGGCCCGAATGGATATGGAAGACCCGAAGGGGATGCTGAAAAAATATGCCGATTACTTTGATACATACAGCGGTATAAAAATTGCAAATATATGCGGTTCCTGCGGGAAGAAGGCCGTTCCTCTGGCACTTCTGGGGGCGGAGGTTACAATTTTTGATATTTCGGAGGACAATAAGAAATATGCCCTGGAAGTTGCGGATGCCGCAAAGGTTGCTCTGAATTTTGAGGTCTGTGATATATTGGAAATTGATACAGAGAGATATGGAAATTATTTTGATGTACTGTTTATGGAGGGAGGCGTGCTGCATTATTTTCATGACATTGATGAGTTTATGGGCATTATGTATGCGTTGCTGAAGAGCGGTGGGAAAATGATTTGCAGTGATTTTCATCCATTTACGAAAATAGAGGATATTTTAGAGCTTGAGCAGCCTGCTATGAATTATTTTTCTACGGAAGTTTTTGAGGGCGAAATGGCTCAAGCCCGTTTTTATGAGGAAAATATCCGAAAACAGATGCCACGATGCAGTTACCGGAAATATACAATCAGTGAGATTATTAACTCTGTGATTAACAGCGGTTTTATCCTGCGAAAGTTTGACGAGCATCCGGCATGGACAAATGAGCGGGTACCGGGAGAATTTACCGTGGTAGCGAATAAGGTGTGAGGAAAAGCGGCAAAAGCAGACAAGAATGTTTGTCAGGATATTTCCGGAAGGAAATTTTCCGAAAGATACTTGAAATTTGCAGGGTGCTATATTAAAATGATAGTAAAGAAGGAAATTTATGGATCGGAAAGCGTTGGAGGAAGGTTAAATTCTCCGACGGACAGATAAGGAGGTGCTGATTTGAGAATAGATTCTGTTCACAACACATTTTCTAATCGAAGCTCCATTTATGAAAGGTTATCCAGCGGGAAAAGGATCAATCGTGCGGCTGACGATGCCGCCGGGCTTGCAATCGCGCAAAAGATCTTAAAGGAAAATAAGGGTCTGGATATGGGGGCGTCCAATATCCGCGACGGTATCAGCGCAGCTAATGTGGCGGACGGTGCCATAGGGACTATGACGGATTCCCTGCAGAGGATTCATGAGCTTGGCATCCAGGCATCCAACGGCCTGTACAGCGATTCCGACAGGAAAATGATTCAGGGTGAGGTGAATCAGCTTCTTCAGGATGTTCAGCGAACGGCGGTGGGGACGAAATTCAATGAAATGTCCCTCTTAGACGGCAGTATGGCAGATATGAACATTGCAGCAAATGCGGACGGAACCGGTATGAAGATCGGTATGGAGAATGTGACGCTGAAGTCCCTGGGAATCAATGGGTTTGACGTTACAAAGGATTTTGATCTTTCCGTAATTGACGAAGCCATCAGTAGGGTCAGTGCTGCCAGAGGCAGAATGGGGGCCGTCACGAATGCGATGGAGCATGCTTACAACAGTAACAGGGTGACTTCGGAGAACCTGACAGCTTCCGGAAGCCGCATAGAGGATCTCGATATTCCCAAGGCGGTCTCGGAGAGGCAGAAGAACAAGCTGCTTCAGGATTATCGGTTGGGAATGATGCGCAGGAAGATGCAGGATGATTCATCGGTATTGAAGCTTTTTGGAATGTAAGATATATGATGGGACCGTTGTAAAATAAAGATTTGATACAAAATGTGGACTTGAATAAACAGATATATGCAACCATGTTTTGTACTTGATCCGAGTTTTGCGGCAGTCCCATTTTGTTTGTCTGGTGCTGCTGTATTTCGGTAGCGGACAGAAACAGGAGGAAAGCATAAGAAAACAGGAGGTTAGGATAATGTATGAATTTAAAGAAGAGTATCTGACGGGGATAGAGCAGATCGATCAGGAGCACAAGAGGCTCTTTGGTATCGCAGAGGAGCTGTATGAGCTGAAAAACGAAGAGTTTATACCGGATAAATACGACAATATAAGACATATTCTGGAAGAGCTGCGGGAATATACTCTTTCCCATTTTGAGCATGAAGAAGAATATATGAAAAGCATCGGCTATAAAAAGATGTTTACTCAGGTGAGCCAGCATAATGCCCTGAGGGAAACCATTGGCAGTTGGGATCTGGACGCCATAGACGAGAATCAGGACCAGGCCATAGACGAGATGCTGGGATTGATTACAGACTGGCTGGTGAATCACATCCTGAACGAGGATAAGCTGATTGGATGAGAGCTGTCTGCTGAATTCTTCATTTTAGGACGATGGGAATGCTGATAAAGGGTCCTTGTCTTCAGGTTAGCCGCAATTACAGAGCAGGATCGGAAGTAAACGGCAGGGTTACTTAAAACGGTTACGGCATTGTAATTTCTTTGGGCAACATGTATAATGGAGACACGGAAGAAAGGGGGATTATTATGTCAGATATGACGCAGTTGCTGCATTCCATGGAAAACACGATTAAGCTGCAGACCCGGGCCGGCGCTGAGCGGAGAGCCAGAAAGGCTGAGCGGGAAGAGAAGGAGTTTATGCAAAAGCTGCAGCAGGCGGCGGCCAGCAGGATGGAGCTGGACGGCAGGGCGGCAAAGGTGAAGGGCGCGGAAGCGGCGGCACAGCGGGATCAGCTGATCGGTCTGATGCTTTGAGGCAGATGTTGCTTTGGCGGGGACACCGCGTAAAAACGGTGCAATATTTTGAACGAATGAGAGAAAGGTGATCCTGCCCGTGAAAATTGAAAGAAAGGTGGCTTCGTTAAAGCATCGCATTTTTAAAATCATTCAGATCGGAAACAGAACGGATATTCCCAGTATGTGCTTTGACATCTTTATAATTATTGTCATCCTGGCAAATATTTCCGTTACCTTTCTGCAGACCTTTGACGGGGCCGCCAGGTACACAGACACCATGGAAATCGTGGAGCTGGTTACCATGGTGGTCTTTCTGGTGGAGTATCTGCTAAGGCTTTGGACGGCGGATTGCCTGTATCCGGAGAAGACTTATCCGGCGGCAATTTTGCGGTTTTCGGTATCTTTTTACGGGGTGGTGGATTTGCTGACAATTCTGCCCTATTTCTGTCCGTTTTTTATACCCAGAGGGGCGGTAGCCTTTCGCATGCTGCGGGTGGTGCGGATCTTACGCCTGTTTCAGATCAATTCCCGGTATGACGCTTTCAATGTGATTACGGAGGTATTGAAGGAAAAGAGAAACGCACTGGTATCTTCCATTTTTCTGGTACTGGTGCTGATGCTGGCATCCTCCCTGTGCATGTACGGCCTGGAGCATGAGGTCCAGCCGGATCATTTTTCCAATGCTTTTTCCGGTATCTGGTGGTCGGTGTCTACCCTTCTGACGGTGGGGTACGGAGATATTTATCCTGTTACCATAGGCGGGAAGCTGATGGCGATTGTCATTGCCTTTCTGGGGGTAGGCATGGTGGCGATCCCCACGGGTATTATTTCGGCGGGATTTGTGGAGTATTATACAAAGATCAAGGTGGGAAACTATTCCCGGCATGATGCGGATTTCATCACCCTAAACGTGACGGAGGGGCATCCCTTTGCGGGCGTTGCCTTAAAGGAGCTGAAGCTTCCCCAAGGTCTTTATCCCGCGGTGGTGCTTCGGGGGGAGGATGTGTATACTCCTCATCAAAGCCTGGTTCTGGAGAAGGACGATAGTCTGCTCCTTGGCACCGTCAGCACGGCGGGGCTGGAGTGCCGCATTGAAGAGGTGTGTCTGGAGCCGGAGCATTGCTGGATCGGCTGCATGATTAAGGAGCTGGATATTTCCCGCAGGGTCTTTATCGTGATGGTGAAGCGGGGGAATGAAAATATCTGTCCTCAGGGTACAACGCTGCTGGAAGAGGGGGACGTGGTGCTTTTGCTGGAAAAGATGTAAGGAAGCGGGGGAGTAACATGGTGGAAGAAAAGATTCGCAGTATATTTCTGGAGTATCCCGAAGTTATTTATGGATTTACAGATATTGCATACAGTACCTATGCGGACAGCTATCAGTCTGCTTTAGTATTCGCGGTCCCTTATGGGGAACAGCTTACAATGGAAACATATTCTGAAGCGAAGTTTGAAAAGGGTATTCAGGATGCCAAAATAATAGTGGAAAAGATTTTGGCACAGTTGAAAAAAGAGCTTGATGAATTGGACGTAAAATATGATATTCCACCTGTAGCACAAAATAACGAGGCCGACCTGGCCGCCCCTTTTTCTTTTAAGTTTGCAGCAGTAAATGCCGGGTTAGGCTGGATTGGGAAAAACGACGTGGTGATTACCCCAAAGTATGGACCAAGAGTAAGATTATCTGCCGTCTTAATCAATGAGCAATTTACTTATGGCAGCAAAATCTTAAAAAGTAATTGTCCCGAAGACTGCAGAAAATGTGTGGATGCCTGCCCGTACAAAGCATTGCATAATGTACAATGGGACAGCAGTTCCTTAAGAAATGACATAATAGATTATAAGCGGTGCAACGAAAAAAGAAGTTTATTTGTTCAAACACTTGGAAGAAAAAGTGCATGCGGTCTTTGTATGGCGGCCTGCCCGTATGGAGTGATTAAAATGATACCGGAGATTGTCAGCCTTCCCAGGGAAGTATGGGCGGGTACCGTGATACCCATGCGGTATACCACGGAAGATTATTTTGATGTAAAGATCGAAAAGAAAGAAGAGGGATATGGGGTAGAGATCTGCAAATGCAGATTTGACGCACCGGTATCCCATTATCCGGAGGAATATGATTTTCCGGACAAGCTGTATCAGGAGCATTGGGATAAGGCATATGCCTGGGGAATCGTAGAGGAGCGGGAGGACGGCCCCGGGCTGCTGGCCTGCATTGAAACCTGTCCGGAGGAATGGAGCAACCGCCTGATCGTCACGGAGCTGTGGGTACATGAGAGCTTAAGGAGGCAGGGGATCGGCCACAGGCTGATGGCGATTGCAAAGAAGCAGGCGGTTCTGGAGCATCGGCGGGCAATTATTCTGGAAACCCAGTCCTGCAATGCGGGAGCGATCAGCTTTTATGAGCAGGAGGGCTTCGAGCTGATCGGATTTGACAGCTGCTGTTATTCCAATCGTGACAGGGAGCGGAAGGAAGTACGCATTAATATGGGGTATTTCCTCAGAACAAAGGTGCAGGAGGTAAGGGAGAGGCTTGTCCTGCGAAAGGAGAGGGAAGCGGATTACCACAGAACGGAGCAGATGGTGCTGGATGCGTTCTGGAACAAGCATCATTTTACGGGCTGTGACGAGCATCTTCTGGTACATAAGCTAAGGGACAGTGAGGCGTATCTGCCGGAACTGTCAAAAGTGGCGGTAATCGGAGAGGAAATCGTAGGAGTGATCTGTTATGCAAAGGCAATGCTGAAGCAGGGAGAACAGACAAAGGAAATCCTGATATTCGGGCCTTTATGCGTGGCACCTGAATGGCAGGGATGCGGGATCGGCGGCAGGCTGCTAAAGGATACACTTACCGCCGCAAGGGAAATGGGCTATGAGGGAGTGGTTATCTTTGGCGAGCCGGATTATTATCCCCGCCAGGGTTTTCAGACCTGTGACCATTTCGGAATTACGACCATAGACGGGAAGAATTTTGACGCCTTTTTGGGAATAGAGCTGGTGGAGGGCGGGCTGAAAGGGTTTGGCGGACGTTTTTTTATGCCGGAGGTATTTGAAAGCTTAAGCCCGGAGGAAAACGAGATTTTTACAAAGAATTTCAGGACGCCGGATAAGCAGAGGTTTCCCGGTCAGTGGGACTAAGAGGAGGAAGCTACAAATGACGAAAAAGCAGCGGGCACTGGAGATCATAGAGAGACTGAAGCAGGAATATCCCCAGGCGGCCTGTACGCTGGATTACGACCAGGCGTGGAAGCTCCTGGTCAGCGTCCGTCTGGCGGCACAGTGTACCGATGCCAGAGTAAATGTGGTGGTGGAGAAGCTGTATGAGCGGTTCCCGGATGTGAATGCCCTGGCGGAGGCGCCGGTGGAAGAGATTGAGAAAATTGTCCGTCCCTGCGGCCTGGGAAACAGTAAGGCCAGGGACATCAGCGCCTGTATGAAAATGCTTAAGCTAAAGTATGGCGGGAAGGTGCCGGAGGATTTCGAGGCGCTGCTGAAGCTGCCGGGGGTAGGACGTAAAAGTGCCAACCTGATAATGGGGGACGTGTTCGGAAAACCTGCCATTGTCACGGATACTCACTGCATCCGGCTGGTAAACCGAATGGGGCTGGTGGACGGAATGAAGGATCCGGCAAAGGTGGAGAAAGAGCTTTGGAAGATTATTCCGCCGGAGGAAGGAAGCGACTTCTGCCATCGGTTGGTGGAGCATGGCAGGGCGGTCTGCACCGCCAGGACGACGCCTTATTGTGAACGGTGCTGCGTGCAGGATTTGTGTAAAAAAGCAGGGGTCTGATGAACATTTCCATAGTTGCCGCATATAATAAGTGCAGAAGAAAAGCAGGTGACTGCGGAGCACCGGGGAGGCAGTATGGAAATATACGTGGTAAAGTCGGGAGACACAATAGACAGCATTGCGTTGGGGCTGGAAGCAGATGTCCGGCAGCTGATCTATGACAATCAGCTGGTGTATCCGTATGAGCTTGCCGTGGGGCAGGCTCTTTTTGTGGCCGGAGAGAGGAGAAATGCCACCCGATCCGTTTCCGCCGGCGGTTATGCCTACCCTTTTATCAGTCCCTGGGTGCTGGAGCAGACGCTTCCGTTTCTGTCGGAGCTGCTGGTTTTTTCTTATGGTTTTACCGGGCAGGGAGAACTGCTGCCGCCTGCTTACGGAGAGGATGACTGGATGATTACCGAAGCAAAGAATTACGGTACCCGTCCCATCCTGACGCTGACCCCCTTCGGAAGGGACGGAAATTTTAATAACCGTCTGATTCATTCGGTGGTCAACAGTGAAGAATACAAAGCCAATCTTATTCAAAATCTTTTGGATATTATGGAAGAAAAGGGCTATCAGGGGGTTGACATAGACTTTGAGTACATTCTGGCGGAGGACAGGGATGCTTTTACCGCTTTTGTGCAGGAGGTAGCAGAGGCCATGCGGGAGAATGGGTATCGTACTTCCGTTGCATTGGCGCCCAAGACTTCCTCGGAGCAGAGGGGGCTTCTTTATGAGGGAAAGGATTACCGTGCCCTGGGAGAAGCGGCAGATCATGTGCTGCTGATGACATACGAGTGGGGATATACCTATGGGCCGCCTATGGCGGTAGCACCCTTGAACCAGGTGCGCAAGGTGGTGGAGTATGCCCTGACCCAGATCCCGGCGGAAAAGATTGACTTGGGGGTGCCCAATTACGGATACGACTGGCCCCTGCCCTATGTTAGAGGGACAACAGAGGCAGTCACCATCAACAATATCCAGGCAGTGCGTATCGCTGTGGAAAACGGTGCACAAATTCTTTTTGACAATGTGGCAGAAAGCCCTTACTTTACTTATTCAGAAAACGGCATGGAGCATGAGGTCTGGTTTGAGGATGTGCGAAGTCTGCTTGCAAAGTTTGAGCTGATAAAGGAGTATGGGCTGCGGGGCTGCGGCTATTGGCAGATCATGCAGTGGTTTCGCGCAAACTGGCTGCTGCTCCAGGATCAGTTTTTTATTTTAAAGTAGTAGATTCGGTCATTTATTTTAATGGTCATCAGGAAAAATTACATCCCCCGAAGGGAGAATATGCGTGGAATATAAGAAATTGCGGCAAGATCCGGCAAGAAAACGGATCTGCCTGTGTAGAAATATGAAGATATAATAGTTGATCACCGTAGCAATATATGATATGTTAAATGAGGAAATGATTACAACAAGATAACATTAAACAAGGGAGACCGTATTATAGGGGATTGTCACAGACTTTGGCCTGGATACGATAATCACTTTTCTGTGAAATCTGTTCTTTTACCTGTGACGGGCAGTGATGGTTATCCTTCCGGGGAGGGATCAAGGCACTATATAGGGGGTGCTTATCCCATAGCGGTTCGCGCAAATGCCTCGGAAGAGGAAAAGCAGCTGGCGTACGATTTTCTACAGTTTCTTCTCTCCTATGACGCGCAAATGGAAGCCGTGTCTGCAGGAGCGTCGAGTAATTATCATATGAGCGTGCGGAAGGATGTGCTGGAGGAGCAGATCAATCGAATGAATGAATATTCTGAAACATGTCTCATTGGTTTCCCACAGTTTGTTTTAGGGGACCAGGTGGATAAAGAGCTTGACAGAGCTACTTTGTATTGGCTGTTAGAAAGGGCAGAGCCAAAACAGGATATGCCCAGGGAACTATTAAATATTTTTTCAGAGGAACTGAATGATTATCTGTCCGGGGAGCTGACAGAGGATATGGTGATTGAGCATCTGGAAAACCGGGTTGGGCTGTACCTTTCGGAACAAAAATAAAGACGGACGGAGGAACGGCGCTATGAGAATGTATGACATTATTATGAAAAAGAGAAACGGAGAAGAGCTGACCCCGGAGGAAATCAGTTTCTTTGTGGAGGGGTATACCGGTGGGGCAATTCCCGATTATCAGGCATCGGCGCTGATGATGGCCATTTATTTTCAGGGGATGACGGACGTGGAGACCTGTGAGCTTACCATGGCCATGGCCCGCAGCGGGGAAATGCTGGATCTGTCCGCCATCCGGGGGATTAAGGTTGATAAGCACAGCACCGGCGGCGTGGGGGACAAGACCTCGCTGGCACTGGCGCCCATGGTGGCGGCCTGCGGAATCCCGGTGGCGAAGATGAGCGGAAGGGGGCTTGGGCATACCGGCGGCACCATTGATAAGCTGGAAAGTTTCCCGGGATTTACCACGGAGCTGACTACAGAGCAGTTCATCACCAACGTGAATAGTATTGGCATTGCCATCATGGGACAGACCGCGGACCTTGCGCCGGCGGATAAGAAGCTTTATGCCCTGCGGGATGTAACGGCCACGGTAGATAACATGTCTCTGATCGCCAGTTCCATTATGAGTAAAAAGCTGGCGGCAGGAGCGGATGCCATTGTGCTGGATGTTAAGACCGGAAGCGGTGCATTTATGAAGAAGGAAGCGGATGCCAGGGCTCTTGCGGAGGAGATGGTAAGGATCGGAGCCAATGCGGGTCGGAAGACTGTTGCCGTGATTTCGGATATGGATCAACCCCTGGGCTTTGCCGTGGGAAACGCACTGGAGGTGAAGGAGGCCCTTGATACTCTGCAAGGCCAAGGACCTGCGGACTTTCTGGAGCTGTGCCTGACCCTGGGCAGCCAGATGCTGATGGCGGGAGGCAGGGCCGATGACCCGAAGACAGCCAGGTCCATGCTGGAGCAGGTGATTGCAGACGGAAGCGCGCTGAGGAAGCTTGCGGAATTCGTGGAAGCCCAGGGAGGTGACAGTGAAGTTGTTTATCAACCGGAACGGCTTCCTCAGGCGTCTCTTCAGAAAGAAGTGCTTTCTCCTTCCGACGGTTATGTCAGCCGGATTGTTTGTGACGAGGTGGGGATCTGTTCCCTGATTCTGGGCGGCGGCCGGGAGACCAAGAAGAGCAGTATTGACCTTTCCGTGGGTCTGGTGCTGCGCAGGAAGGTGGGAGATGCAGTGAAAGCCGGGGATCTTCTTGCCGTGATTCATGCCAATGACGGCGCGAAGGCGGCAGAGGCGGAGAGAAGATTCCTGGCAGCCTGCTCCATTACGGCGGAGCCTCCGGCGAAATCCCCCTTTATTAAAGATATTATAGCAGGCGGCAGGTCATAGTTCCCCTGGCAGGATAATATAATGGGAGTATGAAGAAACGGGAAAGAAAAAATAACAACGGTCTGAAAAGGGAGGCCCTAGTAGAGTCTCTGCGGCTGCCTAAGGACATCTGCATGGGAGCCATGAAGGTGACCATGACGGGCAGCAGAGAGGCTTGGATTGAAAATTACCGGGGAATTCTGGAATACACGGAGGAGTTGATTCTGCTGCAGGGAAAAACCTGTCAGGTCTGTTTTGAAGGAAACTGCCTTTCTATTGATTATTACACAAATGAAGATATGAAGATCAGCGGCTGTATCAATTGTGTGAGGTATCTGTAGTCGCCGCCAGGCGGCGGAATGCGGGGGAAATATGGTAGAGTTTTTGAAATATCTCAGAGGGTATCTGCGCATCCGTGTCAGCGGTTTTTCGCCGGAGCGCTTCATGAATTTGTGCAGCAACAAGGGGATTCTTCTCTGGAAGATTGTCAGAGAAGGAGATGTATACTACATGAATATCAATCTGAAGGGGTTTCGGGCGCTTCGGCCAATTGCCAGAAAGACGGGAACCAGGGTGGCCATATTGGAACGATATGGGCTGCCCTTTTTTTTGCCCAAGCTGTTGAAGCGGAAGGTCTTTCTGGCTGGGCTGCTGTTCGCCGTGGCATTCTGGATGTGGTCCTCTCTGTTTATCTGGAATATTGAGCTGTCAGGCAATTATCAGATTACGGACGACATGTTCCAGAGCTTTCTGAAGGATAATGCGGTAACTGTAGGGATGAGGAAGGATGCGCTGGACATTGAGAAACTGGAAAAGGAGATCCGGCGACGCTTTTCGGAGGTAACCTGGGCTTCCGCCAGACTGTCCGGTACGAAGCTGCTGATTGATATTAAGGAGAATGACGCCCCGATTATCACGGAAAATGAGGAGAAGGAGGTTGGAAATGACCTTGTTTCCGCCTACGCCGGGACAGTGGTCTCCATCGTGGTACGCAGCGGCGTACCGACGGTGGCCGCAGGGGACACGGTGGAGGCGGGGACAGTGCTGGTGGAGGGAAAGGTGCCGATCTATAACGATGACGCCACGGTGCGGGAGTATCTGTATGTAGATGCGGATGCGGATATTATCCTGGAACATTCCAGAGAATTCTCCGCCAGCATTCCTCTTGATTACATAAAAAAGGAGTATACCGGGCGGGAGAAGACAAAGCTTTATTTCAGATTCGGTGAAAAGCAGTTGAAAATGCCCCAGGATCGTCCTTTCCTGGTGTATGACAGTGTGATCAGAGAGAGCAGGCCGCTGCTTTTTGAGAAGCTTTCCATACCTGTTTATAAGGGCTCCTACACTTACAGGGAGTACCTGAATGTGGAGTATAAGTACTCCCGGGAGGAGGCAGAAGGGCAGCTAAAGGAAAAATTAAGGATTTTTCTTGAAAGTTTAGAGGAAAAGGGGGTACAAATTATTGAAAAAGATGTTAAAATAGATGTAAGTGGCGGTTTATGGGTTCTATCCGGACAGTTCCTGGTATGGGAGCCGGTAGGAGACAGTGTAGCCGTTGAGAAGATTGTTATTGGAGAAGAGGAAACGGATGAGTGAATATTCGATGAGACTGGAAATGTCAACGGAGCACATGCGGAAGATATTCGGCATGCAGGACGCCTACGTGAAAAAAATGGAACGGGACTTCCATGTGACGATTGTTGACAGGAACGGCGAAGTAACGATTACCGGCAGGGAGGATATGGTGAAAAAGGCTGCGGCGGTGCTGAGGCAGCTTACCATACTTTCCGGCAGGGGAAATGAAATAGAGGAGCAGAGCGTAGATTACGCCATTACTATGGGTATGGAAGAAAAAGAAAAAGTACTTACGGAGATCGACTCCGACTGTATCTGCCACACGATAAGCGGGAAACCGGTGAAGCCCAAGACCCTGGGGCAGAAGGCATATGTAGATGCCATCAGAAACAATATGATTGTGTTTGGCCTGGGGCCTGCAGGAACTGGCAAGACCTATCTTGCCATGGCCATGGCGATCACTGCTTTCAAAAATGACGAGGTGGGAAGGATCATATTGACCCGGCCGGCCATTGAGGCAGGGGAGAAGCTGGGATTCCTGCCGGGAGACCTGCAGAGCAAGGTGGATCCCTATTTAAGGCCGCTCTATGATGCGCTCTATCAGATTATGGGCGCCGAAAGCTTTTCCAAGAACATGGAAAAGGGCCTGATTGAGGTGGCACCTCTGGCCTATATGAGAGGGCGGACGCTGGATAACGCTTATATCATTCTGGATGAGGCGCAGAATACCACGCCTGCCCAGATGAAAATGTTCCTGACGAGGATCGGCTTTGGCTCCAAGGTGGTGGTCACCGGCGATGCCTCCCAGAAGGATCTGGCACCGGGGACGAAATCGGGGCTGGATATTGCCGCCAGGGTGCTGGCAAAGATTGACGATATTGCGTTCTGCAATCTGACAAGCAAGGATGTGGTGAGACATCCGCTGGTACAGAAGATCGTGAAAGCCTATGAAGACTATGAGGGGAAAGAGCTGTCACGGAGAGGCGGCAGTTCTTCGGAGCACAACAAAAGCAGAGAAAAGTATGGAAGAAAATAGACGAAAAGCCGGCTGGAAATTTTTCCTGGCCGAAGGGGCAATTATCATAGCGGGGACGCTTGGCATGGGGGTGCTGGGCAGGCTCAGACAGCAGCCGGATGACAGGCTGCTGGCAAATTGTGTTATGATGCTTCTGGCGCTCGGCGTGATCTGCCTGCACTTCCGCAGAGAATATGTATATGATGACTTGGAATACGACAACGGAGAGCATGTTTTCCGCTATTTTCTGTGTCTGGGAATAGGGCTTGCGGTGGCCTTTGCCTGCGGATTCCTGCCGGTTAGCGGATGGCCTTTTCTGCTGGTATTCGTTATGCTGGCGCTCTTCAGTAATATGAGTGTGGGCATTTTATCCGCCACTTCGCTGCTTTTGATCTCGGTTCTGCTAAGCGGCACCGATGCAGGCGGCTTTGCACTGTATTTTATCAGCGGCGTTTTTGCCGTATCTTTTTTCCGACATCTGGGAGAGGATTTTAAGATCGGTATTCCCTTATTCCTGTCGATTTTCTGTTTGCTGGTCTGTGAGACTGCCAATGTGGTGCTGGTGGCAAATGCCAGACCCGATTTTGAAATGTTTGTGATTCCGGTGGTGAATGTCATTATCAGCAGCATTCTGCTTTTAGGCTGTCTCAAAATGTTTTCCTCCATGGTGGTGTACAAGCACAGGGAGAAATATCTGGACGTTATTGATTCGGAAAACCCTGTGATAGCCAGGATGCGGGAAAGAGACCGGGACGAATACATGCACTGTGTCCATACCACTTATTTTTGTGAGCGCATAGGGAAACGTCTGGGGCTGGAAGTGGAAGCGTTAAAAGGCGCAGGCTATTATTACCGTCTGGGCGGCGAATTGACACAGATGCTGGAGGACAGGCAGTTTCCGCCCAATGCAAGAGAGATCCTGCTGGATTACCGCAACAGGGAGCAGGGAGTGAAAAAGAAGGAGACGGCGGTACTTTTTTGTTCCGATATGGTGGTTTCTGCCGTGCAGCAGGCTATTGAAAAAAGCAAGGATGGGGGACAGGCAGATTTTGACAGGGTGATAGATGATCTGTTTGGCACGCTGTTTCGGGACAAGACCTTTGACAAATGTGATATATCATTAGGGGAATTGCGGACAATGCAGCAGATTTTCAAGGAGGAAAAGCTATATTATGACTTTTTACGTTGAGAATGAAACGGGAGAGGAATTCCCCTTTGATGCGGAGGAGACAGTCGGGGCAGTGTGCCGGGCGGTATTGGAGGAGGAGCGTTGTCCGTATGAGGTCCAGGTGGCGCTGGTCGTCACCGACAATGAAGGTATTCGGGAGATCAACCGGGAAAGTCGGGGAATCGACCGGGAGACGGATGTGTTGTCTTTTCCCAATGTGGATTTTGAACAGGCTGGTGAGTTTCAAATAGACGAGGACAGGGAGGCAGACTATTTCGATCCCGATACGGGAGAGCTGATTCTGGGGGACATTATGATTTCCGCTGAAAGGGTAAAACAGCAGGCGGAGGAATACGGGCACAGCCTGCGGAGGGAATTTGCATTTCTGGTGGCGCACAGCATGTTCCATCTGTGCGGATATGACCATATGGAAGAACAGGACGCGAAGGTGATGGAGCGAAAACAGGAAGAAGTGCTTGAGCGGCTGGGCATCACAAGACTGTAAAAACGGGGTACAAAGGATGAGCCAGGCAGAGGTAAGGAGAAGGCAGGCGCAGGCAATATCAATGGTGCTGGTATTGGTCACGCTTGTAATAATCACACGTTTGACGGGATTTAACGGCGTGGCTTATGTGGTTGCGGCGGTGGAGGTGTATGCCGTTTTCTGCGGCGTGGTCAGCGGCGGCGTATCTAACGTGCTGGGAAGGATTCTGCGGCTGAGGGGAACAAAAGGCCAGTACAGAAATGCCGCGGTCATGCGCAGAAATGCGTTTATATTTCAAACAGCTTTTGGCCTGCTGGGAACAGTTGTATTGCTGTCAGGGGCCGACGCAATTGCGACGAGGCTTTTTGGGATGCAATACAGTTCCGCCATTCTGATGATTTTTGCCCCGGCGGTCTTCCTGCGCTCGCTGTCGTCGCTTCTCATAGGATACTCCCGGGGAGAGGGGGCGGAACTTCCTGCGGCAGCGACAGATATTCTGCGGCAGCTTCTGACCTTGGGCTTTAGTATTCTGTTCAGCAGGCTGCTGGGTGATTACGGAGAAAAGGTAAGCAATCTTCTGGCAAATTCCAATTACAGGTCCATGTATGGCGGAATCGGTGTGGCCATTGCAGTGACATTGACGGAGGCGCTGGTGGCGCTGTTCCTGTTTCTGATTTACAGGGTAAGGAGGAAGTGGGAAGGCAGAGTCATGCAGGAGGGAATGAGGGTTACGGATTCCTTTTTGGACAGCGTGAGAATACTTTGCGGCAACAGGGCGCCTCAGGCCGGGCTGCAGCTGCTGGCGATTCTTTTTCTGCCCCTTGGCATGATTTTCTGGCAGAAAGCAGGGGCGGGCAGTGATGGGGCGGCGTTGGATTACGGCGTTTATATCGCGTGTTACGGCATGCTCTGCAGTATCATTGTGAGCCTGCTGATGCTTGCATTGCTGCCTATGTGCGCGACCACCGTGAATCTGCTGCGCAGGGAGGAATCCCGATTTGCAAAAAACGCATTTCAGAGCGGAGTTCATATCGGAATAGTGCATGGGGCGTTTGCCGCAGTATTTGCGGGAGTAATGGGAGATCAGCTGGGGGCTGTCTTCGGAGGAGAATATTCGGCCGTGGCGGCAAAGATGCTGAAGGGTGGCTCTTTCATTGTGCCCCTTGCAGCGCTGTCCCTGTACTTTGCAAGGCTGCTGATTATCACGGGGAAAAAGTATTTTGTCATGGGAGTGGCCGCTGTGGCGAATGTGATCTATCTGTTTGTGGAGAGTGTGCTGCTGAGCGGCGGAAAGGCAGGAATCTTATCCCTTGTCTATGCCGGACTGGCGGCAGGAGGAGTATTCTGTATCATATTGGGATTATTTGTTTACCGAGCGTTCCGACAGAAAATGGACTGGCTGTACGTGCTGGTAATGCCGATTGCGGCGGCATGTGTAGCGGGACTTTTCAGCGTGCTGCTGGGGAAGGTACTGACACCTCATCTGGGCAATCTGGTGGCATCCATTGTGTGTCTGATTCTGGCGTCGTCGCTATACTGGGTGGGGCTTCTTCTGCGCAATTTCAGTGAGCAGGAGCTGGAGATGATTCCGGGGGGACGGCTGATCACAGCGCTGGGGCAGATGCTGCGGGTACTTTGAATTGTTTGCCTCTGATGTATAAATAGTGTAAAAACAGCTGATACTGATTGCAAAAGGATGGTTATTGGTGTGAAATTTGTAAAAGGTATTAGCTTATTTTTTATATATCCCCTGTTTATGCTGGTGCTGGGATTCTATGCGGGAGTGCAGTTCATGAATCAGTATGAAAGTGAACGGCTCTATTACCAGCCTGCGGAGGATGCGGAAATCCTGCAGTCTGCGCCGGAGGCTACGGAGCTCCCGGAGGGTCTTGAGGACTTTGAAAAGGCGGAGGAGGATCCCGAGTATCGTGAGGTCACAAGTGCTTCCGAAACCTTAAATGTGGAGACCAAGTATGTGCTGGAAGAAAAAGATATATACAGGGACACCGTGGTCGAGACTACCAGGAAACTGCCGGACAAGTATGTGGGAATGAACAGGGAACAGTTTCTTGAGGCCATGGAGGATTACGAGGCGTTTCCTCCCCTGGCGGAGATGCAGCGGGGTTTTGTGGGCCTGGAGGTGCTTTCCTTTTCCCGGGAGAAGGTGGTGGTGCAAATGAATTACCGGGTAGTGCTGCCAACCGACAGCTTCTATCTGGCTGTCTCCGATAACCGGGTGGTGGTGCTTCTGGATGACAGGGAAACCGTTTATATTGAGACGGAGATCAGGCTGGAAAAGCTGCCGGAGGAGGAACAGGAGCAGATTATCAATATGATGTGGATTGAAAACGAAGCTGCACTGTATGACTTCCTGGAGGCACATACCTCATAGAGCGGACGACAGAAAAGAAAATGGGAGATTTCAGGATGAAAAAGACAATCGGAGTTGTGGGCGGGGGTGCGGCAGGCATGACGGCGGCGATTCTGGCTGCAAGAAACGGGGCATATGTGACGCTCTTGGAGGGGAATGACCGGGTGGGAAAAAAGCTTCTTTCCACAGGGAACGGCAAATGCAATCTGGGCAATACGGATCTGGGACCGGAGAGGTATGGAACCCGCAGCCCCGGGCGGCTTAAGGTATGGCTGGACCAGTTTGACACCGAGGCCACCATAGATTTTTTTTGCGCTATAGGGCTTTTGACAAAAAAGAAAAACGGCGGCCTTTATCCGGTGAGCGAACAGGCATCCTCCGTGTTGGACGTATTACGGTTTGAGATGGAGCGGGAGGAAAGAATCAGGGTAAGAACAGGCTGCAGGGTGGATCGTATTAGGCGGGATGAGGAACGAAACCGTATTCTCCTGTGGAGCGGCAGCGAGGTTCTGTCCTTTGACCGGGTGATTCTGGCCTGCGGAGGCAGGGCGGCGCCGAAGACAGGCTCCGACGGCAGCGGATATCGTCTGGCCGAAATGCTGGGGCACAGTCTTGTGCCGGTAGTCCCGGCGCTGGTGCAGTTAAAGTGCAGGGAGGACTGGTTTAAATCGGTGGCCGGCGTAAGAGCCGAAGCGGAGATTCTGCTGGAGGATAAGGAAATCGGCAGGATAAGGGAACGGGGGGAGCTGCAGCTTGTGGATTACGGTATTTCCGGGATACCGGTTTTTCAGTTGAGCGGCAGGATCAATTACATATTGCGGGAGAAAAAAGAGGTGACTCTGAAGATAGACTTCCTGCCGGACTGCAAAGGCAGGGCGGAGGAGTTTTCGGAGAGACTGGTCAGGAAGCGGATGCCTGTGGAAAGATGCGGTACGGTGGAGGAGTATTTTACCGGTGTCTTAAATAAAAAGCTGATGACGCTGATGATGAAGCTGGCAGGATTAAGGCCTTCCGAGCCTGCTTACGGAGCGGATCCGGATAAGATCAGGAGGGTGTATGAGCTGTGCAGATGCCTGGAAGTGCATGTGACCGGAAGCAACTCCTTCGAACATGCCCAGGTGTGCGCCGGGGGCGTGCCGCTGGACGAGTTGACGGAAGAACTGGAATCCGTTAAGGCGCCCGGTGTCTTTTTTGCAGGAGAGCTTTTGGATGTGGACGGAAGATGCGGCGGCTACAATCTGCAGTGGGCTTGGTGCAGCGGCTATCTGGCGGGAGTGTTTGCGGCGGAAGGAGAGCAATAAATATGCTGCGTGTCAATCAGGTGAAAATGAGGACGGAACATACAGAGGAGCAGCTCAGGAAAAGGGCGGCGGAACTGCTCCATATTTCCGTACAGGATATTCAGGAGATGAAGATCGTAAGGCGGTCCGTTGATGCCAGGCGTAAGCCTGAGATTTTCTACAGCTATTCCCTGGATATAAAGACCGGAAATGAGGACAGAATCCTACATAGATTTCAGGGCAGGGAAAATCAGGTCAGCAGGGTGCATACAGCAGAGTATACTTTTCCCCGCTGCGGACAAAAGCGGCGGGAAGGCCCGACAGTCATTGTGGGGATGGGACCTGCCGGGCTTTTCTGCGGTTATTTTCTGGCGCTTCACGGGTATTGCCCAATTCTGCTGGAGCGGGGGAAATGTGTGGAGGAGCGGCAGCGGGATGTGGAGGAATTCTGGAGCACGGGCTGTCTGAATGAGGAATCCAACGTGCAGTTCGGCGAGGGCGGCGCCGGCACCTTTTCCGACGGAAAGCTTAACACATTGGTGAAGGATCGGGACGGCCGGAACGGAGTGGTTCTGGAGACACTGGCGCGGTTCGGTGCCGGGGAAAGCATTTGTTATGAGGCAAAACCCCATATCGGAACGGATGTGCTGCGGAATGTGGTGCGGAATATGCGCAATGAAATCGTGCGGCTGGGAGGGCAGGTGCGTTTTCAGAGCCTTGTGACGGATTTTGAGATCCGGGGCGGCAGAGTAACGGGGATTACCATAAACGGCAAAGAACGGCTTGCATGCGGACAGCTCGTCCTGGCAGTGGGGCACAGTGCCAGGGATACCTTTGCCATGCTGTATGAAAGAAGGATACCCATGGAGGCAAAGGCATTTGCGGTGGGACTTCGGGTGGAGCATCCTCAGTCCATGATTAACGAGAGCCAGTACGGTATGGCGGATCCCGGCAGCCTGGGGGCCGCGTCCTACAAGGTGACGGCTAAAGCCCGGAACGGCAGGGGAGTTTACTCCTTCTGCATGTGCCCCGGCGGTTATGTGGTGAATGCTTCTTCCGAGAAAGGGCGGACCGCGGTCAACGGTATGAGTTACAGCGGGAGGGACGGCGTAAACTCCAACAGTGCAGTAATTGTGACGGTAACCCCGGAGGATTTTGAATCCGGGCATCCGCTGGCCGGATTGAAGTTTCAGAGGAGTCTGGAAGAAAAGGCCTTCAGGCTGGGGCAGGGGAAAATCCCGGCTCAGAGATACGGGGACTACAGGGAGAAGGTTTTACAGAATTCGGAGGCGGCCGGGGAAGCGGACGGCGTGCTGCAGCCTCAGTGTAAGGGGGAATATGTCTGGGCTGACCTGAGCAGTCTTCTTCCCCAAAGCTGCAGCGAAGCCTTTGTGGACGGGATGGAGAGCTTTGGACGGCAGATCCGGGGCTTTAACAGGCCGGATGCCATCCTGTTGGGAGTGGAGAGCCGGACGTCTTCTCCGGTGAGGATCTGCAGGGACGAGACGCTGCAGTCAGAGATCCGGGGACTGTATCCCTGCGGAGAGGGTGCAGGATACGCGGGAGGAATCACTTCTGCTGCCATGGACGGCCTGCGGGTGGCGGAGAGAATTGCCGGAGAGTATGCGCCTTAGAACAATGCACAGATATTAAAAAATAGTTGCTCTGTTTGCAGGAGCGGCTATTTTTATCTCTTGCCATAGACGAAACGGCGTCCCGGGATTGTAAATTATGGCATTTCGTGATAGAATGAGGCTTACGAATGGCGCAGACGCGGCGAAATATGGAGAAAACAGGAAAATGAGCAGACTGAGAGAATTACTGAAGGATAAAAAGAGGATTGTGGTTAAGATAGGGTCTTCCTCCCTGACCCATAAGGAGACGGGAGACATGGACTATATCCGCATGGAAAAGCTGGTGCGGGAGCTCAGCGATATTCGCAACCAGGGCAAGGAGGTGGTGCTGGTTTCCTCGGGGGCCATTGCCGCCGGGAAAAATGCAGTAAACCTGAAAAATATACGGGCGGACAGCGCTGCGGAGACATTAGCGGTAAAGCAGGCCTGCTCTGCGGTGGGACAGGCTCGGCTGATGATGACATATCAAAGGCTGTTTGCGGAATACAATCAGGTGGCAGCACAGATCCTGATGACAAAGAATACCATTGTGGACGATTTAAACAGGTATAATGCCCATAATACCTTTACGGAGCTTTTAAAGCTGGGGGTGATTCCCATTGTGAATGAGAATGATACGGTTACCACCTATGAGATTGAATTCGGGGACAATGATACCCTCTCCGCCATTGTGGCGGCGTTGGTGGAGGCAGACCTGCTGATCCTGCTCTCGGACATTGACGGTTTGTATACCGATGACCCCAGAAAGAATGCCGATGCCAGATTTATTGAGGAGGTGGAAGAGCTGACCGACGAGCTGATGGAAATGGGCAAGGCCACAACAGGAAGCAATGTGGGTACCGGTGGCATGAATACCAAGCTGGTGGCGGCCCGGATTGCCACCAAGGCAGGGGCAGACATGATCATTGCCAACAGTGAAGACATCGGTGTGCTGCACAGGCTGCTGGCAGGGGAAAACCAGGGAACTCTGTTCGCGGCCAAAAAGGATGAAAATTTTGATCTGTCGGGGTTTGTGAGCAGTCTGCACAGATAAACGGGATTTTCCGGAATGGAGCTACATGGCGTGCTTTGTGCTACAGACAAAATTGTGCCCAGGATAAGGCTGTTCTATATGGCGGGGAAGGGATATTGTACTTAAAAATGTTTCTTCCTTCCTTATATCTGTAAAATCTTAAATTAGTTCAAAATTATTTAGAGTGACAGTTTCTGTCATGAACTCAGAGTATAATAGAAAACATAGACGTATACCGACGCGGAACAGGCGGCAGACATGAATTACCCGCTGCAGGGTGAAGTTTCGTTCACCCCGTTCCCACTGGGCCTAATATGGAGGATCCAGATTGAGGTGCTGGGCAATTTCCTCCTGGGTCATATTGTTCAGAAGGCGGTATTTCTTGATGTTTAGCGCTATGGAATCGGGTTCATTTTTACTGCAACAACATTAGTTTGGCAGAGTATATTGCTGGGAAGTGAGACACATATATAAGCATGTATATTTAAATCTCATTCAAATAGTAATGTCAGATTAAATAAGGTTATATATTTGCAAATGCCTAAAAATGATGAATACCGCGAGAAACAAAAATTCCTATCTTAAAGAAGGAACTTCGTTGCCCGCGGCATTGTTGGGTTTGACTGGTGAGCCAATCATGGCATAAAATGAAAATTTAGATGATTTGTATTGTTGTGGGGAACGGTATGTGATATATTAAGCATAAGTGTGCAGAAATGCCGCAGATAGGCCAGGTTGGTCAATGTTACCATGAGAAAAAATGAGATGATAAATCAGGTGCGGGTTGGCAGACTGTAAACTTGCAGAAGGAGACGAGGCGACAGCTATGAACATGGAGCAACGGATTGCACGTATCAACGAGCTTTACCATAAATCAAAGGCACAGGGCCTGACGGCGGAAGAAAAGGAAGAGCAGGCAAGGCTGCGCAGGGAATATGTGGACAGCATTAAAAATAATCTGAAGAGCCAGCTGGACAACATTGTCATCGAAAAGCCGGACGGGAGCGTAATTGACCTGGGACAGAAATACGGCGGGAAAACCGGGATGCAGAAAGCGGTGAACGGCGGGATTGCGTCGGAGTTGGAAGGCAGTCAAAGAGTAGAGACAGGCGGTGAGCATGAATAAGGGGGACATCAGGCGAAAGGCGCTTGCACTTCGGGAAGCCCTGAGTGATGAAGAGAGAGAACGGGCAAGGGTGCTGCTGACAGAGCGCATCCTGGGACATCAGTGGTTTTACCGGGCAGGCATCTTGCTGGGTTATGCGAGCTATGGCAGTGAGATCAATACCGGTGAAATTTTAAGCGAGGCCCTGCGGCTGGGGAAAGAAGTATATCTTCCCAGAGTCATCAGCAGCGGGGCACAACCGGAAATGGTTTTTATGCAAATTCATTCCATGCAGGAGCTGATTCCCGGTTATAAGGGAATTCCCGAGCCGCCGGAAGATGGGAAGATCTATGAGTACTCTCCGGGAAATACGGAGCGGGTGCTGATGCTGATGCCCGGTGTGGCCTTTGACGGTATGCGTAACCGTATCGGTTACGGAAAGGGCTTTTATGACAGGTATCTGGCGGATAAGCCGGATTTGCAGCTGAAAACCATCGGAGCCGGTTTTCTCTGTCAGATGGTGGAAAGGATTCCCGGCGGGGAACATGATATTAAGCCTTATCAGGTGATATGCGTTTAAAACCATAAGGTTTGAGTTACAGAGGAGCCGTGATGGCGAAAGTAAATAATATTGCTGCAGGAAGCGGTTGCTGATATGGGGCGGCAGAACTGTGTCGGGCGGCAGAACAGGAGGAAGGATGACGGATTTAACTGCTATGGGAGAGCGGGCTGCGGCAGTGAAGCCGCTCTTACAGAAATTAACTGCGGAAGAAAAGAACAGAGGACTTTTGGCGGCGGCGGATGCGCTGGTAGAAAATACGGATCGGCTTCTGAGGGCCAACGGCAGAGATATGGAAAACGCGGTGAAAAACGGTATGAATCCCGGTTTGCAGGACAGGCTGCGGCTGACACCGGAGCGGATTCGTGACATGGCGGAGGGACTGTGCCAGATTGCCGAACTGCCGGACTGTATCGGTGAGGTCATGGAGGAGTTTCAGCGGCCCAACGGGCTGAAAATCAAAAAGGTCCGGGTGCCCATGGGGGTTATCGGCATGATTTATGAGGCCAGGCCCAATGTGACGGCGGATGCTTTCGGACTTTGTTTTAAGACCGGAAATGCGGTGATATTAAAGGGAGGCAGCGATGCGTTGTACTCCAACGGAGAGATTGTGAAGGTGCTGCGGGAAGCTCTGGAGGCTTGTGGGATTTCCGGCGACGTACTGCAGCTGATCGAGGATACGGACAGAACCGTAACCGTAGAATTTATGAGGCTGAAGGAGTATGTGGATCTGCTGATTCCCAGGGGAAGCGCAGGCCTGATCAGGAGTGTGGTGGAGAACAGTACCATACCCGTGATAGAGACGGGGACAGGTAACTGCCATGTGTATGTGGACCGGGAGGCGGATCTGGACCAGGCGGTGCGGGTTATTTTTAATGCCAAGACCCAAAGGATCGGGGTCTGCAATGCCTGTGAATCCCTGATAGTACACAACGAGGTCAGGGAGGCGTTTCTGCCGAAGCTGAAGGAATCGCTTGCTGCTAAGCAGGTGGAGCTGCGGGGGGATGAAAGGGTGCGGGAGGTGTTGTCTGACTGCAGCCCTGTCACGGAGGAGGATTACGCGAGAGAATATCTCGACTATATCCTGTCTATAAAGACCGTGGACTCTCCGGAGGAGGCTGTTCTGCATATCAATCGTTACGGCACGGGGCATTCCGAGTGTATTGTCACGGAGAACAGTGAAACAGCGGAAAAGTTCTTAAATGAGGTGGATGCAGCCTGTGTCTATTGGAATGCGTCTACCAGATTTACGGACGGCTTTGAATTTGGGTTCGGGGCGGAGATCGGGATCAGCACCCAGAAGCTTCACGCCAGAGGCCCTATGGGGTTAAAAGAGCTTACCTCATACAAATACAGGATTTATGGCAGCGGCCAGGTCAGAGGGTAACGCCGGGGCAGGAAAAGGGACGCTGGAGGAACGGCCTTATACCGATACTGCAGGGGCAGGAGAGACCTGGGAGCAGGGATTTATGCTCAGGATGTCTTGACAAACTTCCTGTTCCTGCACTACAATCACCTTGTAGGCAATAGCCGTTTTTACGGCAGGGAGGTTAGCATGAAAGAGATTAACGGAAGTATATGGCACAGTATCAGCACACAGAGAGTGACACCCACGGATTTTATCTGTGTGATCGAGATTTCCAAGGGGAGCAAAAATAAATATGAGCTGGACAAGGAGACGGGGTTTTTGATTCTGGACCGTATTTTACATACATCCACCCATTATCCTGCCAATTACGGGTTCATTCCCCGTACATATGGAGACGACGGAGATCCGCTGGATGTGCTGCTTCTTTGCTCAGAGCCTGTTCAGCCCCTGACCCTGGTCCGGGCGTATCCCATAGGGGTTATTTCCATGTTGGACAGCGGTAAAAACGACGAAAAAATTATAGCCGTGCCCTTTAACGATCCATATTACAACGGCTATCATGATATTTCCGAGCTGCCCACCCATGTAGTGCAGGAGATGGAGCATTTCTTTACGGTATATAAATCGCTGGAGAATAAGACTACCGCTGTGAACGAACAGGGTAACCGGGAAGATGCCATTGAGGTCATCAGGAAGTGTCTGGATAATTACATTAATACGTTTATCAAAAGCTGGTAATACGTAGTATGAGAAGAAAAGGCAGTAGAACATATGCCGTTTGGGCGGCGAAAGGGAGGGAATTATGAAAATCAGGACAAGGTACGCGCCCAGTCCCACAGGCAAAATGCACGTGGGAAATTTAAGGAGCGCTTTATATGAGTTTCTGATCGCAAAGCATGAGGACGGAGATTTCATGCTTCGCATTGAGGACACGGATCAGGAGCGGTTTATGGAGGGAGCCACGGAGCTGATTTACCGCACGCTGGCAAAGACCGGGATCACCCATGATGAGGGACCGGATAAGGACGGCGGATATGGCCCCTATGTCCAGAGCGAGCGGATGAAGACGGGAATATATATGAAATATGCCCGGGAGCTGATTGATAAGGGAGAAGCCTATTACTGCTTCTGCGATAAGGAGCGTCTGGCATCCTTAAAGACCGAGGTGGTAGAGGGCAAGGAGATCTCGGTCTATGACAAGCACTGTCTGCAACTGTCAAAGGAGGAGGTCGAGGCAAATCTGGCTGCCGGTAAGCCCTTTGTTATCCGGCAGAACAATCCTACCGAGGGAAGCACCACCTTTCACGATGAGCTGTACGGGGATATAACGGTGGAAAACTCTGAGCTGGACGATATGATCTTGATCAAGTCCGACGGTTATCCCACATATAATTTTGCCAATGTGGTGGATGACCATACCATGAATATTACCCACGTGGTGAGGGGAAACGAGTATCTGTCCTCATCGCCCAAGTATCAGCGCCTTTATGACGCCTTTGGCTGGGAGAGCCCGGTGTATGTGCACCTGCCCCTGATTACCGATGAGAATCATAAGAAGCTGGCCAAGAGAAGCGGCCACGCATCCTTTGAGGATCTGATGGAGCAGGGATTTCTGTCGGAGGCCGTGGTGAATTATATTGCCTTGCTGGGCTGGTCTCCGGAGGACTCCATGGAAGAAAAGCAGTCTAGGGAGATTTTCAGCCTGGAGGAGTTGATCAGGGAGTTTGATTATCACAGGATCAGCAAGTCCCCGGCAGTTTTCGATATGGTCAAGCTGCGCTGGATGAACAGCGAATATATCAAGGCCATGGACTTTGACAGATTTTATGAGATGGCGGAGCCTTATCTGAAAAAAGCGCTGACAAGGGATCTTGATTTAAAGAAGATTGCAGGCATGGTCAAGACCCGTATCGAGGTATTTCCGGACATTGCGGAGCACGTGGATTTCTTTGAAACGCTGCCGGAGTATGACGCGGAAATGTATACTCATAAAAAGATGAAGACCGATCAGGCTTCTTCCCTTCAGGTGCTCCGGGATGTGCTGCCCCTGCTGGAGGCCCAGGAGGATTACAGCAATGACGGCCTGTACCAGATGTTGCTGAAGTATGTGGAGGAAAAGGGGGTAAAGAACGGCTTTGTCATGTGGCCGATCCGTACCGCCGTTTCCGGCAAGCAGATGACTCCCGCGGGCGCCACCGAGATTTTGGAGGTTCTGGGGAAAGAGGAGAGCTTAAAGAGAATCAGGAAAGGAATAGATAAGCTTACCAATGCTTGATTTCAGTAATTTAAATGAGTCGCAGCGCAGGGCTGTGACCTGGGGCGGGGGGCCGCTGCTTCTGCTGGCCGGCCCCGGCTCCGGGAAGACCTTTACCGTCACCAGGCGAATACAGTATCTCCTGGAGCAGGGGATACCGCCGGACCAGATTCTGGTCATTACTTTTACAAAGGACGCCGCCGTGGAGATGCAGTGCCGTTTCCGGCAAACGTCAGAGCAGTCCTTTCCCGTTCAATTCGGAACCTTTCATTCTGTCTTTTATCACATTTTACTGGAGTCCAACGGATTCCGTCGATTGAATTTACTAAGCGATTCCCGGAAGAAGAATCTTATGATGTCTGTTTTAAAGCGTTGTCAGGGCAGCGGGGAGTTGGCGGAGGATGCGGTTCGGATACTCTCGGCCATAAGCCTGTATAAAAATACAGCGAACAGGGAACGGGCTGCAGCAGCAGTACCGTCGGAGTGGAGGGAACATTTTGAGGAAATAGTTGCGTCTTACACGAAAGCAGTGCGGGAAGCGGGAGCGGTGGATTTCGACGATATGCTCTTTGAGTGCAGGAGGATGCTGGAGGAGGATACACAGGCCCGGCGAAGTTGGCAGGGCCGTTTCCGGCATATTCTCATAGACGAATTTCAGGATTGCAATCCCGTGCAGTATGATGTAATCAGGCTTTTAAGTGCAGAACCTTATCACATTTTTGCCGTGGGGGACGACGACCAGTCCATCTACGGATTCCGGGGAGCAGAGCCGGATATTCTGAGGCAGTTTACAGAAGATTATCAGGCCAAGCGGCTCCTGCTGGATGTGAATTACCGGAGTACGGAGGAGATTGTCAGGGCTTCTCTGGCTGTTATCGAAGAAAACAAAAACAGGTTTCCCAAGGCCCTTCGGGCGGCTGCCGGATCAGGGGAGGAGGCGGAGAAGGAGGCCGGGACAGGACGTGAAGCAGGAAGGAAAGGAGAAGCAGGATCAGCAACGTACACGGGAGTGCAGTTAAGATCCTTTCAGGACAGAGCAGCTCAGGAGGGCTGGCTGCTGCAGCAGGCCGGAAGCTGGCGGGAGTGTCATGGGAAGGATGGTGCACGATGTGCCGTTTTGTTCCGTACCAATTTCCAGATGCAGAAGGCTGCTGCCGCACTGTATGGCGCCGGAATCCCTTTTTATAAGCGGGAGGCGGTGAAAAACGTCTATGAGCATTTTGTGGCCAGGGATGTGATGGCGTATTTGCTGGCGGCCTCCGGGGACTGGCGCAGAGAATATCTGCTTCGCATTGTCAACAGGCCCGTAAGATATATCAGCAGGGAGGCAGTGGGGGAGGGGCGTTCGATTCCGGACATGCAGGAGTATTACAGGAGACAGCTCAGGGGCGGAGGGCAGGATTACAGGTGGGAGGTACTGGAACGGCTTTCCTGCCTGCAGAGGCAGCTGGACAGCCTGAAATGTATGACGCCGGCGCTGGGAGTCCGATATATCCTGAAGGCGGTGGACTATGACAGCTATCTGCGGGAGGCAGCTAAGGGTAATCCGGAAAAGCTGGCTGAGTGGAGGGCGCTTGCGGAGTGGCTGAAGGAGGACGCTGCCCGCTATCAGAATGTCAGGGCGTGGGCAGAGGCTCAGGAGGCCTATGGAGAAGAGCTGGAAATCGGCCCTGCGTCCTGCAGGAATGCTGGGGAATCGGAACCCTTGTGGCTGATGACGGCACATGGGGCCAAAGGGCTGGAATTTGACCGGGAGATCGGAAGAGCGTCGTGTAGGGAAAGAGTGTGT